>NZ_JAHDTH010000004.1 GCF_018531445.1 Pseudonocardia lacus
CGCGCGTCGCTGCGCAGGCGCGGTCTCCTCGACGCCGACGGCCGGCTCACCGCCGCCGGCCGGGCCGAGGCCGCCGACCTGGCCGACCGCCGCGAACTGTGGCGGGCCTGGCTCGCCCACGGCGCCGAGGTCCGGCTGCCCGACGCCCGCGAGCCCGACCCGGTCGACCTGCGCGCCAGCCTCGGCGACGACGCCGTCGCCCAGTTGCGCGCCCTCGCCTCGGGGGAGAAGTCATGAGCGACGCGCTGGTGATCGTGCTGGTGGCCGGGCTGGTGGGCACGGCGGCCGGGCTGCTCGGGCCGTTCCTGGTGCTGCGCAGGATGGCCCTGCTCTCGGACGCGGTCAGCCACGCCGTGCTGCCCGGGATCGTGGCGGTGTGGCTGGTCGCCGAGACCCGCGCCCCGCTGCCGGTGGTGATCGGGGCGGCCGCGTTCGCGGTGATCTGCGTGCTCGGCATCGACGCGCTGCGGGCCACCGGCCTGGTCGCCTCGGACGCGGCCATCGCCCTGGTCTTCCCCGCGCTGTTCTCGCTGGGCGTGCTCGGGGTGACGCGGTTCGCCGAGGGCATCCACCTCGACCTCGACTCGACCATCTACGGCGAGCTGGCCTTCGTCCCGTTCGACACGATGTCGCTGCTCGGCGTCGAGGTGATCCGCCCCGCGGTCGTGCTGGCCGTCGTCGTGGCCGTGAACCTGGCCCTGGTGGCGCTGCTGTGGAAGGAGCTCAAGGCCACCACGTTCGACCCGCAGTTCGGCGCGGTCGTCGGGCTGCGCCCGCGGTTGCTGTCGCGGTTGCTGCTGCTCGCGGTGGCGGTGACGGCGGTGGCCGCGTTCCAGGCGGTCGGCGCGATCCTGGTGGTGACGATGCTGATCGTCCCGGCCGCCACCGCGTACCTGCTGACCGACAGCCTCAAGGTGATGGTCGGGCTGGCCGTCGGCGTGGGGTGGGTGGGCGCGGTCGCCGGCCACACCATCGCCCTCGCGGTGGACAGCAACATCGCCGGCGCGATGGGCCTGGTCTGCGCGGCCTGCTTCGTGTTGGCCCTGGTCGCCTCCCCCCGCTACGGTGTCCTCGCCCGGCGCCGCCGACGCCGCCGGGCGCCCGCGACCCCGTGAGCTCAGCGCCGCGCAGCGCGCCCAGCTCGGCAGTCCGCTCCACCAGGTCGACCGCCAGGCGCTGCGCGTCCGCGACGTTAGCCTGGGCGGGTGGTGTGGCCCGACACGGATTTCCCGGCCGATCCCTACCCCGGTCCCGTCCCGCCCGGCTCGTTCGCGCACGTCGACGGGATGGCCCACGAGATCGACGCGGACGGCCGAGTCGCCGGCCTCCCCCTGGACGACTGGCTCGCCGAGCGCGACGCCCCGCCGAGCGCCGCGCGCGTCCCGGTCCTGGCGTACGGCTCCAACCGCAACCCCAGCAAGATCACCTGGCTGCGTAGGGAACTCGGCCTGGGCGAGGACCCGGTGGTCGCGCTGCGGGTGCGCACCCGCGGGGTGGCCGCGGTGTGGGCGGCCGGCCTGCGCTTCCGCGACGGCCAGCGCCCCGCCGTGCTCGCCGCCGCGCCCGGCGCCGTCGAGTCGCACTCGCTGTGGCTGGCCACCGCCGAGCAGATCGCGGTGCTGGACCGCTGCGAGGGCCGCGACGACCGCTTCCGCCTCGCCCGCCTGCGCACCGGCACGGTCGAACTGGACGGCGGGGTGTTCGGCGCTGCCGGCATCGTCGAGGCGCCGTGGTGCTACCTCGGGCACTCCGCGATCCGCCACCCGCTGCTGGTCGACGGCGCCCCCGTGCGCTGCGCCGACGTGCCCCAGGCCGAGGCCGCCGGCCTGGACGGCGAGGCCGGCCCCGGCGACGGCCTGGACGCCGAGACCGTCGTCGGCACCCCGCACCCCGACGAGTGGCCGGCCGCCCTGTTCACCTACGGCCTGCTGCAGCCCGGGCAGTCCGGATGGCCGATGGTGGCCCCGCACGTCGACGGAGCCCCGTACCGGGCACGGCTACCAGGGCAGGTCCGCGACACCGGCCAGGGCTGGCCCGCCTGGCTCCCCGACGCCCCCGGCTCCACCCCCGGCACCCTCATCCCCCTGCGCGACCCGCAACGCCTGCTCCCCGCTCTGGACGAGTACGAGGGCCCCGACTACGAGCGCATCCGCGTGGCGGTCCCGGGGACCGGCACGATCTGCTGGGCGTACGCGTGGCGGGCCCCCGCGCGGTCGTTCCCCGTGCTGGCGGACGGCTGGCCACTGCGCTGACCCGCCCGGCGGACCCCCGTCGATAACCACGTGGTGGTTATAAACAAGGCCATTCGATCACGACAAGTTCGTTCTCGACGGCACCCTCAGCGGCGGAACTCGCCGGCGGTGACGGCGCGGACGAACGCCGACCACTCGGACGGGGCGAACACCAGCGCCGGGCCGGCGCCGTGGTCCTTGCTGTCGCGCACGCCCACCCGGCCGCTGTCCAGGAACGCGACCTCCACGCACGCGCCCTCGTTGTTGCTGTGGCTGCTCTTCCGCCATCGAGCGTCCGGCAGATCCGCGCTGTTCATCGCTCCAGCCTCCTGATGCCCGCCAAGAGGAGGCCCCTGCTGACGGAGCCGTCCTCGTCGCCAACCTCCTGGAGGATATGCCGGAACACCGCCTCGAAGCGCTCAACTTCCTGCTGTTTGTCCAGGTAGAGCGCACCTGTCACACCCTCGATGTAGACGATCGGCGGCTCGACCTCACGCCCACCGCGAGCCTTCGGGAATCGGAGAATGGTGAACGGTCCGGAAGTCACCCCTTCGTGGATTCCGATGGCGAACGGCACGACACGCAACTCGACGTTCGGCAGCTCACTCAGCTCGACCAGCCGCATGAGCTGATTTCGCATCACTCGCGGGCCACCGACAGCGCGATGCAGGATGGCCTCGTTGATCGCGACCGTCAGCGTGGGCCGAGCGGTCACCCGGGTCAGCACCGCCTGTCGTGCCACCCGCAGCCCGACCCGGCGCTCGATCTCGTTCGAGTCCAGATCCGGCTTGTAGGTGGCGAAGATCGTCCGGATGTAGTCGGCGGTCTGGAACAGCCCGGGCACCAACTCGGACTCGTAGAAGCGCATGTCGCTGGCCGCCGCCTCCAGGCCGATGTAGAGATCCAGCCAGTTCGGGATGACGTCCCCGTACGAGTGCCACCACCCCCGCCCCTTCGTCTCCTTGGCCAGCGCCTTCAGCGCCTCGGTCAGCTCCTCGGCCACCCCGTAGATCCGGCACATGGCCTCCACGTCGTGGCTGCGCATCGACGTCTGCCCGGTCTCGATCCGCCAGATCTTCGGCTCCGACCACTCCAGCGCCTCCGCCGCCGCCCGCACCGTCAGCCGGGCCCGGCCGCGCGCATCGCGCAGGTGCCGCCCGAGCTGTCGGCGCGGCACCGTCGAGCCGGTCGCCGCCGTGTCGGTCACCGCCGCTCACCTCGCATGTCCCGGAAACCTTTCATTCGATCTGAAAGACTCGTCCCGCGCGATCTGCAAGGAAATTGGTCCTTCCGAGCGACTGTCGATCGCGCATTCCCGGACAATTCTTGCACGCCCGTCACAGCCGGTGCTGAACTTCTCCACGCATCGCAACTGTCGCGATCGGACAGACCTCGGGAGGGGAACTCGTGACGGCCGGACCATCTGCCAGCTGGATCGCCGAACAGGGAATCGGAACCGCACACAACGTCCCGGACGCGCGCGTTCCAGGACCCTCGCGCTGCTATGCGGCGGGCCTGTGCGGCCGCGTCTTCCTCCCGGCCGCCCTCAGCGCCCCCCTCGGCCGCCCCTGCCCGCTGTGCACCGCGGCCGTCGAACTCGCCGCCCGCCGCACACCCGTACCCCGGCCGGCGCGGAGCGCCCCCACCCTCCGCGCCGGTCGGTCCTCCCGAGCCACGACGTGAACCGAGAAACGACGTGAGCCGCGACGAGGAACGCGCCGCCGAGGCCCGCCGCTCCTGCATCGAGGTCGCGGCCGACTTCGTCGCCGCCCAACCCGACGGCCCCCGGCGCGCGCTGGCCCTGCACAGCCGCCGCCCCGACGGCACCTGCGCCGGCTGCCGGACCACCCCCACCCCCTGGCCCTGCACGACCGCCACCATCGCCCGCCTCGCCGAACTCCCGTCGAAAACGACGTTGTCGTGATCAACAGGCCCTGTTGATCACGACAAGTTCGTTCTCGACGGGACCGGTCGTCCGCGGCGGACACGGCGGGGTGGACGAGAGCGCGCTCGATCGCCCTCCCGCGGCGGCCACGCTCGGCGGCCGAGCTGGACGAGAGCCGCGTTCGTACGGCGGGGCTGGACGAGAACCGCTCTCGTGCGGCCGGCCGCAGCGAGAGAGGCCGTCCTCGCAGGGCTGGCGTGTCCTGGCAGAGCCAGTGGGGACGTCGCAGCGCGCCGGCGGGCTGCGAGGCCACACCTGGTGCTGCGAGGCCACACCTGGTGCTGCGAGGAAACCGGCCGGCCCGACCTCGCAGCACTCGCGGAGAGTCGCAACTCCGGTCAGGTCGGCGCAGCGCTGGTGAGGGACGTCGCAGCGCTGGCAGGGTGGTCGCAGCACTGGTGGAGCGCACGCCAGCCGGAAGCGCGCCCACGCACGCCTGGTCGGCCTCGTCGCAGAGTCCTCATGGTCTTCGCAGGTGCTACGGCGCCTGCGAAGACCTCACCGCCCCTGCGAGGACGCCCCCGCCCCCGGGGCGGGAGCGTCCTCGCAGCGCCGGGTGAGTGCTCGCAGCGCTAGCGGGAGATGTCGCAGCGCTGGCGGGGACGGCGCAGCGCGCCGGCGGGCTGCGAACACACACCCGGCGTTGCGAGCACACCGCGAGGGCTGCGAGCCCGGCCGGCGAGGCGGCGCGCAGCGCCGCGAGCCGAGCCGAGCCAGTAGGCCCGGTAGCGCCCACAGCCCACCCCGAGTGCTCCCCTGCTTGAGCCGAGGTCCCCGCTGGAAGCCCCGCCGGAGGCGCGGTAAGCCGAAGCGTCACTGGGCGACGCGACCAGCCGGCGTACAGGCGCCTTCGGCCCTGTCATGTCCAGGCGAACAGTGGGTCCAGGCGGGTGGGGTCAAGTGCCTCCGCGGCGCGCGACCTCTGATCAAGCAGGGCCCCCTCGCAGGGGTGTGGGCGCGCTACG
This sequence comes from Pseudonocardia lacus, assembly GCF_018531445.1. Classification (GTDB taxonomy): domain Bacteria; phylum Actinomycetota; class Actinomycetes; order Mycobacteriales; family Pseudonocardiaceae; genus Pseudonocardia; species Pseudonocardia lacus. Next base: position 5,142 of record NZ_JAHDTH010000004.1, read on the forward strand.
CGCGCCCCAGGCTCGCGCCTGCGGCGCTCACCCACGCCCGCTTCGCGGGCGACACGGCCGCACGAGCGCGGCTCTCGTCCAACCTCGCGGGTCCGCGGCCCCGCCGCCTCCGGGACGGTCAGGGTTCTGCGTAGAGCCAGTCGAGGAACCGGTAGTCCCGCGGGTCCCGGTCGCGCAGCAGCACGTTGCGCACCACCCGGAACAGCCCGTCGCAGTGCCACAGCTCGCCCCAGTCGTGCACCCGCGTCTGCACCAGCGTCGCCCGGGGGATGCGCTCCTGCTCGTACTCCCGCAGCGCCGCATCCCAGTCCCCGGGATGCGCCGCGACGCGGTCGGCCAGGCACTGGGCGTCCTCCAACGCCTGGCACGCCCCCTGCGCGAAGTACTGCAGCATCGCGTGCGCGGCGTCCCCGGTCAGCGCGAGCCGGCCGTCGACCCAGCGGCGGATCGGTGCCCGCTCCCGCACCGGCCACGTCCGCTCGCGGTCGAGGTGGGCCATGGCGTCGAGCACCTGCGCGCACGAGCCGGCGAAGGCCTCGTCGAGCTCCTCGGGCGTGCCCCGCGTCGTCGACGTCCGGAAGACCGCGACCTGGTTGAAGATCTCGCCGCGGCGCAGCGGGTACTGCACGAGGTGGCGGTCGGGTCCCACGTAGACGACGACGTCGTCGAGGGTCAGCCCGCTGGTGTCCAGCTGGGAGACCGGCAGCACGCCGCGGTAGGCCGTGTAGCCGGAATCGATGGCGTGGTCGTCGCCGAAGTAGCGGCGCGCCCCCGAGCGCAGCCCGTCGGCGGCGATGACGGCCCGGCCCCGGTCGCGGCGCCGGGAGCTCACCGCCTCGGCGTAGCCGGGGCCCTGCTCGACGTCGGTGACGGCGGCGGCGGTGACCAGGTCGACGCCGGCGGCCCGGCAGGCCTCCAGCAGGATCGAGTGCAGGTCGCCGCGGTGGATCACGATGTAGGGGGCGCCGTAGCGGCGCTCGGCGTCGACGAGGTCGAGGTGGGTGAGCTCGGCGCCGTCGACGGCGTCGCGCATGACGAGCCGGCGCGGCACGACCCCGCGGGCGACGACCTCGTCGAGCAGGCCCCACGAGCGCAGGATGCGGGTGGCGTTGGCGGCCATCTGCAGGCCGGCGCCGAGCTCGCCGAACCGGTCGGCCGCTTCGAGGACGCGCACCCGCCGGCCGGCGCGGGTGAGCGCGAGGGCCGTGGACAGGCCGCCGATGCCGCCACCCACGACCACGGCGTCGACATCGGGCATCGGCCACCACCTCGGTGCGGGTCCCACCGGTGATCGTCCCCACGGTACCGACAGCTTCGCCCGAACACAGCAGCAAGATCGCATCGCCGCTCGGCCGTCACGCCGGGTGCGGGGCAGCGAATAGGCTGCGGGCGTGTACTCCGCCGACGCCGGGACGTCGCCGCCCCCCTCGACCACCGTCCTCATCTCCGGGGCGGGCCCGGTCGGCCTCGCCGCCGCCGTCGAACTGGGGCTGCGCGGGGTCGAGTGCACGCTCGTCGAGCCGCGCGCCACGGTCTCCCGGTCGCGCCCCCGGGCCAAGACGATCAACGTCCGGACGATGGAGCACCTGCGCCGCTGGGGCCTGGCCGACCGGCTCCGCGCGGCCGCGCCGCTGCCCGTCTCCTTCTCCCAGGACGCCGTGTTCTGCACGTCGCTGAGCGGCCACGAGCTGTCGCGGTTCACCGGGATCTTCGGCATGGTCGCCGACGGCGACCGGTTCGCCGAGCTGGGCCAGCAGGCACCGCAGTACCTGCTGGAGGAATTGCTGCGCGAGGTCGTCGGCGAGATCCCGGCGTGCACCCTCGTCACCGGGCACTCGGTCGTGGACCTCGACCAGGACGCCGACGGCGTCCGCGTGGCCGTCGAGGGGCCCGACGGGGCCCGCAGCACCGCCGAGGCGCGGTACGTCATCGGCTGCGACGGCGCCCGCAGCGCCGTGCGCGACGCCATCGGCTCGGCCTACGTCGGCGAGCACGCGCTGCGCCCGAACTTCGGCATGGTCTTCCGCGCCCCCGAGCTGTGGGAGCACGTGCGGCACGGGCCCGCGGTGCACTACTGGACGGTCAACGAGCAGGCCCCCACGCTGATGGGTCCGCTCGACCGGGACGGCACCTGGTGGGTCATCGCGTTCGGCGTCGACCGGGAGTCGGGCCTGGCCGACCCGCAGCGCATCGTCGACGGCCTGGCCGGCGTCCCGGTGCCGGCCGAGGTGCTGTCGACGGACCCGTGGACGGCGCGGATGGAGCTGGTCGACCGGGCGCACCGGGGTCGGGTCTTCCTGGCCGGCGACGCCGCCCACCTCAACCCGCCCTTCGGCGGGCACGGCTTCAACACCGGCCTCGGCGACGCCGTCGACCTGGGCTGGAAGCTGGCCGCGGTGCTGGCCGGGTGGGGCGGGCCGGGCCTGCTGGACAGCTACGAGGCGGAGCGGCGGCCGATCCAGGAGAAGATCATCGAAGCGGCCGTGCGGAACATGCGGACGCTGTCGTCCGAGCTGCTCACCGACGACCTCGACGACGACGGCCCGGCGGGCGAGGCCGCCCGGCGGCAGGCCCACGAGCGCATCCAGGCGACCAAGGCGTCCGAGTTCCACGCCCTCGACCTCGTCCTCGACCTCGGCGTGCACGGCTCGCCGGTGGTGGCCGCCGACGCGGGCGGCGGCGACGGCCCGCGCGCGGGCGAGCGCCTCCCACACGCCTGGCTGGACGACGGGCGCTCGCTCTACGACGTCCTCGGGCCCGACCACACCCTGCTCGTGCGCGTCCCCGACGGGGCAGCCGACGCGCGGGCGGTCGCCGAGGCCTTCGCGTCGCGCGACGTGCCGCTGGCGGTCGTCGAGCACGTCGACGGCAAGCCCGGCCCGGCCCTGCTGCTGGTGCGCCCCGACCAGCACGTCGCGTGGCGGGGCGACACCGCCCCGGCCGACCCGGTGGCCCTCGCCGACCTGGTCAGCGGGCGCGGGTGAGCACCACGGCCACGGCCGTGGTGCTCACCCGCGCCATCAGTGCTTGAGCAGGCGGGCGACCTCGGTGCGCAGCTCCACGAACTGCGCGCTCCCCCGGGTGGTGATCTGGTCGCGCTCCGCGGGCAGGTCGACCGGCAGCGTGCGGACCACCCGCGCCGGCGACTTCGACAGCACGAGCACCCGGTCGGACAGGTAGACGCTCTCGTCGATGTCGTGCGTGACGAGCAGCACGGTCATCCCGTGCTCCGAGCGCACCCGGCGGACGAGGTCCTCGAGGTCGGCCCGGGTCTGCGCGTCCACCGAGGCGAACGGCTCGTCCATCAGCATCAGCGCCGGCCGGTAGGCCAGGGCCCGGGCGATCGAGACCCGCTGCTGCATGCCGCCGGAGAGTTGCCAGGGGTACTTGGCGCCCTGGCCCTCCAGACCGACGTCGGCCAGCGCCTCGGCGACCCGGGCCCTGCGCTCGGCCCGGCCGACCCGCGACCGCAGCGGGAAGGCGACGTTCTTCTCCACGCTCAGCCACGGGAACAGCGAGCGGCTGTAGTCCTGGAAGACCACCGCCAGGTCGTCCGGGACGCCCTTGACCCGGTCGCCGTGCAGCACGACGTCGCCGGAGGTCGGTTCGTGCAGGCCGGCGATGGCGCGCAGCAGCGTCGACTTCCCGCAGCCCGACGGCCCGACGATGCAGACCAGCTCGCCCGCGCCGATCTCGAAGCTCACGTCCTCGATGGCCGCGGCGACGCCGGGGTCGTCGCCGTAGCGGTGCGCCAGGCCGGAGACCCGCAGCATCGGGGTCGCCGCGCCCTCCTTCCGGAGCGCATCGGACGTCACTTCCGGCCCGGCTGCCACCGCAGCACCCGCCTCTCCACGACCAGCAGAACGCTGTTGAACAGGTAACCCAGCACGCCGAGCAGCACGACGACCGCCCACATGGCGGGGAAGTCGAACGAGCTCTTGGCGATGTTGAGCTGGTAGCCGAGCCCGTCGACGGCGCCGAGCAGCTCGGAGATCACCATCAGGATGAGCGCCAGCGACAGGCTGACCCGCAGCCCGGCGAACACCTTGGGCAGGGCCGCGGGCACCACCACGCCGAACACCCACTGGCGGCGCGGCAGGCGGAACGCCCGCGCGGTCGCGTACTGGGTGGGATCGACCGAACGGGCGCCGTCGACCGAGTTGAGGATCAGCGGCCAGATCACCCCGAAGACGATCGTGGCCACCTGCATGGGCGTGCCCAGGTTGAACACCAGCAGGAACACCGGGGCCAGCACGGGCGGCGGGATGGCCCGGAAGAACGCCAGCAGCGGGCCGACGTAGTCGAGGGCCTTCGCCGAGCGCCCCAGCGCGATGCCGAGCGTGACGCCGACGACGACCGCGATCAGCCAGGACCCGAACATCCGGCCCAGGCTGGGCAGCAGGTTGTCGATCGCGACGTCGGTCAGCAGCGGCCGGCCGGACTCGCCGACCAGCCACCCGTCCCAGACCTGCTGGGCGATCCGGCTGGGCGGCGGGAAGAACGCGCTGGCCGCCGACGCCGCGGCCACCTGCCAGACCGCGACGGCGGCCACGAACACGGCCCACCGCTGGGCGAAGCCGGCCAGCCAGCTCGTCGTCCTGCGGCGCCCGCGGGCCGGTGTGGCCCGCTCCCGCACCGCGTCGACCGTCGCGGTCACCGGCCCACCTCCTCGGACCAGCCGAGCCACTGCCGCTGCGCGCGCTCCAGGCCGAAGTTGACCACGTAGCCGATGATGCCGGCGGTCAGCGCCCCGGCCAGTACGACGTCCATCGCCCCGCCACCGCTGCGCGCGATGGTGATGAACTGCCCCAGCCCGCCGCCCTGGCCGCCGGTCAGCAGTTCGGTGGTGACGACGACGATGAGCGCGATGGCCGCCGAGAGCCGGATGCCGGTCATCACGAACGGCGCGGCCGAGGGCAGCGCGACCCGCCGCAGCACGGCCATGCGCTTGAGGCCGAACGAGCGGGCGGCCTCGATGCGCTGCGGCTCGATCTCGCCCAGTGCGTAGACGGTGTTGAACAGGATGGGCCAGACCGAGGCGTAGACGGCGAGGCTGATCTTCGAGCTGGGCCCGCTGCCCAGCAGCACGACCGCCAGCGGGATCAGCGCGACCGAGGGGATCGGGCGGAGGAACTCGACGAGCGTCTGCGTCGCCCGGCGCAGGAACTCCACCTGGCCCAGGACGAGGCCGACCGGCACCGCGATCGCGGTGGCCAGTCCGATCGCGATGAGCCAGGCCAGCAGCGTGGCGAGGACGTCGGCCCGGAACGCCGCGTCGGAGGCGACGAGCTCGCCGAGGCGAGCACCGACCTCCGACGGCGGCGGCAGGAACTCCCGTCTGACCAACCCGGTGCGGCTGACCAGCTCCCACAGCGCGAGGAAGCCGACCAGCCCCACCAGTCCACGCATCCAGCGCGGCATGCTCAGCCAGCCGCCGGGAGGCGGTCGAGGAGCGGAGCGACGTCGACCGGCGCGGGCAGCACCTCGAACTGCAGCATCAGGTCGGCCATCCGCTGCAACCGGGTGGCGTCCAGCGAGGTCAGGTAGTTCGGCAGCGAGATGAGCGCCGCCGTCGGGGCGTCGATCTTGGTGTAGGTCGGGAGGGTCTGCTCCACGATCGACCGGTCGGACAGGTCGGCGATCGCCTTGGTCAGCGCCCGCTGCACGGCGGCCAGCGTGTTCGGGTTCTCCTCGGCGAACTTCGCCGTGGTCACGCCACCCGAGTGCGGGATGTCGGCGGTGGGCCCGGAGGCGACGTCGAGCAGGTTGACCGCGCCCATCGCCTTGGAGGCGCCGGTGATGAACGGCTCCACCATGACCGCGGCGTCGACCTGGTTGTTCTGCAGGGCCGGCAGCATGTCCGGGAAGGCCATGTCGACGAGCTGCACCTGGTTGGCGTCCACGCCGTTGGTCTGCAGGGCCGACCGCACCAGGATCTCGTTGACGCTCTTCAGGGTGTTGATCGCGATCTTCTTGCCGACCAGGTCCTGCGGGGTCTTCACCGGCGAGTCCGGGCGGACCAGCATCACGAAGTTGTTCACGCCGGCAGCGGCGCCCGGGTAGACGATCTTGAACTCGCCGACGCCCTGGGCGGTCGTCCCGAGGACGGTCGGCCAGTTGTTGTACGCCATGTCCAGCTCGCCGTTGAGCAGCGGCGTCGTCGCGGCCAGACCACTGGGGAACGGCACCAGCTCGACGGTCAGGCCCTCCTCGGTGAAGTAGCCGGCGTTCTGCGCACGCGCGATGGCGACCGAGTCGGCGATCGGCAGGATGCCGAACTTGATGCTGGTCTTCTCCAGGCCGTTGGCGCCCTGCTCGCCTTCGGCGGGGGCATCGGAGCCCCCGAGGGCGCTGCAACCGGCGACCGCGACGAGCAGAGCGGCGGTGCCCATCGCGGCGAGACGGCTGCGGAACCGGCCGCGCGGCCTGCGGACGGGGGACACTGACATCGGGGGGCTCCTGTCACGCGGCCGGGTGGGAGCCGGCCTCTATCTCGGGTCTGGGACGCGGCCGGGCCGCGATCGTCGAACGGCAGCCTCGGTCGTCGGCCGGTCGACGCTGACTCGACCCCGGCGCGCACGAGGCGCCGGGAACATAACTGACCTCTTCTGGTGCAACGCCTGTTCGTACCGCAGAGTCACTGCGATCCACCAGACAGGCCGACGATCAGCACCTCGAATGGCGTAGTTGTGCCAGCCGTCCGACGCCCGACGAGCAACCGCAACCACTTGCCGAATGGCCCTTCGACCGGCTTCTCCAGGTGACTGTATGCTTCCGCGCCGTGCGTCCAGAAGAGTGATGCGTACTCCCCCCTACGCTGCGCTCGCTCTCCGATTACCGACCGAGAGGGCTACATGACGTGAGCATCCAGGCCGGATCTCCTCCTGGAGCCACAGGTGGCTACCCCTTGTCGGGCCGTCCCGGCAGCGGGTACCCGTCGGGCCCAGAGCAGCCCCCAGCAGCCCCGAGTGCGCCGCCGCGCCCCCCACGCAGCGGTAACACACAGTGGCGACTCCGGAACTGGCGCCTGCGCACGAAGCTGATCGTCGTGCTGCTCGTGCCGCTGGTCCTGGCCGGCGTGCTCGGCTGGCTGCGCGTCGCCGCGACCTCGCAGTCGGCCTCCGACCTGAACGCGCTGGTCGACCGGGTGGCCCTCGGTCAGCAGGTGTCCGAGCTCACGCACCAGCTGCAGAACGAGCGCAGCGAGGCCGCCAAGTTCGTCGCCTCCGACCGCCGCGAGTTCCGCCCCGACCTCGACGACCAGATGGCCCGGGTCGACCAGACCGTGGGCGTGGTGACGAACGCCTCACCGGACGACTTCGGCCCGGCGGCCTCCCGGCTGGCGCGCACCGCGCAGATCCGCCTGCAGAGCCTGCCGGCCCTGCGCGAGGCGGTGCTCGACACCCGCTACCCGACGGCGCAGGTCAACGCGTCCTACACGCAGCTCATCGACGCCCTGCGGGCGCTCGGCCGAGCCGTGTTCACCACCCCCGACCTGCAGCTGCGCGCCCAGGCCGACGACGTCGTCCTGCTCGGCGAGGTCAAGGAGCAGGTCCAGCGCCAGCACGCCGCGCTGCTGCCGCTGCTGGTCAACGAGGGGGGCACCACCGCCGACCAGCTGCAGGCCCGCTCGACCGACGCACAGCTCACCGCGGCGCTCGCCCAGTTCGCCGCCTCCGGCCAGCCCAGCTCCCGCGACCTGTACGCGCAGGTCGTCAGCGGCCCCGACGTCGACAACCGCGAGCGCATCGAGACCAGCGCCCTGACCGCGGTCACCATCGGCGCGCCGGTGGTCGACTCCGCGATCGAGTGGGACGACTCGGCCCAGGTCGTGGCCGACCTGGCGCGCGACGTCGAGAGCCGGCTGCAGGAGCAGCTGCGCACCGACGGCGCCGACCTGGCCACCGCCGCGAGCGCGGGGGCGCTGCGCGACGGTGTGATCGTCGCGGTCGCCGTGGTCATCGCGCTGGTCCTGCTGCTGCTGGTCGCGCAGGCGATCATCCGGCCGCTGCGCTCGCTGCGGAACGCGGCGTTCGACGTGGCGCAGACCCGCCTGCCGCAGGCGATCGAGCGCGCGCAGAACGCGGAGAGCCAGGACGTGGTCGCCATCGAGCCGATCGACGTCAACACCCGCGAGGAGATCGGCGAAGTGGCGCGGGCGTTCGACGCGGTCCACGCCGAGGCGGTCCGGCTGGCCTCCGAGCAGGCGCTGCTCCGCGCGAACGTCAACGACATCTTCGTCAACCTGTCCCGGCGCAGCCAGGGCCTGGTGAAGCGGCAGCTGACGCTGATCGACAAGCTGGAGAGCGACGAGCAGGACCCCGACCACCTCGGCGACCTGTTCCAGCTCGACCACCTCGCCACCCGCATGCGCCGGAACAACGAGAACCTGCTGGTCCTCGCGGGCGCGGCCGAGCTGCGCCCGCGCCGGCGCAAGCCCGTGCCCGCCGACGACGTCCTGCGCGCCGCGGTGTCGGAGGTCGAGGACTACCAGCGCATCGTCGTGCGCCGGGCGCCGAACGTCTCGGTGGCCGGCCCGATCGTGAACGACCTCGTCCACCTCGTCGCCGAGCTGCTGGACAACGCCACCTCGTTCTCCCCGCCCGCCTCGACGGTGGTGCTCTCGGCGACGATCGACAACGCCGACTCGCTGGTCGTGGAGATCAGCGACTCCGGCGTCGGGATCGACCCGCCGACCCTGGACATGATCAACCGCGAGCTCGCCAACCCGCCGACGGTCGACGTCGCGGTGTCGCGGCGCATGGGCCTGTTCGTGGTCGGCCGGCTGGCGCAGCGCAACGACGTGCGCGTCCGGCTGCAGCCCGCCTCCTCCGGCCAGGGCCTGGTGGCCGTGGTGTCGGTGCCCAGCATGTTCCTGCTGACCGCGGAGCAGGCCGCCGCGGCGGAGATGGGCACCTCGGAGATGCCGGCCCCCGAGCGCTCGTTCAACGGCGCCGACCACGGCGGGCGCCCGCAGACCGGTCCGCAGCCGCGCCAGCAGGCGCCCCGCCAGCAGGACTGGTCGCTCGGCGGGCCGGACCGCCAGGTCCCGCCGTCGCTGCCGCGGCCGTCGGCGCCGATGGTCCCGGCCCCGCGCCAGGGCAACGACCCGCGGGTGAACGAGTGGGTCGACTTCGAGGTGCCGGGCGCCCGCCAGGCCCCCGGGGCCCCCGACGGCCGCACCGACCAGTACCGGCCCGGCCCGCCGCCGCGCCAGGAGGAGCGGCGCACGGACCAGTACCGGCCGAGCCCGCAGCAGCAGGCCCCGCAGCAGCAGGCCCCCCAACAGTCGGCGCAGCAGTCGGCGCCGCACATGCCGCCGGTGCCGCAGGGTCCGCAGGCGCAGCCGCCGATGCCCCGCCAGCCGCAGTCCGGCACCGACCCGCTCACCGACCTGTTCGAGGCGGTGCAGAGCGGCCCGGCCGAGACCGAGCGCGAGGAGCCGATCTACGACGAGGTGCGCTCGTCGTGGTTCAAGATGCGGGTCGGCGGCGAGGACGGCGGGCCGGACCAGCCGCCCGCCGGCCAGCACGGCCCGACGCAGAACGGCCCCGCCCAGCAGGGTGGGCCCGGCAACGGCCGCGGCCCGGGCCGGAACGGCAACGGGCACGGCGGCAACGGCCAGGGTGACAACGGTCACGGCGGCAACAGCCAGGGCGGCAACGGCCGCACCGCCCGTCCCGCTCCCCCGACCGCCCTACCGGCCGCTCCCTCGGCCCCGGTGCCGACCGGCGCGTCGCAGAGCGGTGGGAACGGGTCGACGGACGACGCGCCCCCGGCCCCCGCCCCGGCGTTCGCGCCCGCCCCGTCCCGCGCCGCGAGCCGGACCCCCGCCCGCACCCCGGCGCCGAGCTTCGAGCCCAACCGGCCGGCCGAGACCCCCGCCGGGGTACAGGCCGCCGAGGAGGCCCCGCTGGACTGGGGCCCGGTGGAGAACGGCTGGCTCGCCGCCCGCCAGTTCTCCGAGCTGGTCAAGGAGCACCTCACCGAGAGCGGGCTGCCCAAGCGCAACCCGCGGTCGCGGCTGATCCCGGGCTCGCTCGGCGGCGGCACCCCGACGAACGGCGACGAGCGGCCCGAGCGGCCGCGCGACGCCGAGGCCGTCCGCGGGCGCCTGACGGAGTACCAGCGCGGCCTGCGCCACGGCCGCTACGCCCAGGCCGCCGGCGAGGAGCCCGACATGGCCGAGCAGCACGCCGGCGGCCAGCACGGCGGGGGCTCGCAATGACCGCCCCGAGGACGAACACCGCGACCGGGGGCAGTGGACGCCGCCGCAGACCGTCCGCATGCGGACGCCAGCCGCGATGACCGGGGAGCACGAGGGGGGTCGGCCCGGTGGCTGACGACTTCGACGATGACGCCGATGCCGTCCCCCTGGTGCGCCCGTACAGCCGCACCGGGGGCCGGACCCGCGCCAACATCGAGTTGGCGATCGAGACGCTGATCTCGACGACCGACGCCGGCCGGGCCCGCGTGGCCCACATGGACGGCGCCCACCAGCCGATCGCCGAGCTGTGCCTGCAGTCGCGGTCGGTCGCCGAGGTCTCGGCGCTGCTGCGCATCCCGCTGGGGGTGGCCAGGGTGCTGGTGTCGGACATGGTCGGCATGGGCCTGGTCGTCGTGCACCAGACCACCAGCAGCGCCGACGCCGACCCCGCCGGCCGCCCGAGCTTCAACCTCATGGAGCGCGTGCTCGCCGGCCTCCGAGCCCTCTGACCCACCCTCTCCCCTCCCCGCACCCCCGTCCCGTTTGTCGGGAAAGCCACCATCAGGACGTCGGGTGTCCTGATGGTGGCTTCCCGACGCCCCTCCGGGGGAGGGAGCCCGGAGGGCGGGGCGGAGCGCGAGGGGGTCAGGCCCCGGCGGCGACGGATGGGACGGGGGCGGTGGGGAGTGCGGTGGGGAGTGGGATCCGGTAGAGGCGGGCGGCGTTGCCGCCCAGGACGGCCGCGACCGCGGCGGCGTCCCACCGCGGGAAGCGGGCCACCAGCTCGCCCGGGAACCGGTAGGCGGCCAGCTCCCGCACCAGCCGGCCGGGCCGCACCATCGGGTAGCCGCTGCCGAACAGCAGCCGCCCCGCCCCGAACGCGGCCAGCAGCGCCCCGAACGCGTGCGCGAACCCCTGCGATCCGGTCCAGGGCAGGATCTCCGACAGCACGACGTGCACGTTCGGCATGACCGCCAGCTCGCACAGCCTGCGGGTGGGCAGGCAGCCCGCCCCCAGCACGAACCGGACCTGCGGCAGCGCCGCGGCCAGCTCGCAGAACTCCCCGGTGTCGAAGCCGGGCGGGGCCACCCTGGCCTCCGCGCTCGCCCGCACCGGCCGGGCCGCGCCGGCGCGCACCGGCTCGGCCCACCGCGGCACCACCGGCGGGCGCACCCGAACCGGCGCGCCCGGCGGCTCGGCGTGCCGCCACGGCGCCTGCCGGGTGGACGGGCCAACCCCGATGTGGACGACGTCCGCCCCGGCCGCCGCGCACCGGGCCAGCACCGTGCGCAGCCACGGGTCCCCGAGCGCGAGCCGCCCGGCCGGTCGGCCGCGCTCGCACAGGGTGATCCCGCGCAGGTCGAACCGGCGCACCCGCGGGGTCAGCCCGCGGGCCCCCGGCTGGCCGCCGCCGGGGTCCAGCTCGCCGGAGAGCACGAACCGGTCGGGCATCCAGCCGGCCATCTCGGCGTGCCACTCCAGCGGGCTGAAGCCCAGCACGAACAGCTCCCCGAGCACCACCGGCTGCAGCACGGCCCGGTCGACGTAGCCGTCGCCGAACACGTCCCGGTTGAGGCTCCGCTCGGAGACCCGCTCGACCTCGTGCGGCGGCACCCCGGCGCCGTCCAGCTCGCGGTGGCGGCGCAGCAGGTGGATCGCGTAGGACTCACCGGCGGGGGCCGCCTGGTTGTGCGGGCTGGCGTCCCAGATGTGCACCTGGGCGTCGACCACCGGGACGAGCCGGCCCCCGACGGTGTACACCGCTAGCCGACCTGCGGGCCCAGACCCAGCGACTGCGGGGTGCTGGAGTCCGGCGACGGTTGCGGGATGCCCTCGTCGAGCGGCCCGAACTCGGTCATCAGCGCCTTGTTCCAGGGCGTCTGCTCCTCGGCGACCAGCGAGTTCGTGGTCAGGATCAGCCCGGCCGACGAGGCGCCGTTCTGCAGCGCCGAGCGCACCACCCGCAGCGGGTCGATGATGCCCAGCTCGATCATGTTGCCGTAGCGGCCCTCCAGCGCGTCGAAGCCGTGGTCGACGCCCATCTCGGTGACCTGCTTGACGACCTCCGAGCCGTCGTGGCCGGCGTTGGTGGCGATCAGGTGCACCGGCTCGCTGAGCGCCCGGCGGACGATGTCGACGCCGATCTCGTAGTCGCCGGAGACGTCCATCTTGTCCAGCGCGGGCTCGGAGTGCAGCAGCGCCGACCCGCCGCCTGCCACGATCCCCTCGGCCATCGCGGCCCGGGTGGCCTGCAGGGAGTCGTCGACGCGGTGCCGGATCTCCTTGAGCTCGGCGTTGGTCGGCGCGCCCACGGTGATGATCGCGGCCTTGCCGGACAGCCGGGCGATGCGCTCGGTCAGCCAGTCCTCGTCGGTGCCCAGGCTGGCCCTGGCCATCTCGGCGCGCAGCTGGGTCAGCCGCCGCTCGACAGCGTCCTTGCCGCCCTGCCCGCCGATGATGACGGTGTGCTCGTTGGTCGCCCGCACCTGCGCGGCCCGGCCCAGGTGCTCGACGCCCATCTGCTCCAGCGCGAACGACGACGCCTTCGAGTGCACCTTGCCGCCGCACAGCGCGGCGATGTCCTCCAGCAGGTGCACCCGCTTCTCGCCGAAGCCGGGGGCCTGGATCGCGGTGACCTTGATGTGGCCGTTGACGTGGTTGTGCACCAGCATCTGCAGCGCGGTGCCCTCGACCTTCTCGGCCACGATGACCAGCGGCCGGGGGTCGCGCATGATCTTCTCGAGCACCGGCATCAGCTGGCGCACGTCGTTGATCTTCTCGGCGCTGAGCAGGATGTAGGGGTCGTCGAGCTGGGCGGTCATGCTGCCCGGGTCGGTGACCAGGTACGGCGAGACGTAGCCGTTGTCGAACTCGAAGTCCTCGACGAAGTCGACCGAGAGCCCGAAGACCGGCCCGTCGTCGACGTTGATCACGCCGTCGTCGCCGACGGTGTAGAGGGTGCGGGCCACGACCTCGCCGATGAGGTCGTCGTCGTTGGCCGAGATCGCCGCCACCCTGGCCAGCTGCTCCAGGTCGTCCACCGGGTGCGCGACCGTGGCCAGGTGCTCGACGATCGCCGCCACCGCCATGTCGATCCCGCGCTTGACCAGCACGGGGTTGCCGCCGGACGCGATGGCCCGGTTGCCCTCGCGGACGATCGCCTGGGCGAGCACGGTGGCCGTGGTGGTGCCGTCGCCGACGGTGTCGTTGGTCTTGATCGCGGCTTCCTTGACCACCTGCGCGCCCATGTTCTCGAACGCGTTGCGCAGGTGGATCTCGCGCGCGATGGTCACCCCGTCGTTGGTGACCTCCGGCGTGCCGGTGATCTTCTCCAGGATGACGTTGCGGCCCTTGGGTCCCAGCGTGGACTTGACCGCTTCGGCCAACTGGTCGACACCCGCCTTGAGCAGGTCGCGGGCTTCCTGTCCGAACTTCAGTTCCTTGGCCACGGGTCCTCCTGGGGACGTCATCGTCTGCTGCGCGGGAGTGGGACGAGCGAACGCGCCCGGCCGCCGCCGCACGCCGGTTTGCGCGGGCGACGGCCGGGGAACTGCGAGTGGGTGCGCTAGTCGCGCGAGACCTCGGGCGGGAGCATGTCGCCGATGAACTCGGCCGCTTCCTCCAGGTTGCCGAACATGACCGTCCGGTCATCCATGTGGATCATCTTCCCGTAGTGCGTGGACATGTTCTCCTCGAACTCGGAGGCGTCGTAGAAACCCTCCTCCTCGCCGAGCGCCTCGGAGATCTCGTCGTAGACGAAATCCATCCGGCCCACGCAGTCGACCCGGATCATCGACGGCAGGTGGGTCACCGTGACGTTCTCCTGGCGACTCATCACGTCGGCGACGACGACCCCGATCTGGTTGTTCATCAGGGTCACGCCGGCCTTGTTGGACGCCGTGCTGTCGGCCTTGAAAGGGCTCTCGGCGGTCTTGAACCGGGTCACTGCTTCAGCTCCTTCGGGGTCTCGAGTCCGAGGTCGGCGACGATCGCGGCGAACCGGTTCTTGGCCCGGTCCAGGCTGTCCTCGAAGCGCGGCGGCTTCGCGTCGGGCATGCTCCACAGCGGCTGCATGGCCCGCGCCGCTTCCAGGCACTGCGGCACCCAGTCGCTGAGCCAGCCCTGCATGAGCACCTTGTTGTGGTCGGCGAACTCCCGGTCCTGGGTGAGCGGGCCGAAGCAGGCCTGGGTCCAGCGCAGGTCCCGGGCGGAGAAGTCGTGCTCGGCCGCGCCGACCACGGTCGGGGTCACGTAGTCGCCGTTCTGCGCGGCCGCCTGCATCACCAGGTTGCTGCGGAACAGCTCGCCGATCAGCGGCTCGAACACCACGTTCGTGGCGAACACCGACTCGCCCCAGTCGTCGTCGACGGCGGTCAGCTTCTCGGTGACCTTGCGCGCGCCCTGCCACGCCGGGTCGTTGTTCCAGGCGTCCAGGTGCGCGGCGCCGTCGAAGCCGGGGATCTCCTCGGTCAGCGTCATGTTGTAGAGCGCCAGGTCCTGCGCGAACCGGATCTTGTGCATGCTGTTCACCGCCATCGCGGTGTTGTGCATGTTGGTCGGGCCGGAACGGTTGCAGGCGGCGAACACGTAGAGCCCGAGGATGTGCTCGATGTGCATCCAGGCGCCGACGTTGCGCTCGACGAAGCGCACCCAGTTCGGCGTCCACTGCTCGAACGACTTGCCCTCGCGGGCGTTGTCGATGTTCTGGTTGACCTGCCGGACGACGTTCGCGTTATAGCGGTAGAACGTCATCTCCCATTCCTCGTTGGGATCCCGGAACTCGTGCCAACCGTGCGCGGGCCACTGCTTCACCTGCATGCCGCCGCTGCCCGGTCCGCGCTGCGGCTCGGGCTCGTCCACGCCCCAGGCCTTCAGCTTGGTCCAGTGCAGCGGGTAGCCGGCCTCGCCGTTGGCGAAGCCGTAGATCCAGCCCTGGGACAGGTAGTGCCGGGGGTCGGGCTGGACGTCGACGGTGACGTCCTCGTAGTGGGTCTGCTTGCGCTTGGCCGGCTCGTAGTAGTTGTAGCGGCGGGCACCCGGCCCGGAGTCGGGGAACTCGCGGGCCCCCGCCTCGGCGTCGGTGAACTGCGGCTTGGGGACGCTCCGCTCCGGGCGTTCGGTGCCTGCAGTCGTCGCAGTCATGAGTCCTCGCCTTCCTGCTCACGCACTCCCTCGCTGTCGCTCGGTCGGCGCTTCGCGGTGCTCTGTGCCAATGGTTCGTTCGTAAACTCACTCACCGGTAGTGGTGAACTTGTCGTAGAAGATGTTGTCCTCGCGCACTCCGAGCCTGGTCAGAGCCGGTATGGCGGCGTCGACCATCGGGGGCGGGCCGCACACGTAGGCGTCGCGGCCGGCCAGGTCGGGCTCGCACCGGGCGAGCACGTCGGTGATCAGACCGACCTCGCCGGCCCAGTCGTCGGTGTCAAGGGGCTCGGACAGCGCCGGGACGAACCGGAACCCCGGCAGCCGCGCCTGCAGGGCCCGCAGTTCCTCCTCGAAGCACAGGTCGCGGCGCTGGCGGGCGCCGTAGTAGAAGACGGCCTGCCGGTCGACGCCGCGGTCGGCCATCGACCGCAGCAGGCCGAGCACCGGCGCCATGCCGGCGCCGCCGCCGACGAACACCAGCGGCGAGGTCCGGCTCTCGCGCAGCGTGAAGGTGCCGAACGGCCCCTCCACCTCAAGCCGGTCGCCGACCGCCACCTTCGTCGCGAGGAACTCGGAGAACAGGCCGTTCGGGTAGACCTTGATCACGAACTCGAAGACCCCGCCGTCCCGGTCGGGGACGTTGGCCATCGAGAACGAGCGGCTCTCCTCGGTGTCGGGGACGGTGATGTCCAGGTACTGCCCGGGGAAGAACTTGATCTCCGCGGGCTCCACCAGCTTCAGCACCAGGTGGCGCAGGTCGTGGGTGACCGGCTCGTTGGACACCACCTCGGCCACGCCCTTCCGCAGCGGCAGGCCCGACCGGATGATCTCCTCGTCGTAGTTGAGCAGCTCGATGACCAGGTCCTCGTAGGCGTGCGCCCGGCAGAGGAGCGTCGAGCCCTCCTCCTTCTCGTAGTCGGGCAGCGCGAACGTCGAGTACTTGTCGAGCTCGATGTCCTCGCCCTCGAGGACGAACGACTTGCAGGCCGCGCACTGCCCTTCCTTGCAACCGTGCATGAGCTGGACGCCCTGCTCGGCGGCGGCGCGCAGGATCGTCTGGTCCTCGTCGACCTCGATCTCGATGCCGACCGGCTCGAACCGGACGACGTGCTTCTCACCCATCGTGCTGACTCCCCGCCTCTCGCGACGGTCGTGGCTGGACGAGGGCATGGCGGGGGAAGGACCGACGATGGCGTCGTCGGCCCCTCCCCCTCGCCTGACCCGCGCTCAGGCGCTGGTGGGCGCCGGACGGCCGGCGGGGCCCTGCTGGTTGTAGTCGGCCACGTAGGCCGCCCGCTGGGCGTCGGTCATCTCGTTGAACAGGACGTTGGGGCTCTGCAGCGGCGGGCAGCGCCGCATGTGGTCCAGCGTCCACATCTTCTTGGGGTCGAGGTCCAGGTGCGGCTGGGCCGTCATCGTCTTGCCGTCGTCGCGGACGAAGCCCATGTCGGAGACCACGTCGGCCCAGTTCCAGCCGTGGTAGAGGGTCTCCCACTCGCGCTTGCCGACCAGCCGGCCCATGTTCGGGGTGTCCCGGCCCTGGTAGCTCGGGCGGAACGCCTCGACGTCGGTCCAGCGGCACACCTCGTGGCAGTAGGTGCGGTGCTGGCCGTCGACCTCGGCGGTGACCATGTCCTCACGGACCAGGCACGGGACCATGCAGGTCCAGCACCGGGCCGGGTAGACGTAGTCGACGTCCTCGAACACGATCGGGTTGTGCCCGTTGGGCGTGGCCAGCCGGTTGTAGTTCTCCCACCAGGCGCCGTACTTGTCGTACCAGCCCGGGTACTTGTACTCGAACCACTCGAAGTCCGTGTCGGTCATCGCGTCGATGCGCCAGTAGTTGGCCAGCCAACCGGTGGCGAAGAACTGCGCGACCTCGTGGACGTAGCCCTTCTCCCAGATCTGCTTCCACGACTCCTCGATCAAGTCGTGCGGGATGACCAGGCCGTACTTCTCCAGCGGCACCAGGTACGACCGGTAGTAGTCGTCGTAGATCCAGCGGCGCCACATCTCGGCGTAGGACTCGCGGTCCTTGCGCCGGTCCTTGGTGCCGTACTCGATGAACGTGCCGATGGCCGCGTCCACCACGCGGTGGTTGTTCCACCACGCGTAGCGCAGGTCGCGCTCGAGCAGCTGGCGGTTGTCCTCGTCCGACAGCGCCATCAGCAGCGTGGCGTAGCCGTTGGAGATGTGGCGCGACTCGTCGGACTGGACCGAGTGGAACACCGTGGGCAGCAGGTAGTCACCGTTCGCGGCGGCCTCGGCGGGCATCGCCACGAACAGGGTGTTGGTGAACGCCGTCTCGGCGACGATCGTCAGGTAGATGCTGGCCGCGGTGATCGCGTCACCGGTGATGAACCCCTCCGCGAACTGGCGGCCGATGGTGCCGCAGTAGTCGCCCTGGAAGTTGCGCAGGCTGTTGTTGAAGCCGGCCGGGTCGATGTAGTTGTTCATGTACAGGCGCTTGAGGTTCTGCTGGATCGTCGAGTGCCGGACCTCGTCGATCATCTGGATCGCCTGGCCGTTGTGCAGCTCCGGGTTCGGGACCACGTGGAACAGCATCGGCATCGAGCGCGCGGCGGAGATCTCCGGCAGCGGGATGATGGACAGGAACAGCTTCTGCCACTCCAGCCAGCGCTCCTGCACCTGGCGGAACATGTTGCCGCGGATGGCACCGTCGGAGGCACCGTAGACGCGGTGGTCCTTCTCCTCCTGCATGGGGAAGTACGACCGCAGGACCTGCTTGAGCGGGTCCTTCTTCGACGCCTTCCGGAAGGTGTAGTCGGTGCCGTACTTCATGTACGGCTCGTGGTACTGCGGCTCCCAGGCCAGTTCCTGGATCTTCTGATGAGCCTTGGCGAGACTCTGCCGACTCACGTCGTCTCCTCACTGCTGTGGTGTGCCGAGCACCGCTGCGCACGGCGCGGGCGCGCGGAACGGGCGCGTGGTCTGCCCCCTCCGGCTGCCGGTCCGGCGCGGGTGGGCCGGCGGTGGAGGTGGGACCCGAGACGGACGGGCGTCGGGCCGGTGCGCGGGCCGACCGGCGTCCGGATGTCTCGTGCCCCGAATCACACCGCCCCGCCGCAGCTCACGGGGTCTCAATATGAGACTCTGGGCCCCACTCTCGTGCCCTGTTCGGCGCGCTCGGCGGCCGGTACCGTTCTGGACAGCTGATTCCGCAGAGCCGCGGAGCGCCGGCTACGCCGAGGAGGGCAACCAGTTGGTCCGCCCGAACTACAGATCCCACGCCGGATCGTCGCAACGACCCGAGCTGGCCGTCGACGACCTCGTGCGTGCCCGGACCTCGTTCCTGGTGGACCACTCGGTCGAGGAGGGCACGGTCCGCGACACCATCCTCGCCTCCTGGACCAGGTCCCAGGAGTGGGACGTCGCCACCGACGACGTCGAGCTGTCCTGCGAGTACGACTCCGACCCCGACTCGCCACTCGTGCGCGCGGCCAAGCCCGTCATCGGCGACGTGGCCGACCAGCTGGCCACCGAGCCCGTCAGCGTCATCCTCACCGACGCCGAGGGCGTCGTGCTCGCCCGCCGCACCGGCGACTCCACGCTCAACCAGCACCTCGACAAGGTCTGGCTGGCCCCCGGCTTCTCCTACGCCGAGCGCTACATCGGCACCAACGGCATCGGCACCGCGCTGGAGGGCCGCGGCCCCGTCCAGGTCTACGGCCACGAGCACTACGTGGAGAACCTCGCCGACCTGGCCTGCGCCGGCGCCCCGATCTGGCACCCGGTCACCGGCAAGCTGATGGGCGTCGTCGACCTCACCTGCTGGCGCCCCGACGCCGGGCGCTTCATGGCCATGGCGGTCAGCCGCATCGCCCGCCAGATCGAGGGCGCGCTGCTCGACCAGTCCGGCCCCCGCGAGCTCGCCCTCCTGCACGACTACCTCACCGCGTGCCGGCGCGGGCGCGGCGCCGTCCTCGGCGTCAGCCCCGACCTGGTCATGATGAACGACCAGGCGCGCGAGCTGATCGACCCGTCCGACCAGGTCGCGCTCGTCGCCGGGGCCATCGAGGCGCTGAACTCGCCGAGCCGGCTCACCCTCGTCGACCTGCCCAGCGGCTCGGTCGCCCGCGTGCAGGGCCGCCCGAGCTGGACCGAGCGCGGCGGCGCGGGCGGCGTGCTGCACGTCCAGCTCGCCGCCCCCGACCCGAAGCCCGCCGCGCACACCCCGCACGCCCTCCCCCAGCCCGCGCTACCCGCGGCCGTCGGCTCCGGCCTGCGCTGGACGAAGTGCTGCCAGGCGGTCGACCGGCACTTCCAGAACCGCGAGTGGGTGGTCCTGGAGGGCGAGCCGGGCACCGGCAAGACCACCGTCGCCCGCGCCACCCACCAGGCCCGCACCCCCGCCGCGCACCTGCGCGTCCTCGACGCCGACGACTACGGCGCCCGCTGGATCGCCGACATCATCGAGGAGCTGGAGACCGGCGGCGGCACCCTGGTCATCACCCACGTCGACCGGCTGCCCGCCGAGGGCCGGCAGGCCCTCGGCGACGCCCTGGAGCCGCACCGCGAGTCCACCGACCCCGAGCGCCCCTGGGTCGTGGCCACCGTCGACTCCGGCCGCGGCCCCGCCGAGCTGCTGGAGCTGTTCCCCCGCACCGTCCCGGTGCCCCCGTTGCGCCACCACGTCGAGGACGTCGCCGAGCTGGTCCCGCACCTGCTGGCCCGCCTCACCCGCAGCCACGACCTGACCTGCTCGCCCGACGCGCTGCGCGTCCTGATGCGCAACCGCTGGCCCGGCAACGTCGAGCAGCTCTACCAGGTGCTGCGCAAGACCGTCGCCCGCCGCCGCTCCGGCGAGCTGGTCCCGGCCGACCTCCCGGCCGAGGCCCGCGCCGTCACCCGCCGCGTGCTGACGCCGCTGGAGGCCATCGAGTGCGACGCCATCGTCGACGCGCTGCTCGACAACGCCGGGAACAAGGCCGAGGCGGCGCGGCAGCTGGGGATGTCCCGGGCGACGATCTACCGCAAGATCCGCGGCTACGGCATCTCGGTGCCCGGTCCGGAGGCCGGCGGGCGGGGCTGACCCTGGTCGGCGGCCCGGGCATCGGCCAGCAGCCGCAGGCTCAGGGCCGCGGCCCACGTCCAGATGACCGCGCCGCCGGCGAGCATGAGCCGGAAGTCCTGGGCCGGGAACGCCGCGAACCCGAGGACGTAGTACGCGAGCGCGGCGACCACGCTGTAGGCCGCCCACCCTCGCCGTCCGGCGCGGGCGAACCGGCGAGCGAACACCAGGCAGGCCACGCTGAGGGCGACACCCATCCCGACCGGCGCGACGTTGTGCAGGAGGCCGTGCCAGCTGGTCTCGCCCAGGCCGGCGGGGGTTCCGGGCGGGAACCCGTCGGCCGGGTCGGTGCGGAACACCCCGGCCCAGATCAGCGCCACCCCGTAGACGCCCAGGAGGGCGGGCCCCCAGGTGCGCCCGGTCGATCCCGGGCGCAGCACCCGTGCCGTGCCGATCGCGGACGCGACCACGAGCAGGCCGCTGACCAGGAAGTTGACCGTCTGGATCCAGCCCTGCTCGCCCAGGCTCAGCATGCTGAGGGGGTGCCGGCGCGGATCGAACCCGTCGCGGGTCGTCGCCTGCGCCAGGATCAGCAGGACGAACAGCGGGCCGGCGACGACACCGCAGGCGAGCAGGATGCGGGTCGCGCGCGACGGTGCGGCCGCCGCGCGGGCAGCGGGTGGGGACGCGGGGTCGGAGGTGCGGGAGGCGTCTGCGGACATGGGTCGACTCCTGTCGTGGTCGTGCCGGGAAGGGGGTGCGCGGCTGCGCAGCGTGCGGACGCCCGTCGCGCCGTCGGGGCACGACGAAGCAGCCGGCGCGACGGGACACGGCTGACCGCGGCAGGACGCGACGGCACGCGCGGGGCGTCCGACGGGGACGCCGCGCGTCGACGAGGGCGGGGAAGGTCGGCCGGGGCCACGACGGGCCGGGCCGGAGCGGGAGGTGGGGCTCAGGTGGGCGGGCGGTCGCCGGCGACCGCCGTGGTCGGTGCGGGGCGCCGGCCAGCCGCCGGGCGGCTCAGCGGTAGAGCGATTCGCCGGTCTCCAGCAGGGTCTTCAGGTCGCTGAGGGTCTGGCTCCAGCCGCCGCCGGCGCCGGGGGTCCGGCCGGCGCCCTGCGCGGCCGTTCCCGGTGCGCCGGTGACGTCGTGGACGACGGTGAGCGTGCAGACCCCGTCGCCCTCGTCCTCGATCTCGTAGCTGAGCCGGGTGAAGCCCTCGTCCAGGAACAGCGCGCGCCAGGTCTGCACGAGCCGGCGCGGCGGGTCGGCCTCGACGACCTCGCCGTCGATCACGACGTCCGGGGCGCCGTGCTGCTTCATGGCGTCGCTGGCCAGGCCCCGGTAGGCGCCGCCGGGTCGCAGGTCGTACTCGACCGGCGACTGGTAGCCGAACCGGACCGTCCACTCCGGCCGGGTGATCGCATCCCAGATCGCCTGCGGGGTGGTCCTGATGTGCACCCGGTAGACCTGGACGTCCCCGGGGTCGTCGGTGGCCCGGGTGCCGGTCTCAGGGTGGGTCGATGAGGTCATGGCGCTGCTCCAGTTCGGTCTTGAGGTCGACGAGCGCCGTCACCGGCCGCTCGGTGTACTTGTCGATCCACCGGTCGTGGATCAGCTGGATCGGCACCGGGTTGAGGAAGTGGAACTTCTCCCGGCCCGACCGGCGCGTGACGACGAGCCCGGCCCCTTCGAGCACGCCCAGGTGCCTGCTGACCGCCTGCCGGCTCATCTGCAGGCCGGCCGTCAGCTCCCGCAGCGTCTGGCCGTCCCGGGCGTACAGCCGGTCCAACAGCTCGCGACGGCTCCCGTCGGCGAGTGCGTTGAAGACGGCGTCATCGTCTCGCACCGGGACGAGAATAGGCAACAAAAATGTTGCCTGTCAACGGCTCGGCCCCGCTCGCGTCATGCGCACCGGTGACACCTGCCCCGGTCGCCGATGACGGCCGGACCGGGCGCCCCGCGGCGAACGCCCGTTAGGGTCGGCCCATGTTGGAGATCGGGGGGCTCAGCAAGCGGTTCGGTCCCGTGCAAGCGCTCGACGGCGTCACCTTCTCGGTGCGGCCGGGCGAGGTGTTCGGATTCGTCGGCAGCAACGGCGCGGGCAAGACCACCACCATGCGGATCGTGCTCGGCGTGCTGTCCGCCGACGCCGGGGAGGTGCGCTGGCAGGGCCGGCCGGTGGACGCCGACCTGCGCCGGCGGATCGGCTACATGCCCGAGGAGCGCGGGCTGTACCCGAAGATGAAGGTGGGCGACCAGCTGCGCTACCTCGCCCAGCTGCACGGGCTGCCCGCCGCCGAGGCGCAGTCCGCGGTCGAGCGGTGGACCGAGCGGCTGGGGGTGTCCGGCCGCCTCGGCGAC
Source organism: Pseudonocardia lacus (assembly GCF_018531445.1). Classification (GTDB taxonomy): domain Bacteria; phylum Actinomycetota; class Actinomycetes; order Mycobacteriales; family Pseudonocardiaceae; genus Pseudonocardia; species Pseudonocardia lacus. Next base: position 27,890 of record NZ_JAHDTH010000004.1, read on the forward strand.
GAGGTGCAGAAGCTGTCGCTGGGCAACCAGCAGCGCGTGCAGCTGTCCGCGGCACTGGTGCACGACCCCGAGGTGCTGGTGCTCGACGAGCCGTTCTCCGGCCTCGACCCGACCGCCGTCGAGGTGATGAGCAGCGTCCTGCGTGACAAGGCGGGCACCGGCGTGCCGGTGATCTTCTCCAGCCACCAGCTCGAACTGGTCGAGCGGCTGTGCGACCGGATCGGCATCATCTCCGCCGGCCGGATGGTGGCCACGGGCAGCGTCGAGGAACTGCGCGCCCGCGACGGCCGGGTCGTGCTCGACGTCGAGGGCCCGCCGCCCGGGTGGGCCGACGGGCTCGCCGGGGTCGAGGTCCTCGACGCCCCCGGCCCGGCCACCCGGCTGCGGCTGCACCCGGACACCGACGACCAGCAGGTGCTCGCCGCCGCGGTCGCCGCCGGTCCCGTGCACGAGTTCCGGCGGTGGCGACCACCGCTCACCGAGCTGTACCGCGACGTCGTCGAGTCCTCCGTCCCGACGGCGGTGCCGGCATGAGCGAGCTGGCGAGCGGACCAATGACCACAGCACCTCTGCGCGAAGCGCCGAGCTCGCGCAGCGAGGGGGAACGATGAGCGCACCACTGACCGCGAGCCAGGCCGTCGCGCTGGTGGCCCGCCGCGAGTTCGTCACCCAGGTCAAGTCGCGCAGCTTCGTCATCGGCATCGTCTTCACCCTGGTGATCTTCGCCGTGGTGGCCGGCGTCGTCGTGTTCATCTCCTCGCAGACCGAGGAGCACACGCTCGGCATCACGCCGAGCGCGAGCGGCCTGCAGCCCACCCTGGAGCAGCTCGCCGCGCAGCAGGACGTCACCCTGCGGGTCGTCGACGTCGACGAGGACGCCGGGCGCGCCCAGGTCGCGGGCGACGAGCTCGACGCCCTGCTCAGCGGCGGCACCGCGGGCTACCAGCTGCTCTACCGCGACGCCGTCGACTCGTCCCTGACCCCCGTGGTCGCCGCCGCCGCGCAGCAGGCCGCGCTGAGCACCGCGCTCACCGACGCCGGCGTCGACCCGGCGACGGTGGCCGCCAGCGCCCAGGTGGACCCGACGACGATCGAGCCGGTCGACCCCGAGCGCGGCCAGCAGCTCGCGGTCGCGCTCGGTGGCACGTTCCTGCTGTTCATGGGCCTGCAGTACGCGGCGGGCGTGGCCGGCGGGGTCGTCGAGGAGAAGCAGAGCCGGGTCGTGGAGCTGCTGCTGGCCACCATCAAGCCCTGGCACCTGCTGACCGGCAAGGTCATCGGGATCGGCGCGGCCGGGCTGCTCACCATGGTCATCCTGGGGGCGATCGCCGGTGGCATCGGCGCCGCGGCCGGCCTGCTCACCCTGCCGACGGCGGCCGTCGGGATGCTGGTGATGGTGCTGGTCTGGTACCTGATCGGCTTCTTCCTGTTCGCCGCGGTCTACGCGGCGCTGGGCTCGACGGTCTCCCGGCAGGAGGAGCTGCAGCCGCTGATCGCGCCGATGGTCTTCCTGGTGATCATCCCGTTCATCCTGACGCTCAACCTGCTGCCCAGCGACCCCCGCAACCCGATCCTGGCGGTCCTGTCGTACGTGCCGTTCCTCTCCCAGACGGTCATGCCGGCGCGCTACGCGCTGGGTGTCGCGCCGTTGTGGGAGGTGGCGCTGTCGGCGCTGATCGCCGTGGCCGCGATCGCCGTGGTGGTCCGGGTCGCCGCGCGGATCTACCGCAACTCGATCCTGCGCACCGGCGCCCGGGTCAGCCTCCGCGAGGCCCTGCGCTCGCGCTGACCCGGTACCCCGTCGAGAACGACGTCATGGGATCGCCAAGGCCGAAGTCGATCCCACAGCGTCGTTCTCGACGGGACGGTCAGGTGGAGGTGCGGCGGCGGGGGGTCCACTCGGTGAAGCCGGCGGCGCGGGCGTCGGCCGCGGTGCGGAACCAGAACTCCGCGCGCGTGCGCCCGAAGTACGGGCTGTCCGGGCCGTGGAACAGCTCCGAGCCGGACTTGGCCTTGATCGTGTACTCCGGCCCGGGGGGCGAGCCGTCGGGCTCGGCGAGCGCGGCGGCCGTCGGGACCTCCAGGACCGCCCGCCGGGCCCGGCGTCCGCCCGGCGCGTCGACGACCGGGAGCTCCATCGTGGGCGACTCCACCGGAGCGGGCGCCAGCACCGGCTGGGGAGCGGCGGCGGCCGGGCGCGGCGGGGTCGCGTCCGGCATGAGCGGGGGGCGCCCCGGGGCGGGCGCGGGGATGGTGTCCCGCGCGGGCCGGGACCGCGCGACGTAGACCACCCCGCCCAGCAGCAGGAGCAGCAGCAGCCAACGCAGGCGGTGCGACGACGAGTCCTCTGCCATGGGCCCGAGACTAACCCGGCCGCGCACCGCCGCCGACCCGTCACCCGCGGACGGCGCGCCGGTTGCGGTCACCGGCGGGCGGCCTTGACCCGTTCGTAGCGCTCCAGCGCCTCCTGCCGCTCGACCTTGTGGTCGACCATCGGCTCCGGGTAGCCCGTCGGCGGCCCGTCGGGCAGCTCCCACGGCGTGTGCACGGCCCTGCCCGGCACGCCGCGCAGCTCGGGCACGAACCGGCGCACGTAGTCGCCGTCGGGGTCGAACCTCAGCCCCTGGGTGACCGGGTTGAACACCCGGAAGTACGGCGCGGCGTCGGTGCCCGTGCCCGCGGTCCACTGCCAGCCGTGCTGGTTGGAGGCCAGGTCACCGTCGACCAGCATGCCCATGAAGTGCCGCGCACCCCACCACCACGGCAGGTGCAGGTCCTTGACCAGGAAGCTGGCGGTGATCATGCGCACCCGGTTGTGCATCCAGGCCTGCTCGCGCAGCTGGCGCATCCCGGCGTCGACGATCGGGAAGCCGGTGCGCCCCTCCCGCCACCGGTCGAACGCGGCGACGGCATCGTCACCGGAGGCCGGCGGCAGCGCGTCGAAGGCCTTGTCGTAGTTCTCGCGCGCCGAATCGGGCCGGTGGAACAGCACGTCGGCGTAGAAGTCCCGCCAGGCGATCTCGCTGCGGTAGACCTCGCTCGACCTCCCCCGCTGCCGCGCCACGTCGGCCAGCAGGGTGCGGGGGTGCACCAGCCCGTACTTCAGGTACACCGACATCCGCGAGGTGCCCTCGACGTCGGGGCGGTTGCGGTCGTCGCCGTAGCGCTCGACCGCGTCGGACAGGAACGCCCGCCACTGCCGCAGCGCCGCCGCCTCGGACGCCCCCGGCAGCTCCGCGTCCACGGGCTCGTCGTCGGGGATCGGCACGGCCCGCGGGCCGCCGTCCCCGCCGGACGGGTCGAGCCAGTCGACGGTGTCCGCGGACGTCTCGGCCGGCTCCCGCCAACCGTGCTCCAGCCAGGCCCGGCGGAACGGCGTGAACACCCGGAACGGCTGGCCGTCGTCCTTGCGCACCCTCCCGGGCGCGACGGCGTAGGGCGAGCCGGTGCGCACGAGCTCGCGACCGGCGTCGGCCAGGCCCTTCGCCACGGCCTCGTCGCGGCGGCGACCGTACGGCCCGAAGTCCGCGGCGACGTGCACCGAGGCGGCGTCCACGGCGGCGGCGACCCGCGGCACGACGTCCGCGGGGTCGCCGCGCACGACGAGCAGCCGGCCGCCGAGCGACTCGTCGAGCGAGCGCAGCGCGCGGTACAGGAACGTGAGCCGCGCCCCGCCCGACGGCGTGACGAGCGCCGGGTCGAGCACGAACAGCGCCAGCGCGCGGTCGGCGGCGTCGGCCGCGGCGAGGAAGGTCGGCTGGTCGCCGACCCGCAGGTCCCGCCGGAACCAGACCACCGCCGACCGCGCGCCTTCCGCCATGTGGCGACGCTAGTGCGCCCGAACGGAGGGCGCGCGGCGAAGCGGGACGCTCGTCAGCGGTCGCCCATCGGCACGTACGGGCGCTCGGTCGGTCCGGTGTAGACCTGGCGCGGGCGACCGATCTTGGTGGTCGGGTCGTTGATCATCTCGCGCCAGTGCGCGATCCAGCCGGGCAGCCGGCCGAGCGCGAACAGCACCGTGAACATCTTGGTCGGGAAGCCCATCGCCCGGTAGATCACGCCGGTGTAGAAGTCGACGTTCGGGTAGAGCTTGCGCTCGATGAAGTAGTCGTCGGCGAGCGCCTTCTCCTCCAGCGCCTTGGCGATGTCCAGCAGCGGGTCGGTGACGCCGAGCTTGCCCAGGATCTCGTCGGCGCTCTGCTTGACGATCTTGGCGCGGGGGTCGTAGTTCTTGTAGACGCGGTGCCCGAAGCCCATCAGCCGGGCGCCCTTGTCCTCCTTGTTCTTGACCCGCTTCACGAACGACTCGACGTCGCCGTTCTCCTCGGCCTGGATCTTCTGCAGCATCTCCAGCACCGCCTGGTTCGCCCCGCCGTGCAGTGGGCCGAAGAGCGCGTTGATGCCCGCCGAGACGCTGGCGAACAAGTTGGCCTGCGACGAGCCGACCAGGCGCACCGTGGAGGTCGAGCAGTTCTGCTCGTGGTCGGCGTGCAGGATCAGCAGCGTGTCCAGCGCCTTGGCGAAGGCCGGGTCGACCTCGTAGGGCTCGGCCGGGAACCCGAAGGTCATCCGCAGGAAGTTCTCCACCAGGCCCAGCGAGTTGTCCGGGTAGAGGAACGGCTGGCCCACCGACTTCTTGTAGGCGTAGGCCGCGATGGTGGGCAGCTTGGCCAGCAGCCGGACGGTGGACAGCTCGACGGCGTCGTTGTTGAACGGGTCGAGGGCGTCCTGGTAGAAGGTCGACAGCGCGCTGACCGCGCTGGACAGCACCGGCATCGGGTGCGCGTCGCGCGGGAAGCCCTCGAAGAACCGCTTCAGGTCCTCGTGCAGCAGCGTGTGCCGGCTGATCTTGGTGCTGAAGTCGGCGAGCTGGTCCTCGCTGGGCAGCTCGCCGTAGATGAGCAGGTAGCTGGTCTCCAGGAAGGTGCTCTGCTCGGCCAGCTGGTCGATCGGGTAGCCGCGGTAGCGCAGGATGCCCGCGTCGCCGTCGATGTAGGTGATGTCGGACTTGCACGACGCCGTGTTGCCGAAGCCGGAGTCCAGTGTGACCAGCCCGGTGGCCGGCAGCAGTTTGCTGATGTCGAAGGCGGACGCTCCCTCGGTGGCGGGGCTGATCGCCATCTCGTGCTCGCCGCCGGGGTGGTGGAGCACGGCGGTCTTGGTGTCGTCGGCCATGTGGAGGTTCCCTCGCACTCGGTTCGTTGTCCCGTTTCCTCTGGTGACCTGCCACGCTAGTGCGCCCGAGGTGGGACGCGCCGGACGAGCCGTGTGATCTACGGCGTCGCGTCGCGACACGAACGGGTCCGCGGGCGGCGGCGCCGCGCCGCTCGCGTCACGACTTGTTCAGCCGCTCCGGGTCGACCTGGACGCGGCCGACGACGTAGTAGTTGACCGCCCACAGCACGACGCCGACGGCCAGCAGGACGCCGGCCACCGCGAACTGCTGCAGCGGGCGACCCGACAGCGGCGTGGCCAGGAAGCCGCACAGCACGATGCCCAGCCACGGCGTCCAGGCCGGCGCCCGGAAGTGCTCGTGCTCGACCTCGTCCTTGCGCAGCACCAGCACCGCGATGTTGACGATGGTGAACACGGCCAGCAGCAGCAGCGCGGTGGTCCCGCCCAGCAGCGAGATGTCGGCCGAGGCCACCAGGATGATGGCGATCACGCTGGTGAACAGGATCGACACCCACGGCGTGCGGCGGCTGGGGTGCACGGTGCCGAACTGGCGCGGCAGGATCCGCTCGTTGGCCATGCCGTAGAGCAGCCGGCTGGCCATCAGCATGTTGATCAGGGCCGAGTTGACCACCGCGAACAGCCCGATCACGGCGAACACGCCGAGGGGGAAGCCCGGCGCGCCCGCCTCCAGCACCCGGAACAGCGCGTCGCTCTTGGCCGCGGCCAGGTCCTCCGCCGGCACCAGCAGCGACGACAGCACGGCGACGACCACGTAGATCAGCCCGGCGATGCCCATCCCGAGCAGCATCGCCCGCGGGAAGATCCGCACCGGGTTCTGGCACTCCTCGGCCATGTTCACCGAGTCCTCGAAGCCGACCATCGCGAAGAACGCCAGTGAGGTGGCCGCGGTGACGGCCAGGAACGCCGTCGAGTCGCCGGTGTCGATCTCCACCAGGCGCGCCGGCTCCCCCTGCCCCTGCATGACGGCGTACACCCCGACGCCGATGATGAGCAGCAGGCCCGACAGCTCGATGCAGGTGAGCACCACGTTCGCCTTGACCGACTCGCCGACGCCCCGGAAGTTGATCAGCGCGAGGCCGGCGATGAACGCCGCCGCCACCGCCCACGTCGGCAGCTCGACGAACTGGCGCAGGTAGGTGTCGCCGAACGCCTTGGCCGCGGTGGCCGCCGAGGTCACCCCGGAGGCCATCACCGTGAAGGTGACCATGAAGGTCAGGAAGTTGATCCCGAACGCCTTGTGCGTGTACAGCGCCGCCCCGGCCGCCCGCGGGTACTTCCCGACCAGTTCCAGGTAGCTGAACGCGGTCAGGAACGCGACCACGAACGCCAGCAGGAACGGCAGCCACAGCGCCCCGCCGATCTCGGCGGCCACCGACCCGGTGAGCGCGTAGATGCCGGTGCCGAGGATGTCGCCGATCACGAAGAACAGCAGCAGCTTCGGGCCGATCGCCCGCTTGAGCTCCGGCTGCGCGGGTGCCGTGCTGGTGTCCGCCATGGACGAATGGTGAACCGCGTCACGTCATTCGTCATCTTCTGATCAGGTGGACGTCCACGCCCGGCGGACCGGCCGCTCAGGCGCGGCTGGCGACCGGCGCCCGGTACCTCCAGAACACCGGGAACGCCAGCACGACGGCCACCGACGCCACGACTACCGCCACCCCGCCGATGGTCGCCGCGAGCCCGGGGCCCGCCCAGTCGGCGGCCGGCCCGTGCCACAGGTCGGCCAGCCGCGGGCCGCCGGCCACCACGACGATGAACAGCCCCTGCATCCGCCCGCGCATCTCGTCGGTCGCCACGACCTGCAGCATCGAGTTGCGGAACATCGAGCTCACCAGGTCGCCCGCCCCGGCGACGGCCAGGAACAGCACCGCCAGCCACAGCGAGCCGGCCAGCCCGAACAGCGCGACGCCCAGGCCCCAGACGCCGATCGAGATCGTCACCGCGACGCCCTGGCGGCGCACGCCCGTCAACCGCCCGGAGAACACCCCGGCCAGCACCATCCCGATCGGGATCGCGGCGAACAGCAGGCCGTAGGCGAGCCCGCCGCCGGGCGGGTCGCCGAAGCTCTCCTGGGCGATCTGCGGGAACACCACGCGCGGCATCCCGAAGCCCATCGCCACGACATCGATCAGGAACGACACCAGCAGCACCTTGTGCATGAGGGCGTAGCGGAACCCCTCGGCCACCTCGCGCAGCCCGGCCCGGCGCCGCGCCCCGTCCTGCCCCGGGTCGGGCGGCATCACCGGCAGCCGCCACGTCGCCCACAGCGTGGCCAGCAGCAGGATCGCGTCGACCAGGTACAGCGTCGGGAGCCCGATGACCGGGATCAGCACCCCGGCCAGCAGCGGCCCGGCGATCGCCCCGGCCTGGAACACCGTCATGTTCAGCGCGTTCGCCGCCGGGATCTCCTCGGTCCGCAGGATCCGCGGCAGCACGGCGTTGCGGGTGGGCTGGTTGACCGCCAGGAACGCGGTCTGCACCGAGAACACCGACAGCACGACCCACACCCCACCGGCCCCGGTCGCCGCGGTGACCCACAGCGCCAGCGACGACAGCGCGATCCCGGTGCCGGTGACCAGCAGCAGCGTGCGCCGGTCGACGGCGTCGGCGATCGCCCCACCCCACAGCCCGAACACCACCAGCGGCACCAGCCCGAACAGCCCGGTCAGCCCGACGTACGCCGACGACCCGGTGAGCTCGTAGATCTGCGCCGGCACCGCCACGACCGACAGCTGCGCCCCGACGACGGTGACCATCCCGGCGACCCAGAGGCGGCGGTAGGCCGGCGTCTTCAGCGGCGTGGTGTCGGCGAGGGCCCCGCGCACCGCGCGGGCAACGCGGCGTGTGACGGGCTCGCTCGCACGGCCGGGGCCGGGGGGCGCGTCCGGGGGGACCTGGGTCGGGCGGGTGGGTTCCTCCGGGCCGGACGCTGTCACCCGGTCAGTGCTACCACCGCCGTTCGCGCGCGGCCTCCCGGTTAGCGGTGACATGCCCCGCATCCGTGCGGCGGAAACGGGCACTCGCGACGATCCGGGCGCAGCTCAGGGGGGCGGGCCCGGCGCGTCCCGGTCCGCCAGCTCGTCGGCCGCCCCCCGCCCGGCCTCCGCCACCTTGCCCAGGAAGTCGGCGATCACCTCCAGCTCCGCCGCGCCGTACCCCGCGCAGATCCCGTCGAGCGCCGACCGCATGCCGCCGTAGAGCCGGTAGACCTCGCCGACGCGGTCGCGCCGGACGCGGACGGAGACGCCGCGGCGGTCCGCGGCGTCGGGATCGCGCTCGCGGACCACCCAGCCGGCGCGCTGGAGCCGGTCGAGGATGCCGGTCATGGTCGCGGGGTGCACGCTCGCGAGCCGGGCCAGCTCGCTGGGGCCGACGGGGCCGTGCCGGGCGATGAGGTCGAGGCAGACGCGGTCGGCGTCGCGCAGCCCCAGCCGCCCGCTGACGACCTGGTCGAGGACCGAGAGCTGGGCGTTCGCGGCGCGCAGGCCGTCGCGGATGGCGCCGGCCAGCTCCCGGGACCGCCGATCCCGGCCAGATGATACGGAACTCATAATTTATGTACTCCATGCTACCGTTGCCGCGACACCACAACACTGCCCTCGGAGGGCAATCGTGACCGATCCCAGCCGCAGCACCGCACCCCGCGCCCGCACCATGCGCTTCCAGGGCGTCGTCAACCGCATCGTCCGGGGCCTGCTGGCCGCGCCCCTGCTCTCGCGCGTCGTCGGACAGCGCCTGATCAGCGTGCACGTCGTCGGCCGCAAGTCGGGCCGCCGGTTCACCGTGCCCGTCGCCTACACCCGCCACCACGGGGCGCTGCTGATCGGCACCTCCTTCGCCTGGGCGCGCAACCTGCGCACCGGCGAGCCCGTCGAGGTCCGGTACCTGGGCAAGCTCCGGACGGCCGACGTGCGCGTGCACACCGACGAGGCCGACGTCGTGCGCCGCTACGACGCCATCGCCCGCGACAACCGCCAGTTCGCCGCGTTCAACGGCATCGGCTTCGACGCCGACGGCGCACCCCGGGCCGAGGACCTGCACGCCGCACGGGCCAGCGGGGCCCGCGTCCTGGAGCTCACCGTGCCGAGCTGATCAGGGCGCCAGGCGCTTGACCGTCCAGGTGCGGTCCAGGTCGTCGCGCTCGAAGCGCAGCCGGTCGTGCATGCGGTCGGAGCGGCCCTGCCAGAACTCGACCGAGTCGGGCACGATCCGCCAGCCGCCCCAGTGGCCGGGCAGCGGCACCTCGTCCTGGCCCTCGAAGCGGTGGGTGATGGTGGCCAGCGCGTCGTCCAGGACGCGGCGGTCGCGCACCACCACCGACTGCGCCGACGCCCACGCCCCCAGCTGCGCGCCGCGCGGGCGGCTCGACCAGTAGGCCAGCGTCTCGGACGGGTCGACCATCTCGACCGTGCCGCGCACCGTCACCTGCCGGTGCTGGGCGTACCAGGGGAACGTCGCCGACGCGTAGCGCGTCGACCGGATGTCGTGGCTCTTGGCCGACGTGTAGTTCGTGAAGAAGGCGATGCCGCGGGCGTCGAAGCCCTTGCACAGCACGGTCCGCGACGACGGGCGCCCGTCGGTGCCGGCCGTGGCCAGGACCATGGCGTTGGGCTCCACCACCTCGGCGGCCACCGCCTCGGCGAACCAGGCGGCGAACTGCTCGTGCCAGGTGGCGGCCAGGTCGGCGACGTCGAGGCCGGCCGTCTCGTAGTCGACCCGCATCGCAGCCAGGCCCTGCTCCGCGCCCGGACTCCCCGTCGTGGTGCTGTCCACCCGGCCACGCTAGGCGGACGACCACGCAGCCGACAACGCCGGTGACCGATCCCACCCGCATGCCCCGTTGCCACGGACCAGCGGCGGGGGCAGATTGGCGCCAACCGCGTGCATCCTCTCGTCGCCCGTGGCCAGCCCCGATCCGTGCACCGGGACCCCGGCCGGAGACGGGCGATCCTCCGGTCGTGGTCGCCACCGGCGGCCCGGCCGGCGCCTGTCGGGGACCACGATGAGGAGGACACAGGTGTCCACTGCACCGACCACCGAGACCGCTGGGACGACGCCGGCCGCACCGGACGTACCGCCGCCCCCGCCCGGGTTCAAGTCGGGACTCGAGGGGCACGTCGCCTTCCGCACCGAGATCGCCGAGCCGGACAAGGACGGCGGCGCCCTGCGCTACCGCGGCGTCGACATCGAGGACCTCGTCGGCAAGGTCAGCTTCGGCAACGTGTGGGCCCTGCTGGTGGACGGCCGGTTCGGGCCGGGCCTGCCCCCGGCCGAGCCGTTCCCGATCCCGGTGCACACCGGCGACGTCCGGGTCGACGTGCAGGCGGCGCTGGCGATGCTCGCCCCGTACTGGGGCTACCGCCCGCTGCTCGACATCTCCGCCGACGAGGCCCGCGACCAGCTGGCCCGTGCCTCGGTGATGGCGCTGTCCTACGTGGCCCAGTCCGCGCGCGGGATCGGCGTGCCGGCCGTGCCGCAGAGCCGCATCGACGAGTGCTCGACCATCACCGAGCGGTTCATGACGCGCTGGCGCGGCGAGCCCGACCCGGCGCACGTGAAGGCCGTCGACGCGTACTGGGTGTCGGCCGCCGAGCACGGCATGAACGCCTCCACCTTCACCGCCCGCGTCATCGCCTCCACCGGCGCCGACGTGGCCGCCTCGATGTCCGGCGCGATCGGCGCCATGTCGGGCCCGTTGCACGGCGGCGCACCCGCCCGCGTGCTGCCGATGCTGGAGGAGACCGAGCGCACCGGCGACCCCGCCGGCCTCGTCCGCGGCATCCTCGACAACAAGCAGAAGCTGATGGGCTTCGGCCACCGCGTCTACCGCGCCGAGGACCCGCGCGCCCGCGTCCTGCGCCGCACCTGCCAGGAGCTGAACGCACCCCGCTACGAGGTGGCCGTCGCGCTGGAGCAGGCCGCGCTGGCGCTGCTGCGCGAGCGCCGCCCCGACCACCCCATCGAGACCAACGTCGAGTTCTGGGCCGCGGTCATCCTCGACTTCGCCGAGGTCCCGCCGCACATGATGCCGGCCATGTTCACCAGCGCCCGCACGGCCGGCTGGTCGGCGCACATCATGGAGCAGAAGCGGGAGAACAAGCTGGTCCGCCCGTCGGCCCAGTACATCGGCCCCGGCCCCCGCCGCCCCGAGCAGGTCGACGGCTGGACCGAGATCGCCCGCACCTGACCGCCCCGTCCCACCCGCCCCGTCGAGAACGAAGTTGTCGTGATCCACAAGCCCTGTTGACCACGACAACTTCGTTCTCGACGCGCAGGCCCGGGCGCGAGCGGGCGGAGACCCTAGGGCTTGCCGTCCGACTCGGCGCCGGCCCCGGCGGCCACGCCGGCGTCCTCGGGGTCGGGGTCGGAGGTCTCGGGGTCGGAGGTCTCCTCGGCGGCGGTCTCGTCGACGGCGACGGCCTCCGGGGCGGCGTCCCCGGTCAGTGAGCCCTTCGGGGCCAGCAGGAACGCCCCCAGGTACAGCGCCGCCGCCACCAGCAGCAGCCCCGGGAACCCGACGAGCAGCGCCGCGTACTCGATGCATCCGCCGACCATGGCGCCCAGCAGGTTCGCCCCGAAGGCGCCGGTGGCGTCGGAGGTCTCGGTGAAGCGCTTCGCGAACACCACGTTCGCCGCGAAGATCGGCAGGAACGCGATCACCACCGCGGCGACCAGGCGCACCGGGACGGGCAGCGCCAGCAGCCAGGACTCGGGGATCAGCCAGCTCAGGGCCAGTCCGCCGAACAGCACCGCGTACATGACCTTCAGCGGAGGCGTGCGGAACCGGCGGGTGATCTCGACGGCGGCCAGCACGGCGATCAGGACGCCGGCCGAGACGATCGAGTTGACCACCCAGGTGGTGCCGAACAGCAGTGCGAACCCGGCGATGGACTTGGTCTGCAGCAGCAGGAACCCGGCGCCGAGCAGGAACAGGTCGGCGTAGGGGCGCATCCGGCGGTAGGTGCCCACCGGGCGCTCGCCGCCGGGCTCGCGCCTGCCCCGCCCGACCAGCGCGACCGCGGCCACGCTGAAGGCCAGGATCAGCCCGATCGTGACCAGGTACAGCGACGGGATGGTGGCGCCGAACAGGTACAGGAACGGCCGCGAGTCGGTGGCCGGCGCCGGGGTGTTCTCGGTGGCGCCCGCCCACTCGGGGCCGCAGGACTGGTCGGCCGGGGTCAGACCGGTGGTGATGACGGCCTGGCCCAGCTCGCCGCCGACGACGTCGACGCAGGGCTTGTGCCCGAAGACCGTCTCCGCGGTGAGTGCGAGCCGGTCGATCAGCCAGCCCTCGCGGTAGTAGTTGTACATCGCCAGCGCGCCGCCGGGGTTGAGGTGCTCGCGGGCGGCGGCGAAGGACTCCTCGGTGAACAGGTAGCTCTCCAGGCGCAGCGAGCTGGCGCCCTGCACGAGGGTCAGGGAGTCGGGCAGCGCGAAGAGGATGCGGTCGTAGGTGCGGTCGGTGCGCGACAGGAACGCCCGGCCGTCGTCGACGTGCGTGGTCACCCGGGGGTCGTCGTAGGGGCGGTCCGGGTGCTTCTCGCGGCCGACCTGCAGCAGCCCCGGGTCGATCTCCACGGCGTCGACGTGGCGGGCGCCGTTGGCCAGCGCGATGGCCACGTCGGTCCCGCTGCCCGCGCCGATGATCAGGACGTCCTCGAAGTCCTGGCCGATCGCGCGCTCGTAGGGCAGCGCGTACTGCGGCTCGAACTGCACCCGGGCCGCGGCCGGGATGGCCTGCTGGTGGGGCACGCCGTTGGCGGAGATGTCGACGATCGGGATGCCGTTGGACTCGCGCTCGCTGGTCTGGATCTTGTAGTACGGCGACCACGAGGCGCCCGGGGTCATCGACTCGGCGCGCAGCTCGCCGACCATCAGCGCCGAGGGGATCACGACGAGTAGCGCGCCGATCGCCACCCCGGAGCGGGTCGGCGCCGGGATCAGCAGCACGCCGAACAGCACGGCGACGATCAGGCCCCACCACATCGGCGGCGCGCCCAGGAACGACAGCCCGGTGAACGCGACGATGCCGATCAGGCTGCCGATCAGGTCGAACCGGTAGGCCGTCAGCCGCGGCAGCTTGGTGAAGCACTTGCCGACCAGCTCGGCCGGTCCCGCGGTGATCACGGCGGCGGCGGCGAACACGATCGGCAGCACGACCCAGGTGGGCGGGCCGGTGGTGAACAGGCTGGTGAAGTAGATGACCGAGTCGTCCTGGCCGCGGTCGACCGTCACCGGGAACGTCACGATGAACAGCACGAGCACGCCGAGGGTGATCGGCGAGTAGAACGGCCGCACGGTGGCCCGGTCGGCGCGCAGGAAGCCCAGCCCGATCCCGAGGAACGACCCGAGCAGCACGAAGTTGGAGAAGTAGCTCAGGTGGACCACGTTGGACCCGGTCCAGCGGATCAGCGCCAGCTCCACGAACAGCATCAGCGCGCTGGAGAGGACCAGGCGGGTGCGCACCCCGATGAGCGGGTTCTTCGGTGGCGCGGGGCTCGTCGCGGGAGCGGACATGGCCCAGCAGCGTACGGGTGTCCATCGAACGACCGACGGCGGTTCCCACCGAGCGTTCGTCCCGGCCACGTCGTCGGCGCAGCACGCTGCTCTCATGACGGATGCAGCGATCAGCGTGCGGGGGCTGCGCAAGCGCTACCGGGGCTCGCGGCGGCCGGCCGTGGACGGCGTCGACCTCGACGTCGCGCGCGGCGAGGTGGTCGCCCTGCTGGGGCCGAACGGCGCCGGCAAGACGACGACGGTGGAGATCCTGGAGGGCCACCGCGACCGCGACGACGGCGAGGTGGCGGTGCTGGGCACCGATCCCGCCGATGGCGGGCGGACCTGGCGGGCCCGGATCGGGGTGGTCACCCAGTCGGCGACCGACCTGCTGGAGCTCACCCCGGCCGAGGCCGTGCGGCACTTCGCCCGCTACTACCCCGACCCCCGCGACCCGGACGAGGTGCTGGAGCTGGTCGGGCTGGCCGACGCGCCGCGCGCGGTCGTGAAGCTCTCCGGCGGGCAGCGGCGCAGGCTGGACGTGGCGCTGGGCATCGTGGGGCGCCCCGAGCTGCTGTTCCTCGACGAGCCCACCACGGGCTTCGACCCGCAGGCCCGCCGCGACTTCTGGCGGCTCGTGCGGGCGCTGGCCGCGGAGGGCACCACGATCCTGCTGACCACCCACTACCTGGAGGAGGCCGAGGTGCTCGCCGACCGGCTCACCGTGATCACCGACGGGGTGGTCGTCGCCGAGGGCAGTCCGGCCACGCTGGCCGGCCGACAGTCCCGACCGGCGCTGGTCGGCTGGCTGGAGGACGGCCGGCCGCGCACGGAGGCGACGGCGACGCCGTCCGCGCTGGTCGCCGCGTTGGGCCAGCACTTCGGCGGGGAGGTGCCGGGGCTGAGCGTGCGCCGGCCGAGCCTGGAGGACGTCTACCTGGAGCTGCTGTCGGCCGCGGCGCCCGAGCCGGCCCTGGCGACCGCCGGGGGTGCCCGATGACCGCGCTCGCCCCGCCCCGGCTGCCGACGATCCTGCCGCTCGGGCTGGCCCGCGGCGCCCTGGAGCTGCGCCGGTTCTTCCGCAGCCGGGAGACGGTGGTCTTCACCTTCGCCCTGCCGACCGTGCTGCTGGTGCTGCTCGGCTCGGTGTTCGGCGACCACGCCGAGGCCCAGGGCGTGACCTCGTCGCAGGTGCTGGCGGCCGGGATGATCGCCGCCGGGATCATGTCGACGACGTTCGTCAGCCTGGGCACCGACATCGCCGGCGACCGGGACGACGGCACGCTCAAGCGCCTGCGCGGCACGCCGATGCCGGCCGCGGCGTACTTCATCGGCAAGGTGGTTCTCGTCGCGGTGACGACGGTGGCCCAGATCGTGGTCATGCTGACCGTCGCCGTCGCGATGTTCGACCTCTCGCTGCCCGACACGGCGGGCGACTGGCTGACCTTCGCCTGGGTGTTCGCGCTCGGCGTCGTCGGCTGCTCGCTGCTGGGCATCGCGATCTCCAGCCTCGCCCGCACGGCGCGCAGCGCCAGCGCCGTCACCCAGCTGCCCTACCTGGCGCTGCAGTTCATCTCCGGGGTGTTCGTCAACCCGATCACCGCGCTGCCCACCGGGCTGGTCGTGACGGCCTCGTTCTTCCCGGTCAAGTGGATGGCGCAGGGCTTCCGCTCGGTGTTCCTGCCCGACAGCATGGCGGCGTACGAACCGGCCGGGACCTGGGAGCTGGACCGGGTCGCGCTGGTGCTGGGCGCCTGGTGCGTGATCGGGTTGGTGCTGTGCCTGACGACGTTCCGCTGGCGGCGCGGTCAGGACGGGTGACCCTGGTGGGAGCGGCATTGCGCGAGGAGCGGGCGGACAGCGGGAGCGTGCTGCTGAGCTTCTGGCTCTGGGACGCGTTCTTCGCCGGCGCGACGATCCTCACCGCCGTGCTCATCGCGCTGGAGGACCGGCCGCCCGCCGCCAAGGTCGGGTCCATCGCAATCGTCGTCGCGATCAGTCTGGCCTGGCCGGTGCGCGGGCGCCGGCTGGCCCTGGCCGTGCACGACCGGCCGGTCACCGCGGGCCGGCTGGCGTTCTGCGCCGTGCTGGGGATCGGGATGGTCGCCGCGGTCGCGCTGGCCGACTCGGCCAACTGGGCAGCGTTCGTCGTGTACTCGCAGCTGTTCTGGCTGCTGCCGCTCGGCCCGGCCATCGCCGGGGTCGCCGTGCTGACGTTCCTGGCCCCGGTCGCCGGGGCCCTCTCCCGCGGGCAGGGAGTGCTGTTCGACCTGCTCCCGCCGCAGGCGCTGTTCATGACCCTGTTCGGGATCCTGGTCGGCATCTTCATCACCCGCCTCGCCGACGAGAGCACCCGGCGCGCCGCGCTGATCGCCGAGCTGGAGGCCAGCCAGGCCCAGGTGGCGGAGCTGTCGCACGTGGCGGGGGCGGCGGCCGAGCGCGAGCGGCTGGCCGGCGAGATCCACGACACCCTCGCCCAGGGCTTCACCAGCATCGTCACGCTTCTGCAGGCCGCGCAGGCCCAGTTCGACGCCGACCCCGCCGCCGCCCGCCGGCACGTCGACCTGGCCGTGCGCGCCGCGCGGGAGAACCTCGGGGAGGCCCGCCAGCTGGTGGCGGCGGGCGCGCCCGGCGAGGCCGCCGCCCGCTCGCTGGCCGACGCCGTCGGGCGCACCGCCGACCGCTACGCCGAGGAGACCGGCTCCCCCGCGGCCCGCACCGTGCACGGCACGCCCCGCAAGGTCTCCGCCGAGACCGAGATCGTGCTGCTGCGCGCCGCCCAGGAGCTGCTGGCCAACGCCCGCCAGCACGCCGGCGCCGGGCGCGTCGAGGTCGACCTCGACTACACCGACCCCGACGCCGTCGCCCTCGCGGTGACCGACGACGGCCCCGGCTTCGACCCCGACGCCGTCGACGAGGGCAGTTTCGGGCTGCGGATACTGCGCGGGCGGGTCGAGCGGCTCGACGGCGAGGTCGACCTCGACCCCGGGCCCTCCGGCACGACCGTCACCGTCACCGTCCCCACCGCACCCACCCCCCAGGAGGTCAGGTGATCGACGTGCTGGTCGTCGACGACCACGTCATCGTCCGCCAGGGCCTGCGCGGCATGCTCGCCGCCGAACCCGACCTCGACGTCGTCGGCGAGGCGGGCTCCGGCCCGGAGGCCGTGGCCATGGTCGGCGCGCACGCCCCCGACGTGGTGCTCATGGACCTGCGGATGCCCGGCGGCGACGGCGTGGCCGCCACCACCGCCATCACCGAGCAGCACCCCGGCACCCACGTCGTCGTGCTCACCACCTACGACACCGACGCCGACATCCTGCGCGCGGTCGAGGCAGGCGCGGCGGGCTACCTGCTCAAGGACTGCTCGCAGGCCGAGCTGACCTCGGCGATCCGGGCCGCCGCCCGCGGCGAGACGGTGCTCACCCCGTCGGTCGCCGCGCGGCTGGTCAGCCGGATGCGCGGCCCGCAGCCGGAGTCGCTCTCGCCGCGCGAGGTGCAGGTGCTCGGGCTGGTCGCGGTGGGCCGCACCAACGCCGAGATCGGCCGCGAGCTGCACATCACCGAGGCGACCGTGAAGACGCACCTGCTGCGCACCTTCAGCAAGCTCGACGTGTCCGACCGCACGGCCGCGGTCACCGTCGCGCGCGAGCGGGGGCTGCTGAGCTGAACGAGGGCGCAGGAGGAGACTGGAGGCCGTGACCGCTTCGACCGCGACCGACCTCCAGATCCCCGCCGACCTCCTGCCCGCCGACGGCCGCTTCGGCTCCGGGCCCTCCAAGGTCCGGCCCGAGCAGCTCACCGCGCTGTCCGGGGCAGGCGCGGCGCTGATGGGCACCTCGCACCGGCAGAAGCCGGTGAAGTCGCTGGTGGGACGCCTGCGAGCGGGGTTGTCGGAGCTGTTCTCGCTGCCCGAGGGCCACCAGGTCGTGCTGGGCAACGGCGGGTCCACCGCGTTCTGGGACGTCGCCGCTTTCAGCCTCGTGCGCGAGCGCGCCCTGCACCTGACCTACGGCGAGTTCTCGGCGAAGTTCGCCGAGACCACCAAGGGCGCCCCCTTCCTGGCCGACCCGGTCGTCGTCGCGGCCGAGCCGGGCAGCGCGCCCGCCCCGCAGGCCGACCCGTCCTGCGACGTGCTCGCCTGGGCCCACAACGAGACCTCCACCGGCGTCGCGGCGCCCGCCGTGCGGCCCGCGGACGCGGTCGACGGGCAGCTCGTCGTCGTCGACGGCACCTCCGGCGCCGGCGGCCTCCCGCTCGACGCGAGCCAGGTCGACACCTACTACTTCGCCCCCCAGAAGGGCTTCGCCTCCGACGGCGGGCTGTGGATCGCGCTGATGAGCCCGGCCGCGCTGGAGCGCGTCGCCGAACTGGCCGCCGGCGACCGCTGGATCCCGCCGTTCCTGTCGCTGGCCACCGCGGTCGACAACTCGCTCAAGGACCAGACCTACAACACCCCGGCCGTGGCCACGCTGTTCCTGATGGCCGAGCAGGTCGACTGGATGCTCGGCCTCGGCGGGCTCGACGCCTGCGTCGCCCGCACCGCGGAGTCCTCCGGGCACCTGTACGCATGGGCGGAGGCCAGCGAGTACGCCACGCCGTTCGTCGTCGACCCGCAGCACCGCTCGCAGGTCGTGGGCACGATCGACTTCGCCGACCCGGTCGACGCCGCGGCCGTGGCGAAGGTCCTGCGCGCCAACGGCGTCGTCGACACCGAGCCCTACCGCAAGCTGGGCCGCAACCAGCTGCGCGTCGGCATGTACCCGGCCGTCGACCCGGCCGACGTGCGGGCCCTCACCGCCTGCATCGACTGGGTCGTCGAGCACCAGTCCTGACGCACGCCTCCCCCGCGCCGGAGTTCAGGAAAGCCACGATGCTGCCCCCAGAGTTCAGCATCGTGGCTTTCCTGAACCGGGGCCGGGGGCGGGTGGATCACGGTCCGGCATCATGGGGCGCGCTCCGGTGATCGACATGGAACGCTGCGCGCACGGAGGAGAGCCAGCCCGCCCGCACCGCCGGGCACCCCACGCGCCGGAACCGGCCTTTCGGGTCCGGCGCGCCTCCGTCGTGGGTTGCGATCCGGCAACTACCGTCACCCGGACGGGGAGAGACAGCGGGGAGGCCGACCGATGCGGGCGCTTCGGGTCGTCGGGATCCTCGAGCAGGACGGGGAGTTCTCCGTCGTGCTCGAGGACGCGGACCGGCGCGAGCGCTACACGGTCCCGGCGGACGAGAAGCTGCGTGCGGCCGCTCGTGGAGACCTGACCCGTCTCGGACAGATCGCGGTAGAGGTGGAGAGCCAGTTGCGCCCACGAGAGATCCAGGCCCGTATCCGCGCCGGAGCGTCCGTGGAGCAGGTCGCCGCGATGGCCGGGGTCCCGCTGCAGAAGATCGAGCGGTTCGCCTACCCGGTCCTGCTGGAGCGCTCGCGCACCGCCGAGGTCGCCCAGCGGGCCCACCCGGTCCGCGCCGACGGCCCCGACCCGCGCATGCTCGGCGACGTCGTCGCGCACACCTTCGGGCTGCGCGGCCAGGAGTACGCCGACTTCGAGTGGGACTCCTGGAAGGGCGAGGACGGCAAGTGGGTCGTCTGCCTGTCCTGGCACGCCGGCCACTCCGACATCCGCGCCCACTGGACGTTCCAGCCCGGGGCCAACGGCGGCACCGTCACCGCCGTGGACGAGAACGCGTTCGACCTGGTCGAGGGCCTGCCTGCGCGCCCGCTGCGGCCGGTGGGCCCGGTCATCGACATGGCCCGCCCCGACGACGCCGGCCCCGCGCCCGCTCCCGTGCCCGAGCTGCGCGCGGCCGCATCCGGGTCCGACCGGCGCGGCCCCGAGCCCGCCTACGACCGCGCCCCCACCCGCACGGCCCCCGAGCCGCGCCGCCCGGCGCCGCCCACGCAGCGCCAGGCCCCGGTGGAGCCGCGTCCCGAACCCCAGCCGGCCGGTCACGAGTACGGCCCCCCGCAGGGCTACGCGGACTCCCCCCGCACGCCCGAGCGCCCCGCCGAGCGCCCGGTCGAGCAGCGGCGCGCCCCGCAGCCCCCGGTGGAGCGCTACGAGCGCCCGGCCGCGCCGCCGGCCGCGCCCGAGCCGCCCACCGAGCCCGTCGACGTCGTCGAAGAGGCCGCCCCCGAGGAGGTCGTCGCCGAAGCCGTCGATGAGGTCGTCGAGGCCGCCCCCGAGGCGCCGGTCGAGGACGAGGTGGTCGCGCCGGTCGAGGAGCAGACCCCCGAGGCGCCCGCCGTCGCGGAGGAGCCCGAGCCCGTCGCCGCCGAGCCGGAGCCCGCCCCGGAGCCCACCCCGGCCCCGCGGCAGGAGGTGGCCCCGGCCGAGCCCGCGGCCGCCCAGGAAGCGCCGGCGCCCGAGCCCGAGCCCGAGCCCGAGCCCGAGCCCGAGCCCGAGAAGGCTCCCGCCGAGCCCGCGGCGGCCGCCGCCGCGGACAAGCCCAAGCCCCCGGCCCGTCGCACCAAGAAGGGCAAGCCGGTCATGCCCTCCTGGGACGAGGTCCTGCTCGGCGTCCGCGGCCAGCACTGACCGTCGACCACCCACCGTCGAGAACGAAGTTGTCGTGATCGACAGGGCTTGTTGATCACGACAACGTCGTTCTCGACGGAAGCTCGGCGGCGTCAGGCGAGCATGTCCAGCAGCAGCGCCACCCACGCGGCGACCAGGCCGGCGGCGGTCCCGATCGCCGGCCAGCGCCAGAACGGCACACGGCGCAGCAGGTAGAGCGACGGCGCCAGGCCGAGCGCGACGAGCAGGTTCGCCGGCACCCACAGCAGCCCGAACGCCTGGGCGAACGCCTTGCTCAGCGCCACGTCCGCGATCGTCACCATGATCGCGAAGAAGGCCGAGATCGTCAGACCGGTGGCCCACGGCGTCGGGCCCGGCGGGTGCGCGGCCAGCCGCGGGTCCGGGCCGCCGACCCGCACCGACTCCGTCTCCCCCGTGCTCGGGTCGGTGAACTCGACCGGTCGGCCCAGCACGTCGGCCACCCGGCCGGCCAGCTGCAGGCCCCTCCTGCGCACCAGCGCCTTCTCGTTCGGACCGCCCGAACGGGCCGTCAGCAGGGCTAGCGCCGACCACTCGCGGACGGCGGCCTGCAGCTCCGCTGGCAGCGGGGCGTCCCCCGGCTGCCGGTCCCCCAGTTCCAACCCCGTGCCCCCCGTGGGCCGCGCGTAGCACGGTCGACCCCGACCGTTGCGCTCGGCGCACAAGCCTACGGGTGTCCCACGGTGTGGAAAGCGACGGCCGCGGCGGTCGCCACATTGAGCGAATCGACGCCCGCCGCCATCGGGATGCGCACCCGCAGGTCGGCCGCGGCCATCGCCTCCGCGGACAGCCCGGGCCCCTCCGCGCCCAGCAGGAGCGCCACCCGCTGCCCGGCCAGCCCCGACCCGGACAGCGGCAGCGCATCCGGCGCCGGGGTCAGCGCGGCCACCCGCAGTCCGGCCGCGCGCAGCCCGTCCAGCGCGCCGGGCCACGGCCCGTCCAGCTCGGTGAACGGCACCCGCAGCACGTGCCCCATCGACACCCGCACGCTGCGCCGGTACAGCGGGTCGGAGCAGCGCGGCCCCAGCAGCACGCCGTCGACGCCGAGCGCGGCGGCGTTGCGGAACAGCGCGCCCAGGTTCTCGTGGTCGTTGACGCCCTCCAGCACGGCCAGCAGCCGCGCGTCGCGCACCAGGTCGTCGACCGCCGGCCGGGGCGCCCGGTCGGCCACCGCGAGGACGCCGCGGTTGAGGTGGAAGCCGACGGCCTCGGCCATCGTGGCGGCGTCGGTGACGTAGGCCGGGACGTCCAGCGCGTCGAGGTCGGCCCCGAGCTCGTCGAAGCGGCGGGCCACGCCCAGCAGCGACCGCACCGGGAACGGCGAGGCGATCAACCGCCGGACCACGACGACGCCCTCGGCGATCACCAGGCCGCGCCCACCCGGACGGTCAGGTCGGCGGTCGGCGGTGGTGAGGTCGCGGTAGTCGTCGAGGCGGGGGTCGGCCGCCTCGGCGACCGGGATGAGGGAGGCCACGAGCGGAGATCGTTCCAGGCCCCACCAGGGCGGGCGTCCCGGTCATCCGGTCGGCCGTAGCGGTTGGATCACGGTTGTGTCACGGTGGACAACCGCTCGGGGCTCGGCCGCTCC
The DNA here is from genome assembly GCF_018531445.1 of Pseudonocardia lacus. Classification (GTDB taxonomy): domain Bacteria; phylum Actinomycetota; class Actinomycetes; order Mycobacteriales; family Pseudonocardiaceae; genus Pseudonocardia; species Pseudonocardia lacus. Next base: position 49,727 of record NZ_JAHDTH010000004.1, read on the forward strand.
GCTGCTGTTCACCGCCCGTCGGTGACACGATCTCGGTGTCGCAGTGGGCGGCAGCGAAGGCCGGCCCCCGGCGGGTGTCGCCCGGGACCAGGGAGGGCAAGGCGCGTATGGGCCAGGACGTCGACCGACGCGCGTTCAGTCGACGGGACCGCCAGCACTACCGGGCGAAGGTGCAGAGCTGCCTCGACGCGCTCGCCGAGATGCTGCGCAGCCACCCGTTCGCCCACGACGAGCCGATGACCGGGATCGAGGTCGAGCTCAACCTGGTCGACGAGACGCTGTCCCCGTCGCTGTCCGGCAAGGCGGTCCTGGAGGCCATCGGCTCCGCCGACTTCCAGTCCGAGCTGGGCCGCTGGAACATGGAGCTCAACCTGCCCCCGCGCCCGCTGCCCGGCGACCAGTGGCGCCACCTGGAGCACCAGTTGCTCGACGAGCTCGCGGTGGCCGGGGCCAAGGCCCGCGACTGCGGCTCCCGGCTGGCCGTGATCGGCATCCTGCCCACCCTCCGCCGCGACGACCTGGTGCTCGACTCGCTCTCCGCCGACGAGCGCTACCGCATGCTGAACGAGCAGATGCTCAGCGTCCGCGGCGAGCCGATCCGCCTCGACATCACCGGCGACGACCCGTCGGGCCGCCACGCGCTGGCCCCCGACCGGCTCTCCGCCGACTTCGACTCCATCGCCCCCGAGGCTGCGTGCACCTCGATGCAGCTGCACCTGCAGGTCCACCCCGACGAGTTCGGCGGGTACTGGAACGCCGCCCAGTGCGTCTCCGGGGTGCAGCTCGCCGTGGGCGCGAACTCGCCGTTCCTGCTGGGCGCCCGGCTGTGGGCGGAGACCCGCATCCCGCTGTTCGAGCAGTCCTGCGACGTGCGCACCCCCGAGCTGCGCAACCAGGGCGTGCGCCCCCGGGTGTGGTTCGGCGAGCGCTGGATCACCTCGATCCTGGACCTGTTCGAGGAGAACACCCGCTACTTCCCGGCCCTGATGCCGGTCACCGAGGACACCGACCCGCAGGCCGACGTCGAGGCCGGGCGGGTGCCCGGCCTCGACGAGCTCAAGCTGCACAACGGCACGATCTGGCGCTGGAACCGCCCGGTCTACGACGTCGCCAACGGCGAGCCGCACGTGCGGGTGGAGAACCGGGTGCTGCCGGCCGGGCCGACGGCCGTCGACATGGTGGCCAACGCGCTGTTCTTCTACGGCCTGCTGCGCGCGCTGACCGACGCCGAGCGCCCGCTGTGGAGCACGATGTCGTTCGAGGCCGTGGAGGAGAACTTCACCACCGCCGCGCGCCACGGGCTGGAGGGGCCGCTGTACTGGCCGGGCTCGGGCTGGATCCGCCCCGACGAGCTGGTGCTGCGCAAGCTGCTGCCGCAGGCCGCCGAGGGCCTGACCCGCTTCGGCGTCACCGGCCCGGTCATCGACCGCTACCTCTCGGTCATCGAGCAGCGGTGCGCCCTGCGCCGCACGGGCGCCTCCTGGCAGGTCGACGCGGTGGCCGCGCTGGAGGCCAGGGGCGCCGACCGGCACCGCGCACTGCGCGGCATGCTCGACCGCTACCTGGAGTCCTCGGAGGCCAACGAGCCGGTGCACGCCTGGGCCCTCCCGGCCTGAGCCCCGTGCCGGTGCGGCTGCGCGGACACCCCGGCTTCCGCCGGTTCTGGGCCGCGAGCACCGTCTCCGACCTCGGCACGCGGGTCGGCACCGTGGCGCTCGGGGTGCTGGTCGTGGTCGACCTCGGGGGGTCGGCCGCCGACGTCGGCCTCGTGCAGGGCGCGACGATGCTGCCCCACCTCGTGGTCGGGTTGTTCGTGGGCGTGCTGGCCGACCGCGTCCGGCGCAAGCCGCTGCTCGTGGCCACCGACCTCGGCCGGGCGGTGGTGCTGGGTTCGGTCCCCGCGCTGTGGGCGGTCGGGTGGCTGGACGTGCCGGTGCTCGTCGCGATCATGGTGGTGTTCGGGCTGCTCTCGGTGCTCAACGCGGCCGCCCACCAGTCGTTCCTGCCCCGGCTGGTGCCCCGCGCGCTGCTGCACCGGGCCAACGTCCGGCTCGACCAGAGCGACGCCGTCGCCCAGACCTCCGGCCCGCTGGTCGGGGGCGGTCTGGTCGCGCTGGTCGGCGCCCCGGTCACGGTCCTGGTCGACGCGCTGAGCTACGCGGTGTCCGGGGTGCTCACCGCACTCGCGCCCGCGAGCGACCCGGTGCCGACCCCGACCTCCCGGTCCGTCCTCGCCGAGCTGCGCGAGGGGGTCGACTGGGTCTACCGGCACCCCACGCTGCGCCCGCTGGCGCTGTCCACGCACACGTGGTTCCTGTTCCACGCCGTCCTGAACGCCACCTACGTGCCCTACGCCCTGCTCGACCTGCGGCTGGACGCGGTGGGCCTCGGGGCGACGCTCGCGCTGGCCGGCGTCGGCGCGCTGGCCGGCAGCTCGGCCTCCGAGGCGGTGGGCCGGCGGATCGGGATCGCGGGGACGGTCGCCGCGTCCCACCTTGCGGAGGCGGCCGGCTTCGCGATCGTGGCGCTGGCCGGCGCCGCCGACGTGCCGGCGGTGCTGGTGCTCGCGGCCGGCGGCCAACTGCTCTACGGGTTCGGGATGGGCCTGGACAACCCGATCACGCTGTCCTACCGGCAGTCCGTCACGCCGGACCGGCTGCAGGGGCGGATGAACGCCACGATCCGCTCGGTCAACCGGGCCGCGGTGGTCGTCGGCGCGCCCCTCGGCGGGCTGCTCGCCGACGCGGCGGGCGCCCGCACCGCGCTCTGGGTGGGTGCCGCGGGGATCGCCGCGACGGGGGTGCTGCTGCTGTTCAGCGGCCTGCGGACCGCTGTCCACGACACCGGCGCACCACCGGAGGGCTGAGCCGGCGTTCGCGATCGCAAACTGATCGTCTCCGTTCGGCCCCGACGGGCCGGCGGGCGTACCTACAGTCGGTCCCGTTCCCGCCGGAGCCGGCCCGCAGACCCGGGCCGCCGGCCCGCCGCCAGCACCGCAGGCGCCCCACCGCTCGGTCGGGCGCGGCCCTCGCACGCCCGTCGACGGGAGAGACCCATGCCTCAGCGACCCGCACCGACCCCGATCGCCCCTCGGTGAGCGCCGTGTCCCGTTTCCGCCTGTTCGGCCGCCCGCCCGAGCCCACCTCCGACACCGCCGCGCCGCAGTGGTCGCCGACCTCGTCCGGCCCGCCCCCTCCCGTCCCCGGCCGGCCCGCCACCGGCGTGTTCCCCGCCGTGCCCGGCCCGTCCACCGGCCTGTTCACCGCCGTTCCGCCACCTGCCGGCTCGGACGGCGCCGCCAGCCCGTTCGGCGGTCCGCCCCCCGCGCCACCGCGCCCGCACGGGCCACGACGGCGCTACCCCGGCGACCCGCCCACGAACCCCTTCGGGTACCCGCCGGTGGCCGGGCCGGCCGCCGGATCGCGGACCGGCGCCGTCCCCGGCAGCGCCGGCCCCGCCCCCCACCCCGACCGCGCCGAGGCGACCGCCCTGGCCGGAGCCTTCGCCGCCGACTACCTGTCCTGGGACGAGGACGACCCGGCCCGCCGCGGCCGCGTCCTGGCCACCTACCTGCCGGCCACCGGCACCGACCCCGCCCGCCTGGGCTGGTCGGGCCGCGGCCGCCAGCGCGCCGAGTTCGTGCTGCCCGGGCGGGTCCGCCCGGACGGCGAAGGCCGCGTGCTCGTCGACGTCCGCGTGCGCGTCACGCCCTACCGGCCCGTCGGCCCGGAACGCCCGGCGGGCGCCGCCGAGCGCGACGCGGCCGGCGATGTCGGCGGCATCCCGGCCGCGGCCCCGGCCCCCACCGCACCCGGCTGGCGCAGCATGGCGTCCTGCTGGGTGCGGCTCACCGTGCCGGTCGTGCTGGACGGCGAGCGGCTGCTGGTGGACGCCTGGGAAGAGCTGATCGGCGCCGACCTCCCCCTTCCCGGCACCCCCGAGCCCCGGCCGGAGCCCGTCCCCGAGGACCACGCCCTCGACGACGACGAGCCGGTCGTCCAGCCCGCCGCCGGGGCGCTGCGATGACCGCCGCCACCCGCAGCCCCCTGGTCGCCGGGATCGACGCCGGCGTCGGCACCAGCACGCTGGCCGCGGCGCTGCACGCCCGCGACGGTGGGGTGCTCGCCGGTGAGGCCGACGTCGTCGTCTGCGCCGCCACCGAGGAGTCCCTGCGCGCGGCGGCCACGGTGGCCTGCCCCGGCTCCGGACCCCGCCCGGTGCTGGTCGTCACCGGCGGCCCGCCCGCGGCACCGGTGCCACCGGCCGTCCGCACCCGGTACTGCGCGGTGGTCGAACTGCCCCGCATCGACGACTGGGCCACCGCCGCTGCCGACGTGCTCGGCGTCCCCACCGACCGGCTGAGCCCGCCGCTGCGGTCCTACGCCGAAGCGCTGCAGACCCTCGTCTCGGCCCTGCTCGGCGGCGGGCTGCTGGCCGCGAGCGGCCCGCCGATGGTGATCCGCCCCCGGAAGGCCGAACCGTGGCGGGGAGCGGCCCTGCACGCGGTCGGCCTCCCCGACGACCTCACCGCACCCGCCCGCCCCCGCCGTCCCGCCGCCGCCCCGTCCCGCACCCCCGGCCGCCACCGCGCCGAACAGCCCCACCACCCCGCCCCGCCCGACGAGAACCGCTCCCGCCCCGACAGCGCAGAACGGCGCCAGACCCGCACCACCCGGCCGCCCCGTCGCCTCACCGACGCCCGCTCCGCGCCGAGCCGGCCCGTCCGCGCCGCCCGGGACGAGGACGACGAGGCCATCGAGGCGCGCAACATCGCCGCCGACCGCCGGCCCGCGGCCCGGGGACGGGCGGGGTGAGCCGTGTCCTCCCCCATCCGTGGTCCGCTCCTGGCCGTGCCGGCCCTCGTCGTCGCGCTGCTGGCGGCCGTGCTGCTCGGGCCGGTCCCGGCGGCGGCCGCACCCGCCGCCGGGACCGCGACCGACGTCGTGTCCGGCGTCGAGGCCACAGTCGTGCCGGCGCCCGCGCGCGACGCGCTGCCACTGATCACCGAGCTCACCGCGACCGCGTGCCCGGAGCTGCCGCCCGTGTGGGTGGTGGCCCAGGTGCAGGCCGAGTCGGGCTGGGACGCCGGGCTCACCGCCGACCGGTCCGGTGACCGCGCCGGGCTCCTGCAGCTCGACCAGCGCACCTGGACCGCAGCGGGCGGGGCGCCGTGGCCGGCCGACCCGCCACCGCCCGGCTCCGAGGTCACCACCGCGGCCTCCCACCTGCGGGTGGGCATCGGGTGGACCTGCGCGAACCTGCGCGCCGTCAGCGCCCACCTCGAGGAGACCGGCAAGCCCACCGCACCGCTGGACGCGATGCTGGTCTGCCACATCGCCGGGTGCGACCGGGTGACCGGGAGCGCGACCGGCGTCCCCGAGCCCGGTGAGGCCGAGTGCCCCCGGCGCTGCGCCCAGGTCGTGCACCGCTACCTGGCCGCGGTCCACGCCAACCTCGACCGCTTCGCCGCCGCGACCCCCGTCCCGGCCGCTCCCGCGCCCGACCCCGCCGCCGTCGCCGCGGTCACCCGCGGTCCCGCCGACCCGACCGCCTGGACCGGCGGCGCCACCGGCTGCACCCGCTCCGACCCGACCGGCGGCGACTGCCTCACCGGCGCCACCCGCCACGGCTTCGACGAGGTCGCCGACGCGTTCGGCGGCTGGGAGGACGGCCCGTCCATCCGTTCGGCCGGCTGCTGGGACGCGCACGCCTGGAACCCCCGCAGCGACCACCCGCGCGGGCGGGCGTGCGACCTGTTCGCCGGCGAGCAGGGGCGCTTCGCGAAGGGCGAGGACCTCGACGACGGCTGGCGGGTGGCGGGGTGGCTGCGCGCCAACGCCGACGCGCTGGAGGTCAAGTACCTGATCTGGCAGGGCCGCTACTGGGACCCGGGCGTACGCGACCAGGACGGCTGGGGCCGGCGCTACACCGGCGGCGGCGTCTACGACGTCCGCGACGCCACCGGCGGCCACTACGACCACGTCCACGTCAGCTTCCGGGAGTGACGCCCGTGCGCCGCATCCGCCCGACCCTCGCCGTCCTGGCCACCCTCGCCGCTGTGCTCGCCGTCCTCGGCGTGGCGCAGTTGGGCGGCGGCTCCGCCCGGCTGCCGCCCTCCGGCGAACCGCCGCCGGGCGGGGTGCTCAGCGCCGACGACCGCCAGGCGCTCGACGCCCGGCCCGTCGACCGCGGCGCACCGCCACCGCCGACCGACCCCGACGTCGACCCGGCCGACTCCGCCGCGGTCGCCCGCGCCTACCTGACCGCCGCCCACTCCGCCCACCCCGACGACGCCGGGCGCACCAACCTGCGTGCCACCGCGTACGCCGCGCCCGACAGCCCGCCGGCCGCCGTCGGCGTCCTGGTGCTGGACCCGCCGCCTGCCGGGACGGAACGCACCGCGTCGGTCACCGGGCTCGACCTGATCGCCGTCGCGCACGGCGAGGACCGGGCCCACGGGCACGGCGCCGGCCCCGAGGTCCGGCGCGGCTACCGGGCCGCGATCGAGACCACGACCGGGGCGCCGGGCGGGCCGGTCGTGCGCGAGCAGCTGGTCCGGCACGTCGTGCTGGCCCGCCAACCCGACGACACCTGGCTGGTCGCCGCCGAGTCGACCGCCACCCCCGACCTCTCCGCCGGAGAGCACCGACTGGAGCCGAGATGACACGCGACGACCTGATGCGCCGCGGCCTGGCGGCCGGGCTGACCCTGCTCGTGCTGATCGGCGGCCCCGCCGTCGCCATCGCCGCGACCGCGCAGTCGCCCCCCGAGGCCGTGCAGTCCCACGCCAAGCACGACGACCACTCCGACGACCACTCCGACGACCACTCCGACAAGCACTCCGACAAGCACTCCGACAAGCACTCCGACGACACCCGCGACTCCGACGACGAGACCGACGAGCGCTCCGCCGGGGACACCGACGGCACCGACGACGCCACGGCCGGCAGCGCCGAGGTGGCCGGGTTCTCCACCAGCGCGGCGGCCGCGCACGGCTGGGGCACACCGAACCGCGTCGACCGCTTCTCCGACGGCCTCGGCGAGGACTGGAACCTCTACGACGGCCCCGGACACCAGGGCAACGGCGTTCGGGCCCCGGACGCCGCGACCGTCGACGACGGCGTGCTCACCATCACCGGCAGCCCCGACGGCACCACGGCCGGCATGTCGTGGGGCGACGGCCAGAAGTACGGCCGCTGGGAGGGCCGCGTCCGCGCGCCGGAGGCCGACGACGCCTATCACGCGCTGCTGCTGCTGTGGCCGGACGCGGAGAACTTCCCGATCGGCGGCGAGATCGACTTCATGGAGATGCTCGACGGCGACCGGCAGACCACGAACATGTTCCTGCATTACGGCGAGGACAACTCGCAGATCAGCGGCGAGGTCGAGGTGGATGCCACGCAGTGGCACAACTGGGCGCTGGAGTGGACCCCGGAGTCGATCACCGCGTACCTGGACGGCGAGGAGTGGTTCCGCACCACCGAGCAGGACATCTTCCCGCCCGGCGCGATGCACCTGTGCATCCAGCTCGACTGGTTCCCCGACAGCGACGACGAGCGCTCGCGGACGTCGCGGATGGAGGTCGACTGGGTGATGCAGTACCCGATCGACGACGAGATCAGCAACGACACCGGCACGACCGACGACACCGACCGCAAGAGCGACGACGACCGCAAGAGCGACGACGACCATGGGGAGAAGGACGAGCACCGGAAGGACGAGCACGGCACCGACCACCACGACGACGACTACGACCACCGCGGCGGCCACGACCTCAACAGCGACGACCGCTGACCGGGGAGCGCCGGACGGCACCCGGCGCTGGACCCCGTTTGCGATCAACGGCACGGCTCCCGCCGGGAACGGCGACCCGCCCGGCGCGTCGGCGCCGGGCGGTGTCGTCCCGGCGACACCGCCGGGGCGCTGGCCGCACGCCCGTGCGGCTCGGCGCATCGGGGGCGCCGGGGCCGGCGCGCGATCCTAAGGTGCCTCCGTGCCCGACACCCACGAACTCGCGGTCGTCCATCCTTACGCGGAACCGTCACCGCCGCGGTGGGGCACCATCCTGCTCACCCTGCTGCTGACGATCGTGCTCGGGCTGGGCCTGGCGCTCTTCGTGGTCGTCGGGTTCTGGCCGGAGCCCGCGGCCCCGGCACCGCGCGCGGACGCCGCCCTCGGGCGCACCGAGCCTGCGGACTCGGCCCGGTCCGACACCGCCGACTACGAGGCGACCGCGCTGCCCGGCGGGCGGTTCGAGCTCGACCCGACGGTCCCGGCGGGCACCGAGGCCGGCACCGTCTACCGCTGGCCGCTGCTGCTCTCCGACGACTTCGAGGGCACCGAGCTGAACCCGGTCACCTGGCAGCCCTACTCCGGGGGCGCGGCGGGAGCGGTCGGCCAGCGCAGCGCCGCCGCCCTGACCGTCTCGGACGGCACGTTGAAGGTGACCAGCCGCGGCCTGACCTCGGGCGGCATGGGGTGGCAGCCCGGGCAGACCTACGGGCGCTGGGAGGTGCGCGCGCGCACGGAGGCGGGCGCGGGCTACCGGCCGGCGATCCTGCTCTGGCCGGAGGGCGAGAACTGGCCGATCGGCGGCGAGATCGACTTCCTGGACTCGCCGCACCCCGACCGCAGCGAGACCAACTTCGTCGTGCACTACGGCCCGCAGAACGCCCAGGACGGGGTGACCGTCGGGGGCGACTTCACCGACTGGCACACCTACGCCGTCGAGTGGGCCCCCGACCACGTGGCCGGCTTCGTCGACGGGCAGGAGGTCTTCCGCACCGCCGACCCGCAGAAGATCCCGACCGGCCCCATGCGGCTGACGATCCAGCAGGACATCGGCCCGTCCGAGGACGGCTGGACGCCCGCCCCGGACGACTCCACCCCGGACGAGGTCCGGATGGAGGTGGACTGGGTGCGCATCTACGCGGCACCCTGAGCCCGCCGGACGCGGAACGGGGTCCCGGCCTGGTGGCCGGGACCCCGTTCCGTTTCCCGAACTGACGCGCCGCTCCCACCACGAAGCGACGAGACGAAGGTTAGCCTAACCTCTATCGGCGCGCAAGGTCGTCTCTGCGCGCCTGGTCAGGACGCCAGGGCCTAGGGTGGGAGCGTGCAGGATCCGCCGCCGCTGTCGCCGGGGCTCAACCGCCCCGGCCTGATCGCCCTCGTCGGCAGCATCATCTGGGCGCTGGCCGCGGTCGTCGTCCTGGTCTTCTCGCTGGCCACCGACCGCCCGCTGGACCTGCTGTTCACGACCTGCCTCACCGGGACCGCGGTCGGCGGCCTCGGGTACGGGATCTACCGCTGGCAGCGCGCGGCCGTGCGGCGCGGCTCACGCACCGCCCAGGACGGCCTCGAGTGAGCGCGGCCTAGGCTCGACGCCATGACCGACCGTCCCACCGCCGTCGTCACCGGAGCCAGCTCCGGCATCGGAGCCGCCACCGCCCGGGCGCTGGCCGCGGCCGGCTTCCACGTCGTCCTCGGCGCCCGCCGGGTCGACCGGTGCGCCGAGATCGCCGCCGAGATCAGCGGCACCGCGCTGCGCCTCGACGTCACCGACGCCGACTCGGTTGCCGCGTTCGCCGCCGCCGTCCCCGACTGCCGGCTGCTGGTGAACAACGCGGGCGGCGCGAAGGGCCTGGAGCCGGTCATCGAGGCCGACGAGGACGACTGGCGCTGGATGTACGAGACCAACGTCATCGGCAGCCTGCGCGTCACCAAGGCCCTGATGCCGGCCCTGCTCGCCTCCGGCGACGGCCACATCATCACGGTGACCTCGATCGCCGCCCTGGAGCCCTACGACAACGGCGCCGGCTACACCGGCGCCAAGCACGCCCAGGCCATGCTGCACCGCACCCTGCGCGGAGAACTCCTCGGCCAGCCGATCCGGCTCACCGAGATCCTGCCCGGCATGGTGGAGACGGAGTTCTCCCTGGTCCGCTTCGAGGGCGACCAGCAGCGCGCCGACGCCGTCTACCAGGGGATCACCCCGCTCACCGGCGAAGACGTCGCCGACGTCATCGCGTTCGCGGCCACCCGCCCGAGCAACGTGAACCTCGACCAGATCGTGCTGAAGCCCCGCGCGCAGTACAACGCCTCCCGCGCGTACCGGCAGTCCTGACGGCGAGCTGCGCCACCGTTGGACGAGAGCCACTCTCGTCCAGTCGAGTCGAGCGAGAGCGGTTCTCGTCCAACTGAGTCGAGCGAGTGCGACTCTCGTCCACGTGAGTCGAGAGCGGCTCTCGTCCGGTCGGGGCGCGTCGGGGCTACGGCTCGACCGCGGTCTCCTCGCTGGTGCGGCGCTCGTCGGCCGCGTCGGCCGGGGCGTTGCCGTCCAGCACCTCGGCCACCCGCTCCTCCGAGTCGCGCAGGATCTCGCTCGCCCCGGCGACGCGGTCCTCGTCGCCGTGCTCGGCGACCCGCTCCTCTGGCAGCGGTTCGGCGCGGGTGGCGGCCAGGTCCTCGGGAGTGCTCATGGCGGGGGCGTACCCCCCGCCGGGCGGCCCGGAAACCGGGTCAGAGGGCGGACATCGACTTCCACTGCTCCCACGAGTAGGTCCAGTCGGCGATGTCGCCGTCGCGCTGGCTCAGTTCGACGCCGGTGCCGGTGACCTCGACCGGGTCGCCGTAGAGGGCGGTGTCGTAGTAGGCCTTCGCGTCCTCGGTGGAGAGGTTGATGCAGCCGTGGGAGACGTTGGCCGAGCCCTGGGCGGCCGACGAGGCCGGGTTGGCGTGCACGAACTCGCCGTTGTTGCTGATACGCACGGCCCACTTCTCGATCAGGTCGTAGCCGTAGCGCTCGCTGGTCATGCGCTTGTCGGTGAACTTCTCGCTGACCACGTGGATGCCGGAGCGGGTGTTGCGGTCGGGGTCGGAGTCCAGGCCGTAGCTGGCCGGGTAGTCGGCGACCTGCTGGCCGTCCCGGATGACGAGCATCCGGTAGCTCTTGGCGTCGGCCTTGACGATCTGCTCGCGGCCGATCTCGAACGAGCTGGTGACGTCGGCGGCGCCGTAGCGACCGTTGCCGTAGGCCACGCCGTAGAGGTCGGCGGTGATGGTGACGTCGGTGTAGGCGGGCCAGTACTCCTTGGGCCGGTAGTCGACGCGGGAGCCGCCGCCCTCGTCGGGCAGCCAGCCCCAGGAGCCCTCGACCGGCTTCGACGTCTCGACCTTGAGCGCCTTCTCGACGGCGGCCTTGTCCTCGACGTGGTCGTTGAACTGGATGCGGATCGGGGCGGCGACACCGACGGTGCGGTCGTCGCCGATGTTGATCTGGCCGCGGACGACCTTGTCGGGCTTGAGGGTGGTGAACTCCCCGGCCAGCGCGACGGGTGCGCCATCGGCGCCGGAGGCGGTGCCGCTCCAGGTGTAGGTGGCGTCGTAGCCGAGCGGCTCGGTGGTGCTCCAGCTGGTGCGCTCGGCGTTGAACTCGCCCTCGACGGCCTCGCCGTCGGCGTTCTTCAGCGTGACGTCGGTGAGCGTGCCGTCGGTGACGGTGACGCTGGCCGGGTCGGTGGGCGAGCTACCGGTCGTCCCCACCGCCGGTGCGTACGCGACCGCGACGGGCTGGGCGGGGGCCTCCGCATCCGGTTCGTCCGGCCCGGACGGGGCCGCGGACGACCCCCCGGTGGGGAACTGGCCCCCCGACGCGGCTGTCACCACGCCCAGGGACCCGATCACCACCACGGCCAGGATCAGCAGGATCCGACGCATCGCTTCCCTTGGCTCCCCCCACGCGACTGCACGTGATAGGACGTCCGGTTGCCCACCGGGGTTGCCCCTCGACCCAAGCTACGCCGTCAGAGGGCGCAGCCGACGAGCACCGGCTCGGGGTGCAGCGTGACGTCGAACGCCTGCCGCACGCCGTCGCGCACCTCCCTGGCCAGCGCCAGGAGGTCGGCGGTCGCGGCGCTGCCGCGGTTGGTGAGGGCCAGCACGTGCTTGGTGGACAGCGCCGCTCGGCCTCCGGGGCCGCGGTGGCCGCGGCGGAAGCCGGCCTGCTCGATCAGCCAGGCGGCGGGCACCTTCGCCAGCCCCGGCCCGGCCGGGAAGCGCGGGGCGCCGTCGGGCACCTCGGCCTCGGCCAGCACCGGGTTGGTGAAGAACGACCCGGCGCTCCAGGTGTCGTGATCGGCGGCGTCGAGCACCATGCCCTTGCCGCGGCGCAGCCCGAGCACGGCGTCGCGGGCCACCGCGGCGGGCACCCGGGCGCCGGGCTCGACGCCCAGGGTGCGGGCCAGCTCGGGGTAGCGGATCGGAGCGCCGGCGCCGTCGCCGGGCAGCGCGAACCGCACCCGCAGCACCACGGCGTCGTCGCGGCCCTTGAGCACGCTGGTGCGGTAGCCCAGGCCGAGCTCGGCGGCGGGCACGCGGGTGCGCACGGCATCGCCGCGCCGGTCGTAGAGGTCGACGTCGACCAGCAGGTCCGCGATCTCCACCCCGTACGCCCCGACGTTCTGCACCGGGGTCGCGCCCGTCCGCCCGGGGATGCCCGACAGGCACTCCAGCCCGCCGAGGCCCTCGGCGACGGTGGCGGCGACCACGTCGTCCCACTCCTCGCCCGCCTCGACGGTCAGCAGCACCGAGCCGTCGGGGCGCCGCTCGGTCGACCGGCCGGTGTTCGCGATGCGCACCACCGTCCCGGGCCAACCCTCGTCCGCGACGACGAGGTTGGACCCGCCGCCGAGCAGCAGCAGCGGCTCCCCCGCCGCGTCGGCCGCGCGCACCGCCTCCACGACGGCGTCGGCGCTCTCGGCCTCGACGATGCGGCGGGCGGGACCGCCCAGCCGCAGGGTGGTCAGCGGGGCGAGGGCGAACGCCACGTCGGGTACCGGCACGGGGGGCAACGGTAGCCTCCGCCCATGCCCCGCCCGATCGACTACCGGTGCACCTCGCCCTACGCGGCCGAGCGCATGCACGCCGCGATGGCCGACCCGGAGTACCTGCGGGCCCGGCTGGCCCGGATGGGCGGCAAGGGCGCCGAACTGCTGGAGCACTCCGCGACGGGCGACGGCGTGCGCTACCGGCTGCGCCAGGGCCTGGACAAGGACCTGCTGCCCTCCATCGTGCAGTCGCTCGTCCCCGGCGACCTGGTGATCGAACGCGCCGAGACGCTGCGCCCCGATCCCGCGGGCGGCTACCGCGGCGACGTCGACGTCCGGGTGCCCGGGGCCCCGGTGACCGCGGGCGGCCGGCTGCGCCTCACCGATGTGGGGGGCGGCAGCGAGTTCGCGGTGCGCGCCGAGGTCACCGTCGAGGTGCCGTTCCTCGGCGGGAAGATCGAGTCGATCGTGGCCGAGCAGGTGCAGAAGCTGCTGGCCTCCGAGACCGGGTTCACCAAGGAGTGGATCGCGCGGCGATCGGGCTGAAAGTGCACGTCCGATTGCGGCGAAGTCCACAGCCCCGGGCCCGCGGGTGGTGACACGATCTTCCCGTGGACCCCGCCACCGAACGCCGCTACGTCGTCACCCTCAGCTGCCCCGACACCACCGGGATCGTGGCCCGCATCTCGGCCTTCCTCGCCGCGGACGGCGGCTGGATCACCGAGGCCGGCTACCACTCCGACCCGCAGACCGGCTGGTTCTTCACCCGCCAGGTCGTGCGGGCGACCTCGCTGCCCTACGACGTCGCCGAGCTGCGGCGCCGCTTCGCCACCGTCGCCGCCGAGCTCGGCGGGGCCACCTGGAACGTGACCGACACCGGCGTGCCCAAGCGGGTGGTGCTGCTGGTCAGCCGCGAGGCGCACTGCGTGCACGACCTGCTGGGCCGGGTCGCCACCGGCGAGCTGCCCGTCCGGCTGGCCGCCGTCGTCGGCAACCACGACGACCTGGGCGACATCGTGCGCGCCCACGGCGTGCCGTTCCACCACGTGCCGTTCCCGACGAACGACGCCGCGGGCAAGGCCGACGCGTTCGAGAAGCTCGCCGACCTCGTCGACGCCGGCAACCCCGACGCCGTGGTGCTCGCCCGGTTCATGCAGATCCTGCCCCCGGAGCTGTGCCGGCGGTGGTCCGGGCGGGTGCTCAACATCCACCACAGCTTCCTGCCGTCGTTCGTCGGCGCCCGGCCCTACCACCAGGCCTACGCCCGGGGGGTCAAGCTGATCGGCGCCACCTGCCACTACGTGACCGCCGACCTGGACGCCGGCCCGATCATCGAGCAGGACGTCATCCGGGTCGACCACGGCGACACGGCCTCGGACATGGTCCGCCGGGGCCGCGACATCGAGCGCCTGGTGCTCGCCCGCGGCCTGCGCTGGCACGTCGAGGACCGGGTCCTGGTGCACGGCAACAAGACCGTCGTCTTCCACTGACCCCGCCGGTCGGACGAGAGCCACTTTCGTGCGGCGAGGTTGGACGAGAGCCGCGCTCGTTCGGCCGGACGCCGCGAAGGAAGGTGTCCTCGCAGGGCCGGCGTGGTCTCGCAGCGCTAGCGGGAGATGTCGCAGCGCTGGCGGGGATGGCGCAGCGCGCCGGCGGGCTGCGACCACACACCCAGTGCTGCGAGTCGAGAACGACGTTGTCGACGGTCAGTGGCCGCGGACCCGGGACGGCGTGAAGCGCAGGGCCACGTCGTAGGTCCCGGCGAACACCTCGGGCGTCCGCCACGAGCCGCCGGCGATCTGGTCGCCGTACTTGGCCAGGTAGGGCGGGTTGTCCGGGGGCGCGGGCGCCGTCTGGTCGACGACCACCTCGCCGGTCAGCACGACGATGTCGCCGCCGCGGCCGTCGCCGTCGAGGTGCAGGGCGACCTTCGGGTTCCTCCGCAGGTGGGTCAGCCGCTTGGCGTTCCGGTCGCTGTAGACGAGCGCCGTCGCGCCGTCCCACAGGAACCAGATGGGCGCGGGCTGCGGGGTGCCGCCGGGGTCGACGAGGGTCAGCCAGGCGACGACCTCCTCGCGGAGGCGGCGGTCGACCCGCGCACCGAACTCGGGGATCTGTCCGGGAGCACCCTCATGCCAGGGCGAACCCGGCGCCGCCGGCCGGCATTCCGCCGGCACGGGAGGACCCCCGCCGCACGGGAGGCGACGGGGGTCCGGTCCGGGTGGATCAGGCCGCGGCGGACACCGCGACCGGCTCCAGGGCCAGGTCGAGGACGTCGGCGACGTCCGCGACGGGGTGGATGCGCAGCTCGCCGCGGACGCTCTCGGGGAGGTCGTCCAGGTCGGGCTCGTTGCGCTTCGGGATGATCACGTCGGTCAGCCCGGCCCGGTGCGCGGCCAGCAGCTTCTGCTTGACCCCGCCGATGGGCAGGACCTTGCCCTGCAGGGTGACCTCACCGGTCATCCCCACCGACGACTTGACCGGGCGCCCGCTGGCCAGCGAGGCCAGCGCCGTGGTCATCGTGATGCCGGCGCTCGGGCCGTCCTTCGGGACGGCGCCGGCCGGGACGTGCACGTGCAGCTTCTTCGCGGCCAGATCGCCGGCGAGGCCGCGGCTGCGCAGGTAGCTCAGCGCGATCGACACCGACTCCTTCATGACGTCGCCCAGCTGACCGGTCAGGGTCAGGCCCGGGTCGCCGTCCATGGCGGTGGCCTCGATGAACAGCACGTCACCACCGGCCCCGGTGACCGCGAGGCCGGTCGCCACACCCGGGACCGAGGTGCGCTCGGCCGACTCCGGGGTGAACTTGGGCCGGCCCAGGTAGGTGACCAGGGCGTCGGCGTCCACGTGCACGGGCGCCTCGGTGCCCGAGTCCAGGGACACCGCGACCTTGCGCAGGACCTTGGCCAGGCCCCGCTCCAGCTGCCGCACGCCCGCCTCGCGGGTGTACTCGGCGGCGATCATGCCCAGGGCCACGTCCGAGAAGTCGACGTCGCTGGGGTCCAGGCCGGCCTTCTCGACCTGCCGGGGCAGCAGGTGGTCGCGGGCGATGGCGACCTTCTCCGCCTCGGTGTAGCCGTCCAGCGTCACGACCTCCATGCGGTCCAGCAGCGGGCCGGGGATGGTGTCGTAGGCGTTGGCGGTGGCCAGGAACAGCACGTCGGACAGGTCGAGGTCGACCTCGAGGTAGTGGTCGCGGAACGTGTGGTTCTGCGCCGGGTCCAGCACCTCCAGCAGCGCGGCCGTGGGGTCGCCGCGGAAGTCGCTGCCGACCTTGTCGATCTCGTCGAGGAGCACGACGGGGTTCATCGCGCCGGCCTCGCGGATCGCGCGGACGATCCGGCCGGGCAGCGCACCGACGTAGGTGCGCCGGTGGCCGCGGATCTCGGCCTCGTCGCGGACTCCGCCCAGGGCGACCCGGACGAACTTGCGGCCCAGCGCGCGGGCCACGGACTCACCCAGCGACGTCTTGCCGACGCCGGGGGGCCCGACCAGGGAGAGCACGGCGCCCGAACCCCGGCCGCCGACCTTCTCCATGCCCTTGCGCTCACGCCGGGACCGCACCGCCAGGAACTCGATCAGCCGCTCCTTGACGTCGTCGAGGCCGGCGTGGTCGGCATCCAGGATCGCGCGCGCCCCCGCCAGATCGTCGGAGTCGTCGGTGCGGGTGTTCCACGGGATGTCCAGGACGGTGTCGAGCCAGGTCCGGATCCAGCCGGACTCCGGGCTCTGGTCCGACGCCCGCTCCAGCTTGCCGACCTCGGCCAGCGCGGCCTTGCGGACGTGCTCGGGCAGGTCGGCGCTCTCGACGCGGGTGCGGTAGTCGTCCGCACCCCCTGAATCTCCAGCCTCGTCCCCCAGCTCCTTGCGGATCGCGGCCAGCTGCTGGCGCAGCAGGAACTCGCGCTGGGTCTTCTCCATGCCCTCGCGGACGTCGGCGGCGATCTTCTCGGAGACCTCCTGCTCGGCGACGTGCGCCTTGGTCCACTCCAGCAGCTTCTCCAGCCGCTTGGTCACGTCGACCTCGGCCAGCAGCTCGGACTTCTGCTCGGTGTCGAGCCAGGAGGCCCAGCCGGCGAGGTCGGCCAGCGCGCCCGGGTCGGTGGTCTGCTGGACCGAGTCGATGACCTGCCACGCACCCCGCTGCTGCAGGATGCCGACGACCAGCGCCTTGTACTCCTTGGCCAGCTCCAGGGCCCGGCCGGTGACCGGCGGGTCGGCGATCGGGGTGGCCTCGACCCACAGCGCAGCGCCCGGCCCGGTCACGCCGGAGCCGATCTGCGCGCGGCCCTCGCCGCGGACGACCGCGGCGCGCTCCCCGCTGGGGAGCCTGCCGACCTGCTCGAGGACGGCGATCGTGCCGACGGCCGCGTACCGGCCGTCCAGTCGGGGGACAACGATGACCCTGCGCGCGTCCACGCCGCTCTCGGCGGCGTCGACGGCTGCGCGGATCTCCGGCTCGTCGAGCCGGACGGGAACCACCATGCCGGGCAGCACCACCGAGTCGGCGAGCGGAAGCACCGGCAGCTTCAGCGTCTCTGTCATGTCCTGCACAACAGTTACACCGTTGCCGATGTTCCAGTCTTCATGGAAATCTGCTCGCAGCGAACACAGCTTCCTTGAGCCGCCTCCGCTCACCCTGATGGTGCGGTCACCGTCGAGAACGAACTTGTCGTGATCAACAAGGCCTGACGATCACGGCAAGTTCGTTCTCGACGGGGTGGGAGCGCGGATCAGCGGCCGAGGCCCTCGATGACCTCGGCGCGCGGGAGGCGCGCGGCCAGCGCGCCGGGCAGGGCCAGCTTGGAGTGCCGCACCCCGCTGCCGATGACGACCGCGGGCGCGGCGGCCACGGCGGCGTCGACCAGGACCGGCCAGTCCTCCGGGAGACCGACGGGAGTGATGCCGCCGTACTCCATCCCGGTGATGGCAACCGCGTCGTCCATCGGGGCGAAGGAGGCCTTGCGGGCGTCGAGGCGCTTGCGGACCAGGCCGTTGACGTCGGCGCGGGTGGTGGCCAGCACCAGGCAGGCCGCGTAGCGGGTGACCTCACCGCGCCGGCCGGCGACGACGACGCAGTTGGCCGAACCGTCGAGCGGCGACCCGTACGCCTCGCAGAAGGCGGCCGTGTCGGCGAGCGTCGGGTCGATCTCGGCGACCCCGATGAGCGCGGCGTCGGCCGGGTCGAGGAGCTTCAGCGCGTGCGCGACCAGATCGGCGAGGAGATCGGGGCGGTCGAGCGCGGGCACCGCGGACAGCGTGCCCAGGACGGACCAGTCGTTCACCAGCGGGGGCCGCCACCCTGCACGCGCACCACGGCCGGGCGCACGTCGACGATGTAGACCAGCACGGCGACCAGGCCCGCGATCCAGAACAGGGCTCCGCTGCTGCGCGGGCCGTACTGGAAGACGATGAGGACCAGCAGGCTCGCGCCGGTGATCCCCAGCCAGGCGGGCTTGGTCAGCTTGTCGGCGGCGGTGAAGGCGTCGGCGCGCTGCATCAGCGCGTGCACGAACGCGTAGCCGCCGACGGG
Organism: Pseudonocardia lacus; assembly: GCF_018531445.1. Classification (GTDB taxonomy): domain Bacteria; phylum Actinomycetota; class Actinomycetes; order Mycobacteriales; family Pseudonocardiaceae; genus Pseudonocardia; species Pseudonocardia lacus. Next base: position 68,087 of record NZ_JAHDTH010000004.1, read on the forward strand.
GATGGCCAGCAGCCACACTCCGAACAGGACCCACTGGTCGAGGGTGTACCACAGGCTCACCGGACCAGACTACGTGCGGTCGGGCCCACCGCACATCCCCGGGGTGCACACACCCGCGCGGCGGGCGGCCCCCGACGGCGGGTCACGACGGCCCCACCCGGCGCGTCGGACGTGCGGGCCGCTCCGCGTTTGCGCAGGTCGTACGCCGTCCGGGGCACACCGCACGGTCGGTCCGGGCCCGCCGCCGGGCCTCCCGGGACCGCTCGGCGATGGCGTGATCCCGTCCCTCCCGCCCGGCGGACGCGAGTGCGCCCCGGGGTCGTCCGACCCCGGGGCCGCACTCCGTTCGACCGATCAGCTGTCGGACTTGGTGGAGCCGTTCGTGGTGCTCCGGTTGGCGGCCGGCTTGTCGGCCGGCTTCGCGGCAGCGGGCTTGGCCGGGGCCGGCTTCGCGGCGGCCGGCTTGGCCGGGGCGGGCTTGGCCGCGGCCTTCGGGGCGCCCTTCTGGGCGGCCGAGGCGGTGGTGGACGGGGTCTTCGGCTCGTCCTTCGGGGCGGTGCGGTTGGCCGCGCGCCGGGTGGTGCTGCGGGTCTCGTGCGCGACCTCGGCACCGGTCTCGGCGATCTCGCCGGCCAGCTCGGCGCCGGCCTTGGCGACGGTCTTCGAGGCGTCGTCCGACACCTCGGTGACCTTCCGCGCGGCCTGGCCGGAGAACCGCTGGGTGGCCTGCGCCCAGCGCTCACCGCTGGAGCGGGTCTGCCGGGTCACGACCTCCAGGGCCTTCTCGGCGGCGTCGTGCGCGTCGTCGACCCAGGTGTCGAGCCGGGCGTCGAGCTGCTCGGTGTAGGACTCCAGGGTGGAGATGGCCTGCTTGACCTGCGGCTGGGTGCGGATCCGGCCCCAGGTGGCCTCGCCGCGCTTCGCGAACTCGGCGTAGGCGACCTCGAGCTGCTTCTGCAGGTCGGCGACGGCCTTGCGGACGTCGTCGCGCAGGTCCTCGCGGCGCAGCCGCTGCGGCAGCTCGACGACGCGCTGCTGCACGCCATCGGCCTGGGCGGCGGCCCGGGCGCGGGCCTCGGCGGCCTTGTCGGCGGCAACCGCGGCGGCCTTGCTGACCGCGGTGAACGCGGCCTCGCCTGCGCCGAGCACGGCGAGCAGCGGGGTACGGGCGACCTCGGCCTGGGCGGCGGCGTTCTTCGCGGCCTGCTCGCGGGCCTTGCGGACGTCCGCGGCGGTGGGCAGCTGGACTGCCATGGTGATCACTCCTCGTGGATCGTCTTCGGGGTGGCGGGGGCGGGGCGTCCGCCCTCCTGCCGGAACGACTGGTAGACGTCCAGAAGCACCTGCTTCTGGCGTTCGGAGAGGTGGGGGTCGGCGAGGACCGCGTCGACGACCGCACTGGCCGGTCGCTCGTCGAGGATCCCGGCCCGCACGTACAGCGCCTCCGCCGAGATCCGCAGCCCCTTCGCGATCTGCTGCAGGATCTCCGCCGACGGCTTGCGCAGACCGCGCTCGACCTGGCTGAGGTACGGGTTGCTGACACCGGCCGCCTTCGCGAGCTGGCGGAGCGAAACCTGCGCGCCCTCGCGCTGGCTGCGGATGTAGGCGCCGATGTTGTCGACGGCCTGCCCGACCTGCTCGACGGCCTGCTCGACCGCCTGGCCGACCGCGTTGTCGCCCTTGCCGCTGGTCACGTCCCTCACCCCTTCCGTCACGGTCGACCGTACGCGGAGGTGCTAGCTCCTGCAAGCACCCTGCTTGCAGGAGTGGCGGAGGTTACGCCCGCCCGGGTTGGACGAAAGCCGCGCTCGTCCAACCGAGCGCGGGCTAGCCGATCAGGAGCTCGCTGACGGTGTAGATCACCAGGCCGGCCAGCGCTCCGACCACCGTGCCGTTGATGCGGATGAACTGCAGGTCGCGGCCGACCTGGAGCTCGATCTTGCGGGAGGTCTCCTCGGCGTCCCACTTGGCGATCGTGTCGGTGATCAGGGTGGTGATCTCGTGGCGGTAGTGGCGCACGACGTAGCCTGCGGCGTCGGCGATCCAGCCGTCGATCTTGCCGCGGAGCTCGGCGTCGGAGTCGAGGCGTTCGCCGAAGGCGACGAGGCCGTCGCGGACGCGGGTGCGCAGTGCGCTGGACGGGTCGGCGGCGGCGTCGAGGATGAGCGCCTTGACCGTGCCCCACGCCTGGCCGATGAACCGCTGGACCTCGGGCTGCTCGATGATCTGGTGCTTGATCCGCTCGGCCTTCTCGATGGTCTCCGGGTCGTTCTGCAGGTCGGTGGCGAACTCGACGAGGAACGTGTCGACCGCCTTGCGCAGCGGGTGCTCCGGGTCGGTCTTGACGGCCCAGGCGAAGTTCTGCACCTCCAGGAACACCCGGTCGGCGATCAGGGAGTCGACGAACCGCGGCGACCAGCTCGGGGCCCGGTCCTGCACGATGCGCAGCACCATCTCCTGGTTGGCCGAGATCCAGTCGTAGGCGCGGTCGATGACCAGGTCGACCAGGCGGCGGTGGGAGCCGTCGGCGAACACGCCCTGCAGGACCGTGCCCAGCGGCGGGCCGATCGGCTTCTCCAGCAGCTTGCGCACCAGCACCTGCTCGATGACCTCCTGGACGTCGTCGTCGCGCAGGACCGTCACGACGCCGCGGGCGGCGGTGGCCAGCTCGGCGGTGATGCGGTCGGCGTTCTCCGGCTGGGCGATCCACGACCCGACCCTGGCCGAGATGTCGACGCCGGCCAGGCGGGCGCGCACGGCGTCCTCGGAGAGGAAGTTCTCGCCGACGAAGTCGCCCAGGCTGTCGCCCAGGGCGTCCTTCTTCGTCGGGATGATCGCCGTGTGCGGGATGGGCAGGCCGAGGGGGTGGCGGAAGAGGGCGGTGACGGCGAACCAGTCGGCCAGCGCGCCGACCATGCCGGCCTCGGCCATCGCCCGGACGTAGCCGATCCAGGCCGGCCCGCCGTTGACCTCCCAGACGCGGGCCAGCAGGAAGACGACCGTCGCCACGAGCAGCAGCCCGGTGGCGAACATCTTCATCCGCCGCAGGTCCTTGGCCTTGGTGGCCGCGTCGACGCGGCCGAAGCCCAGCCCGACCTCCACGATCGGAGCAGTACGGCGGCCGCGACCGGCCTCGGAGCGTGAGGCCTCTCCGGCCGTCGCGCTCGATCGGGTGGACCCGGGAATCTGCACGTTCCCATCTTGCCCGTACGACCGATGATCAGGTGTCGGGACGGCCCTCGGGCGGTGGGATCGCGCTGGTCCGGGGTGCCGCCACGGGACCGTCCCGGCCCCGGCGCCCGGTCGCCGGGCCCACCGGGCCCGGCCGGGGGCAGCGCCGGCGGACGGCGGCGTTCGGCCCCTGCCGCGCCGGGAAGTGGTTCTGGCCGGGGTCGGTGGTGTTCCACCGACCCCGGCCACGTTCGTGGTGCGGCCGCGCGACGAGGGAGAAGTGCCCCCTCGGGCGCCGCACCACCGGCGTTCCCCGGACCTCCCGGCGCGGCGCGACGAGCCGCGTCAGCGGGAGGTGGGCCGGGGAGCCGGCTCCTGCGGTGTCGTTACCGCACGCCGACCGCGACCATCTCCGCGGGCCGCTGGGCACCCGGGTTGCGGTCGAGGTCGTTGCGCCTGCGGACCGAGTCCGCCGCGGCGCTCAGGATCAGGTCGGCGGAGGGCACCCGGTAGCCGGTCAGCGCCGGGGAGACCCGCCAGTGCACCCAGCCGTCGGGCACGGTCGAGGGCGGGGCCAGCACGGTGGCGCCCGCGGTGTGCAGCCGCACGCCGCCGACGTCGCGCAGCTCGACGGGCAGCGCCGCGCCCGAGGTGACCGGGTAGAAGAAGGACCCGGTCGGGGTGGCGGCGACCGGCACCACGGCGCCGGCGTCGCGCAGCACCGCGCACATCAGCTTGCCGACGGCGGCCGGGACCTCGAGCACGTCCAGCGCCGTTCCGGTGACCAGCAGCACCGTGCTGTCGTCCTGCACCACCACGGGCCAGCCGTGGTCGTCGAACTCACGGGCCGCGGCGCGCAGCTCCGCGCAGTACACGGTGCGGTAGCTGTCCCAGCCGGACATCCCGGACCTCCGATGCGTCGTGAACCCCTGCCGTTCGGCGTGTTCCTGTGAGGCTCAACACCGAGCATGACGGGTCGGGAACGGGTAGTGGAGCCCACAGCGACGACCGGGCCGGACGCCGAGACGAGCGGATTTGCCCCTTGACAAAACCGCTCGGCATCGGTGACAGGTCGGGTGAACGGGGGGAGAACGGAGACCGGCGGTGGCAACCTCGGTCGGTCACGGCGCAGGACCGGTCGTCGTGGCGCGCCGTCGGTCAGCGGTGACTGCCACGATGGCGCCATGCTGATCGTCACCGGAGCGGGCGGGTACCTGGGGAGCGCGCTGGTCGCGCTGGCCGTGGAGCAGGGCCGTGACGTGCGGGCGGTCGTCCGCGACGCGCGGCGGGCGGCGGCGGTGCTGCCGGCCGGGGTCGACGTCGCGGTGGCCGACCTCGCCGACGAGGAGGCGCTCGCGCGCGCGATGCGGGGGTGCACCGGCGTCGTGCACGTGGCCGGCACGGTGGGCGGCACCGCCGAGCAGACGCGCACGGCCAACGTCGAGGGCACGCGGCGGGCGCTGGACGCGGCGGTCGCCGCGGGCGCCGAGCGGTTCGTGCTCACCAGCAGCAGCGCCGCCGTGATGGACGCCGACGGCCTGGTCGCCGAGCAGCCGACCGGCCCGCCCGCGCTCACCGACCCGTACTCGGTGAGCAAGGCGGCCGCCGAGGCGCTGGTGCTCGGCGACGGGCGCATCGCGGCCGTGGTCGCCTGTCCGGTCAGCATCTACGGGCCCAGCCCGCGCGGGCCGCAGTCCTACAACCAGGTGCTGCTGGCCGCCGCCCGCGGCGACGAGCCGGTGGTCGTCGACTCGCCCATGGGCTGGGTGCTGGCCGCGGACGCCGCCGCCGGGCACCTGCTGGCCCTCGACCGCGGCGAGCCGGGGAGGCGGTACGTGCTGTGCGGGGAGGTCGCCTCGTTCGGGCGGGTGCTGCACGCGTTCGCCGACCGGACCGGGGGGCGGCGGGTGGCGACGCTGCCCCCGGGTTCCACGCTGCCCGACAGCGCCGGCACCTTCGCCCGGCGGTCGGAGGTCTACGGGAAGTTCCCGCCGGTGCGGGTGGACGACGCCGGGGCGCGCGCGCTCGGCTTCTCCCCGCGGGGCGTCGACGAGGGCGTCGCGCTGACCGCGCAGTGGTTGCGGCCGACCCAGCCTCCGACGCACCGAGGCCGGTGACCCCTGTGGGGGTCACCGGCCTCGAAGAGCTCCTGCCGGAGCTGGGCTCAGATCGGGCGGACCGTGTCGGCCTGCGGACCCTTGGCGCCCTGGCTCGCCTCGAAGGTGACCCGCTGGTTCTCCTCGAGGGTGCGGAAGCCGTCCGACTGGATGGCCGAGTAGTGGACGAAGACATCCGGACCGTTGTCGTCGGTCGCGATGAAGCCGAAGCCCTTCTCGGCGTTGAACCACTTGACGGTGCCCTGCGGCATACCTGATCTCCATACGTGAAGCGGACCCGGCCGGCACTGTGCCGACCGGTGGCTGCACGGGAAACACCGACGAGACGCAGATGCCTCTACTCACGCCTGTGAAGCCCACCGTCAACTTCCACGGACGCTTCACAACGATCGAGGAGGAACGACTGCAACCGGGGCGAAACCTATCACGGTCCGACGACGCCGAGGAGCACCCGGTAACGCTCGCGGGCCAGGATGCGACGCTCGGCCCAACGAAGATCACCTTCCGGAGGGGCGCACGTCGGCCGTCCGGTCGAGACCCGCCTCCAGGGCCCGGAACACCTCGTCGAGCAGGGTGTGCAGGTCGCCGCCGCCCTCCAGCCAGCGCTCGTAGGCGGCCAGCGCGACGCCCAGGCTGGCGTGCCCGATGGCCTGCGGGACGAGCCCGTCGACCGGCAGGCCGAGGCGGCGCCCGGCGTACTCGGCGACCACCCGGCGCCAGGCCGCGTAGCGCAGCGTGGAGTGCGCCTGCAGTGCGGGCGTGCCCAGGATCAGCCGCAGCCGCCTGCGGTGCCACGGCAGCTCGTCGGGGTGCACGTCGTTGAACGACAGCACCGCGGCCCGCACCCCGGCCAGCACCGACAGGTCGTCGGGCAGCGCGGCGAACGTCTCGCGCATCCGGTCGAGCTGCTCGTCGAACGCTCCCCAGGGGATGTCGTTCTTGGAGGCGTAGTAGCGGAACACCGTGCGCCTGCCGATGCCGGCGGCCGCGGCGATGTCGTCGACGGTGGTGGTGTCGAAGCCGCGGGCGCTGAACAGGTCCAGCGCGATGTGCTCTATCTCCGCGCGCGAAGTGACCGGGCGGCGCACGGTCAGGCCATCGGGAGCTGGCCGGCTCCCGCCCCCGCCACCGGTTCGACGCCGATGCGCACCGTGTTGCGCCCGGCCCGCTTGGCCGCGTACATCGCCGTGTCCGCGCCCTCGACCAGCTCCAGCAGCTCGCTGCCGTCGGACGGGAAGGTGGCGCCGCCGATGGAGACGGTGAGCGGGTCGACCTCCACCCGCCGCGGCGGCTGGCCGATCTCGACGACCAGCCGCAGGTCCTCGACGCGGCGGCGGATGCGGTCGGCGACGGCGTGCGCGGCGGCCGGGTCGTGGTCGCCGTCCAGGCCGGAGAGCAGCACGACGAACTCCTCGCCGCCGAACCGGCCGACCAGGTCCTCCTCGCGGACCTCGCCCTGCACGGCCTCGGCCACGGCGGCCAGCACCTCGTCGCCGACGAGGTGCCCGTGGTCGTCGTTGACCTTCTTGAAGTGGTCGATGTCGAGCACCAGCACCGTGGCCTGGGCGTCGGCCTCCTCGCTGCGGCGCAGGGCGCGGGTGGCGCGCACGTGCCACCCGGCCGAGGAGAGCAGGCCGGTCTTGCCGTCGGTGTCGACGGCGTCCTGGAGCTGGCGGACCAGCACCGTGCGGTGCAGCACGATCAGCGTGGGCAGCACGAACGCCGCGTAGGCGGGACCGAAGGCGGTCATCGCACCGGCGGCCAGTGCACCCATCGACAGCGTCGCGAACTCCAGGACGGCCTCGTCGAGCGGGCCCAGCAGCCTGCGGAAGGTGGCCATGTCCGGGGAGGTGCCGGTGGGCACCATGACCCCGACGACGAGCAGCATGTTGACCGCCGCGTAGGCGAGCAGGGCGAGCCCGACGATGAGCAACCCGACCGGGCTGCGGAACCGCTCGGCGGGGTCGACGGCGCCGATGACCGCGGCCGCCGCCTGCACCGACAGCACGATCGCGGCCGCGCTGAACACCACCCGGTGCGGTGGGACCGCGCCGGAGCGCCACGCCCGCACGTAGAGGTGGGCGTAGACGATCACCACGACGACCGCGGCCAGCGCACCGGGCAGCAGCGCGGCCGCGGCGAACGTCCAGACCGAGCTGAGGTCGATGTGCGGGCTGGCGTCGGTGCGGCGGCGGCGGCGCTCGACGCCAAGGGAGGCCTCGGTGCCGACGACGGCGGCCACGACGAGCACCGCGAGCGTCCAGCCCCATTGCGCCGGCAGGGCCGCCGGCAGCGCGAGCACCTGCAGCACGAGCACGGCCGCGGTGAGCAGGACGACGGCGATGACGGTGCCCAGCACCCGACCGGGCAGCGACCACACCGCCCACGTGCGGACGGCCAGCGGGTTCCGCCTCGGCACACGCACCCCCGGATTCGCTTCGGCCCGCCCGCGGCCCGATCGGCTTCCCCCCGCCCGAGGGCGATGCTAGCCATCCGACGACCTGGTCACAGCGCCCATCCGGAGACGTCCGGCGAAGGGCCGGTCAGCGTCGGGGAAAGGCGCCGCGGGCCCGGACGGGCGGAACCGGGCACGACGACATGATCGTACCCGCGCGTAGGGTCCGGGAAGGAGGTGCGGGGCCGGCGGCGCTCGCCGCGGACCGGGGAGAGGTGTGGCCAGGGGCGGGGTCGAACCGCCGACCTACCGCTTTTCAGGCGGTCGCTCGTACCAACTGAGCTACCTGGCCGTGCCGGCGCGGAGCACCGGACGATGTGGAGCGACCCAGACGGGACTCGAACCCGCGACCTTCGCCGTGACAGGGCGACGCGCTAACCAACTGCGCCACTGGGCCTTGCTGTGAATCTGCCTCGCTGTGCAACTGCGGAACTGATCGTACTGCCGAACTGTACCGTGCCCCCAACGGGATTCGAACCCGCGCTGCCGCCTTGAAAGGGCGGAGTCCTAGGCCGCTAGACGATGGGGGCTTGAGCCACCGGGGTGACCCCCGCCCGCAACGGCTGTCCGTTGGGAGCGATGAAATCATATGCCGGCCCGGTTCGCCCCCCGAATCCGGGGGGCACTTCCCGGCCCCGTCGCTGGTCAGCGACGCACGGGCGGCGGCAGGTCGGGGTTGGCGGAGATCAGGCCGAGCATGTCGAGCAGCTGGCGCAGGTCGTCGGAGTCCGAGCAGTTGCGGGCGACCACCATCCGCGCGCTGTGCAGCTGGTCCTCCGAGACGCGGTAGGCGTCGGCCGCGGTCCGCTGGCTCGGGATGGCCCCGGCCACCGAGCGGTCGTCCCCGACGTCCTGACGCGCGCTGCTGATGCCACTGCTCATTCGACGCTCCCCGTGCGATCGCAAGCATGCCCTCGACACCACCGGAGAGCTGCGGCGCGACGGCTCGTGGGCCACCCCGCCCCCGAGAGACCGGTCGAGATCCACCCGATCGGTGATCGGTGGACACGCCGGCGTCCCCCCACAACCACCCCCGTGGTCGTGACCGAGACGTTACCTAGCCGTTGTCGACGACGCACCCCGCTGGCCGGGTGAGACTGACGGGACGATCAGGGGTTGACGATCACTGGGAGCGATCACCCGACCACGCAGTGGTAGATTTCACCTGGACAGCAGGCGTAGCGTGCCGGATCGGCCGGTCCACGTCACACATGGCCGCTCTACGATCAGCGCCGAGGAGTCCGCGCCCCCGGGCTCCACGCCGAGAGGATGGCTTCCCCCATGTCCGTCCGCCCGTCCGCTCCGTCCCCCGTCGCGGTGCTCAAGCCCGCCGCGGGCCGCTTCCACACCACGGTCACCGTCGCGGGCATGGACTGCCCGCACTGCGTGCGCTCGGTCACCGAGGGGATCAACGGCATCGCCGGCGTCTGCGCGGTGCACGCCAACCTCGCCTCCGGCGCCGTCACCGTGCTCGCCGACCGCGAGGTGGCCGAGGCGGAGATCGCCGCCGCGGTCGACGAGGCCGGGTACGAGCTCGTCTCGTACTGACCTCCCGCTCCACCCCGAGCCGCACCCGCCGCCTGCGACGCGCTCGTTCGCCGCGCGCGTCGCGACGGTCCGGTGCGCCCGTGGGGTCCCCGGCCGCGCCCGTACCCTCCACCCATGTCGTTCCCGCTCCCGCCGCCCCAGCAGGGCCCGCCGACGCAGCAGCAGGGCCCCCGGCACCGCTCGGTGCCCGCGCCGCGGACCGCTACGGGCAGGCGCGCCGAGCCGCGGGGCGCCGACGCGCCGGAGGACGTCGAGCTCGACTCCTACCTGGCCGCGCTCGCCCCGACCACCGACGACCCGTCGCTGACCGCAGGCTTCGGCAACGCCCAGGTCTTCCAGCTGCGGCTGCCGGCGCTGCGGATCGAGCAGTTGCGCCGGATCGCCGAGGAGCGCGGGGTCTCGCCGGGCGCGCTCGCCGTCGACTGGGTGATCGACCGGCTGGACCGCGAGGACACCCCGACTGGGCCTTTCGCCGTGGTCGCGGAGGCCGAGAAGCGCCGGCGCAGCCCGTTGGGCAAGCTCAGCAGGCGCTCCCGGCGCGGCGACTAGCCCCGGGGGTCGGGCAGGACCGCGACGAGGAACGGCGCCGGCTCCGGCACTGCCCCGGCGCCCGACATCGGCCCGAGGGGCTTGGGTCTGCGCGGCTCGCGCACCCCCGCGGAGCCCTCCGGGTCGTCGGGGTCGTCGAGGTCGCGGGAGAGGACGTCGAAGGGGTCGACGACGGCGGGCACCGGGGTCCGGCTCTGCCGTCCCGGCCGCCGCTCCGGTCTGCGCCTGCCACGGGCCATGCCGTCGAGTGTGCCAGCTCACACCCGGGTTTTCACTGCCCCGGCGTGACGTTCGCGACCGGGGCGGAGCCGAGGCACGGGCTGCCGCTGAGCCGGGTGATGTCGACCGCGTCGGCCAGCGCCTGGTAGCCCGCCGCCGACAGGTGCAGGCCGTCGCCGGAGTCGAACTGGGGGGCCAGCCGGTCGCGGTCGGCCGGGTCGGCCACGGCGGCGGCGAAGTCGAAGACCCCGTTCGACATGGTCGGCCCCTGCGCCCTGATCCAGGCGTTGACGGAGTTGCGGGTGCCGGTCGCGCCCAGGGTGCCGTGCGCGCCCGCGGCCGACGGCGTGATGGTGGTCAGGTAGATCCGCCTGCCCTCGGCCCGGACCCTGGCCACGTACTTGCGCAGGCCGTCGACCACCTCGATCGCGTTGTGCCCGACGGCGATGTCGTTGGTGCCGATGTGCAGCACGACGTCCGTGGCGCCCGACGGCGCCAGCACGTCGCGCTCGAAGCGGGTCAGCGGGGAGTCGCCGTCGCGCTCCGGGTCGTCGCCGAGCAGGCGGTTGCGGGAGATGCCGGCGTTGAGCACGACCATGCGGGCGACCGGGTCGGCCGAGGGGTCGGTGAGCCTGCGGGCCAGCGCGTCGGTCCAGCGCTGGTCCACGCCGACGCTGCTGCCCACCCCGTCGGTGATCGAGTCGCCCACGGCCACCAGCGCGTTCACCGGGCGGGTCGTGAAGACGTCGAGGCCGGTCAGCACCGACCAGGAGCCGATGCTGTCCGGGAACGCGGCCGCGTCGGCGCGGGTGGCGTCGCCCGGACCCGACCGGTAGGACGTCTGCAGCGCCACCGAGTGCCGGGTGATCGTGTCCGGGACGGTGGTCAGGAAGACGCTGACCGCGATCGGGACGCCCGCCTCGGCGTGCAGCGGCACCGGGTCGCTGACCGCGTCGTCGCCGGCCGGGATGACGATCCGGGGCTCGTCGGTGAAGGTGACCGTGCGCTGCGTGCCCTCGGCGAGGGCGGCGCCGCCCTCCGAGCGGGCCACCGAGACGGCCCCGATCTCCAGCCCACTGCCGCCGTAGGCGTTGGACAGCCGCACCCGCAGCTGGGAGCCGCTGACCTGCGGGTGCACGATCATCCGCAGGGTCGTGCCGGCCAGGCCCGCCTCCCTCGGGGCGGCCTGCGGGGCGGCCTGCCAGCCGGTCACCCAGGTCGGCGCGCAGGCCATGGCCCCGGTGGGGGCGGCGCCGGCCTGCGCGACCGGGCCCACCCCGTAGGAGCCCGGCACGGCCAGCGCCAGCCCGGCGACGCAGGTGGCCGTCACGGCCACGCCCAGCCGGAAGCGGTCGACGATCGTGCGCCACTCGACCGGCCGGCGATGCCTGCGCCCCATCAGCCCGCTCACCCCCCGCGCGATTACGCGCCCGCGCGATCCCAGCCGCTTGAAGCCGAACGCCGACGCGGTTCCCGGACCGCCCACCACAAGCGACATGCACTACATGTAGACCTATCGTCACATATCGTTACTCCGCACAGCTCATCGGGCGTGTCGCAGTCGGCCCAGTGGACGGCGTGGCCCGCCTCCTGGGCAGGGCCATCGGGTCCGCTACGGGCGCCCCGGTGCTCCAGGGCCTGCCCCGGGCGCGGCGCGCGCCATAAGGTCGGGGCGACCACCGGGCCGCGGGGCCCGGCGCGACGGCGAGGAGGCCAGGCGTGGGTGCCTACGAGGACGTCTTCCGGTCCAGCACGGACGACCCGGAGGGGTTCTGGCTGGGGGCCGCGCGCTCCCTCGACTGGCACGTCGAACCCACCCGCGCGTTGGACGGCTCGAACCCGCCGTTCTACCGCTGGTTCCCCGATGGCGAGCTGAACGTCTGCCACAACGCGCTCGACCGCCACGTCGACGGTGGCCGCGGCGACCGGGCCGCGCTCGTCTACGACTCCCCGGTCACCGGCACCAAGCGGACCTACACCTACGCGCAGCTGCGCGACGAGGTGGCCCGGTTCGCCGGGGTGCTGGCCGGGCTGGGCGTCGGTCGCGGCGACCGCGTCGTGATCTACATGCCGATGGTCCCCGAGGCGGCCGTCGCGATGCTGGCCTGCGCCCGCATCGGCGCGGTGCACTCGGTCGTGTTCGGCGGGTTCGCGGCCAAGGAGCTCGCCGTCCGGATCGACGACGCACAGCCCGAGGTGATCGTCTCCGCGTCCTGCGGCATCGAGGGCAAGCGGGTCATCGAGTACAAGCCCCTGCTCGACCGCGCGATCGAACTGGCGACGCACAAGCCGACCAAGCGGGTGATCCTGGCCCGCCCGCAGGCCGACGCCGAGATGGGCCCGGACGACGTCGACTGGGCCGAGGCGATGGCCGCCGCCGAGCCGGCCGACTGCGTGCCGATGAAGGCGACCGACCCGCTCTACATCCTCTACACGTCCGGGACGACCGGGAAGCCGAAGGGGGTCGTGCGCGACGGCGGCGGCTACGCGGTCGCGCTGGCCTGGTCGATGCCCAACGTCTACGACGTCGGCGCCGGCGAGACGATCTTCACCGCGTCCGACGTCGGGTGGGTCGTCGGGCACTCCTACATCGTCTACGCGCCGCTGCTGGCCGGGGCCACGACCGTGCTCTACGAGGGCAAGCCCGTCGGCACGCCCGACGCGGGGCAGTTCTGGCGGGTGATCGCGGAGAACGGCGTGAAGAGCATGTTCACCGCACCGACCGCGTTCCGGGCCATCAAGAAGGAGGACCCCGACGGCGCGTTCACCCGCAAGTACGACCTGTCCGGCCTGCGGTACCTGTTCCTGGCCGGCGAGCGCCTCGACCCGGAGACCCACCGCTGGGCCTCCGACCTGCTGGGCATCCCGGTGATCGACCACTGGTGGCAGACCGAGACCGGCTGGCCGATCGTGGCCAACCCGGCCGGCATCGAGCTGCTGGAGATCAAGCCGGGCTCGCCGACCCGGCCGCTGCCCGGCTGGGACGTGCGCGTGCTGGACGGCTCGGGCAACCCGGTGGAGCCCGGCACCGACGGCGCCATCGTGGTGAAGCTGCCGATGCCGCCGGGCGCGCTGCCGACCCTGTGGAACGACGACGAGCGGTTCGTCCGCTCGTACGTGTCGACATTCGACGGCTTCTACCTCACCGGCGACGGCGGGCGCATCGACGCCGACGGCTACGTCTACGTCATGGGCCGCACCGACGACGTCATCAACGTCGCCGGGCACCGGCTCTCCACCGGCGGCATGGAGGAGGTACTGGCCTCGCACCCGGCCGTCGCCGAATGCGCCGTCATCGGCGTGGCCGACCGGATGAAGGGCCAGGTGCCGCGCGGCTTCGTGGTCCTCAAGGCGGGCGTCGAGGTCGACGAGGAGGCGCTGCGGGCCGAGCTCGTGCAGCTGGTGCGCGACCAGGTCGGCGCCGTCGCCTCGCTGAAGGAGGTGGCCGTCGTGCCGGCGCTGCCCAAGACCCGCTCGGGCAAGATCCTGCGCAAGACGATGCGCGGCATCGCCGACGGCCTCGACGAGCCGGTCCCGTCGACCATCGAGAGCGCCGACGTCCTCGACGCGCTGCGCCCGGTGCTGCGGCGCGACTGAGCCGCATGCCAGAGGCCTTCGGCCCGTCGTTGACGGCTGTTCGGAGCAATTTGGCGGCTTTGCGTCACTGCGGTGTTAACGCCGCCGGGCGCGAACCGGATGGGTGGGGCGGGGCCGTCGCGGCGGCCCCCGCCCCGCCCGCGCCCACCCGGGCCGCCCCCGCCCCGAGAGGACGCAGCCGTGCGCCCCTTCCCCACCCGCCGCACCGCCGTGCTCGGCGCCCTGGTCAGCGCCGGGGTCGCCGCCACGATGCTGGCCACCGCGGCGGTCCACGCCCCCGGCCCGGCGCCGTCCGCGGCGGCCACCGTCCAGATGCGCCCGCACGGCCCGGTGACCACCGCCGAGCGCTGACCCACCGCCGGGTTAGGGTCGCTTCACCGCAGGTGAGGGCACCCGAACCGGCAACCCCGGCTACCCCGGGAAGTCGCGCGGGTGCACCATGGGGCCATGAAGGTCGTGGTCGACTTCGATCTGTGCGAGTCCAACGCCGTCTGCATGGGGATCGCCCCCGAGGTGTTCGAGGTGCGTGATGACGACTACCTCTACATCCTCGACGAGAACCCCCCGGAGGCGCTGCGCCCCAAGCTGGAGCAGGCCGTAGCGGGCTGCCCGCGCGCGGCCATCCGCCTCGAAGGCTGATCCGTCCGGCGCCGGTGGCGCCGCGCGGTGTCCCGGGCTCCCTGGTTCAGGAAAGCCACGATGCTGCCCGCAGAGTTCAGCATCGTGGCTTTCCTGAACTCTGGACGGGGGTGGTTGCCCGGCGGGCGGGCAGGGCTGAGGATCAGCGGAGACCTGCCGCACGCCGAGGAGAGCCGATGACCGCCGCCGAGAACGCCGTCTGGAACACCCCGCTGACCCCGCTGGCGTTCCTGGACCGCTCGGCGCAGGTCTTCCCCGACCGCACCGCGATCGTCTACGGCGAGCGCCGCCACACCTACGCCGAGTTCGCCGCCGAGGTGAACCGGGTGGCGCACGCGCTGCGCGGCTCCGGGATCTCGCGCGGCGACCGGGTGGCCTACCTGCTGCCCAACGTCCCGGAGATGCTGGTGGCGCACTTCGCGGTGCCGCTGGCCGGGGCGGTGCTGGTCGCCATCAACACCCGGCTGTCCACCGACGAGGTGCGCTACATCCTCGACCACTCCGGGGCCAAGCTGCTGGTCGTCGACGCCGCGCTGCACCCCACGGTCGCCCCGGTCGCCGGCGCGCTGAAGACCGTGGAGGAAATCATCACGGTGATCGACCCGGTCAGCCCGGGCGACGGCACCGGCAGCGGCGTCACCTACGACGACCTGCTCGCCCGCGGCAACGACGAGCCGCTGCCGTGGACGGTGGCCGACGAGACGGCGAACATCTCGATCAACTACACGTCCGGCACGACCGGGCGCCCCAAGGGCGTCATGTACTCCCACCGCGGCGCCTACCTGAACTCGTTCGGCGAGGTGGTGCACTCCGGGCACACGTTCGACAGCGTCTACCTGTGGACGCTGCCGATGTTCCACTGCAACGGCTGGTGCACCCCGTGGGCGATCACCGCGGTCGGCGGCACGCACGTCTGCCTGCGAGAGGTGCGCGGCGACACCATCTGGCAGCTGATCACCGAGCACGGCGTGACGCACCTGAACGGGGCCCCCACCGTCGTCACGACGATCCTGCGCGCGCCGGAGGCCGTCGCGCTGGACAAGCCCATCACCATCACCACCGCGGGCGCCCCGCCCGCGCCGACGACGATCGCGCACGCCGAGCGGATGGGCTTCCGGATCGTGCACGTCTACGGGCTCACCGAGACCTACGGCCCGTACTCGGTCAACCAGTTCCAGCGCGAGTGGGCCGACCTCGAGGTCGACGAGCGGGCCCGGTTGCAGGCCCGCCAGGGCGTCGGGATGGTCTGCGCCGACCAGCTGCGCGTGGTCGACGCCGACATGAACGACGTGCCGGCCGACGCGACCACCATGGGCGAGGTCGTCATGCGCGGCAACAACGTCATGCTCGGCTACTACGACGACCCCGCCGCCACCGAGAAGGCCTTCGAGGGCGGCTGGTTCCACTCCGGCGACCTGGGCGTCCTGCACCCCGACGGCTACGTCGAGCTGCGCGACCGGGCCAAGGACGTGGTGGTCTCCGGCGGGGAGAACATCTCGACCATCGAGGTGGAGCAGGCCATCGTCAGCCACCCCGCCGTGCTGGAGGCCGCCGTGATCGGCGTCCCCGACGAGCAGTGGGGCGAGCGGCCCAAGGCGTTCGTGGTGCTCGCGCCCGACCAGCGGGCCACCGGCGAGGAGCTCATCGAGCACGTCAGGACCAGGATCGCCCGGTACAAGGCGCCGCGCGAGGTCGAGCTGGTCGAGGCGCTGCCCAAGACCTCCACCGGCAAGGTGCAGAAGTTCGAGCTGCGCGAACGCGAGTGGGCCGGGCAGACCAGCCGCATCCGGGGATGACCGACACCTGGGCGGAGGTCGCCGACCGGGTGTTCGTCCGCCGGCACCGCAGCCTCGACCTCAACGTCGTGCTGGTCGTCGGCGACGGGGCCTGCCTCGTCGTCGACACCCGGTCCGACGAGGTCGAGGGCGCCGAGCTGGCCGCCGCCGTCCGGGCCGTCAGCCCGCACCCGTGGACGGTGGTCAACACCCACTTCCACTACGACCACGCCTTCGGCAACGCCGCCTTCCGGCCGGCCGAGATCTGGGGCCACGAGCGCTGCGGCGAGGTGCTGCGGGGCCCGGAGGGCGAGCGGATGCGGGAGCGGATCGTGCGGCGCTACCGGGAGGCGGGCGAGTCCGCCGCCGCGGACCGGATCGACGCGGCCGAACTGGTCGCCCCCGACCGGATCGTCGCCGAGGCCGCCGACCTCGACATCGGCGGGCGCGCGGTGCAGCTGCGCCACCTCGGCCGCGGCCACACCGACAGCGACCTGGTGGTGCTGGTGCCCGACGCCGACGTCCTGCTGGCCGGCGACCTGGTCGAGGAGGGGGCGCCGCCGCAGTTCGGCGACGGCTTCCCCTTGGAGTGGCCGGCCACGATGGACGCGATCGCCGAGCTGGCCACCGGGTCGGTGGTGCCGGGGCACGGCGCCGTCGTCGACGCGGGGTTCGTGCGCGAGCAGCGCGGCGAGCTGGCCCGGCTCGCCGCCGCGGCCCGGGCCGGGCACGCCGACGGCCGCCCGGCCGCGGACGTCGCGCGCGAGCTGCCCTACTTCGGCGGGTTCGCGCTGCCGGCCGTCCGACGCGCCTACCTGCACCTGACCGACGAGGGGATCCGGTCACACGTGCGGCCGACCGGCGGGTAGTCCGTTAGCGTTGCTCATATGTCCCGAGCCGGTCGGGCCGCGGCGGGAGCGGTCACCACCACGACCGTCTGCACGCTCCCCGTCTTCCTGACCGGAGGGCTGGCCGTGCAGATCTCCGCCGAGCTCGGCTTCGACCCGGCCGGCTTGGGACTCGTCGTCGCGCTGTTCTTCGCGGTCAGCGCGCTCGCCTCGCTGCCCAGCGGGTGGCTCGTCGAGCGGTTCGGGTCGGTGCCCACCAGCCGGGCAGCCGTCGTCGGGGCGGCGCTGGTGATGACCGCGCTGGCCACCCTGGCCCGGTCCTACGCCGCGCTCGTGGTGATCCTGCTGTGCGGGGCGTGGTGCAACGTGCTGGGCCAGCTCGCCTCCAACATGACGCTGGCCCGCTACGTGCCGGCGGAGCGGCTGGGGCTGTCGTTCGGGGTCAAGCAGTCGGCCATCCCGCTGGCCACGCTGCTGTCCGGGGCGGCGGTGCCGGCCGTCGCGCTGACCGTCGGCTGGCGGTGGGCGTACGCGATCGGCGCCGTCCTGGCGCTCGCCGCGCTGCCGCTGACGCCCCGGGAGAGCATCCGGCGCGAGCGCACGGCCGCCGACGGCGAGCTGGCCACCGCCGCGCTGTCGGTGATCGGGATCGCGGCCGGGCTGGCCGCCGCGGCGTCCAGCGCGTTGGGGATCTTCCTGGTGGCCTCGGCGGTCGACCGCGGCGTGGACGCCGGTCTGGCCGGGCTGACCCTGACCCTGGGCAGCGTCGTCGGCCTGGTCCTGCGGCTGCTGCACGGCTGGGCGGCCGACCGCCGCTCCGGCGGGCACATCGCGGTCGTCGCCGCCAGCCTCCTGCTCGGGGCGGGCGGCCTCGCGCTGCTGGCCGCGCCCGGCGCCGTGGCGCTGGTCCTCGGCACGGTGCTGGGGTTCGGCCTGGGCTGGGCGTGGCCGGGGCTGCTGCAGTTCGCGGTGGTCCGGCTCAACCCGTCGGCGCCGGCGGCGGCGACGTCGATCGTGCAGGTCGGGGTGTACGGCGGCGGCTTCGCGGGGCCGATCGGCTTCGGCTTCCTGGCCACCCACCTGTCCTTCCCGGCCGCCTGGCTGATCGGCGCGGGCACGATGCTGGTGGCCGCGGCGCTGATGGTCGTCGGGCGGCGGATGCTGGTCGCGCACCGCGTGGCCCAGGGGGCCGGCGCCGCGGCTCAGCCCTCCTGAGCTTCGAGGTAGGCGACCAGGGCGTCCAGGGCCGCGGTGGTGGACGCGCTGAGCACCTCCATCGGCTCGTCGCCGTCGAACTGCAGCCGGACGACCCGGTGGTGGTCCTCGGCGTCGACGGCGAGGAACACCGTGCCCGGCTCGCGGCCGTCCTGCGCGGAGGGCCCGCCGGCCCCGGTGACCGCGACGGCCACGTCGGCCAGCAGCATCTCCCGGGTGCGGCGGGCCATGGCGCTGGCCGCCTCCGCGTGCACGACCTCCTCGGTGGGCACGCCCAGCAGCTCGTGCTTGACCTCCGTCGAGTAGGCGACGATCGCGCCCCGGTACCACTGGCTGGCCTGCTCGGCGGCGGCCAGCGCGGTCGAGATCTGGCCGCCGGTCAAGGACTCGGCGACGGCCACCGTCAGCCCGCGCCGCCCGGCCAGCTCGGCCACCCGGGCCGCGGCCCGCTCGTCGCGCGTCGTCACTGTTGATTCCACCCGGCGCCCGTACCCGGATGCGGCCTCTCTATGCCGCGAGCCGCCCGGCCAGGGAGATCGCGTCGTGGGGCGCGTGGACCTTGGCGTCGTTGTCGAAGTAGGCGACGACGTCGAGGCCGTCGTCGCGCCAGCCCCGCATCCGCTCGGCCATCGCGTCCAGCGCGTCCGGCGGGTACCCGCCGGCGTACAGCTCGCCGTAGCCGTGCATCCGCAGGTAGACCAGGTCGGAGGTGACCTGGTCGAACGTCGGCCAGGTCCCGGCCGAGTCGGCGATCACCGTGGCCACCCCCTGCTCGCGCAGGAGCGCGGCGAACCCGGGGTCGTGGAAGCTCTCGTGGCGCGGCTCGACGGCGTGCCGGATCGGCCGGTCGGCGTCGGTGGTCAGGTGGTTGCGGCCCACCAGCCGCTCGTCGTGCCCGGCGGCCAGCTCCGCGGCGGCCGCGGTGCTGCGCGGCAGCTGCTCCAGGAAGCCGCCCAGCTTGTCGGCGTCGAACCGCATCCGCGGCGGCAGCTGCCACAGCACCGGGCCGAGCTTGGGCCCGAGCGCCAGCACGCCGGAGGCGAAGAAGTTGGCCAGCGGCGTGCCGACGTCGCGCAGCTGCTTCATGTGCGTGACGAACCGCGGCCCCTTCACCGCGAACAGGAAGTCCTCCGGGGTGCGCCGGGCCCACGCGGCGAAGCTCTCCGGGCGCTGCAGCGAGTAGAACGAGCCGTTGATCTCGACGGTGTCCACCAGCCCGGACAGGTGCTCCAGCTCGAGGCGCTGGGGCAGCCCCGGCGGGTAGAAGACGCCGCGCCACGGCGGGTAGAGCCACCCCGAGGTGCCGATCCTGACCCGTGCCACCCGGGTGAGCATTCCAGCGGCGGGGCAGGATGGCCGGGTGGACGCAGCAGCGCTCGGGAAGGCCGCGCGGACGGCGCTCGACTGGCCGGTGGACAACGTGGCGGTGGCCGTGGTCGGGGCGGACGGCGCGGTACTGGCCGACGCCGGGGAGCCCGACCGGGTGTTCCGGCTGGCCTCGGTGACCAAGCTCCTCACCGCCTACGCCACGCTCGTCGCGGTCGAGGAGGGCGCCGTCGAGTGGGACACCCCGGCCGGTCCCCCCGGATCGACCGTGCGCCACCTCGCGGCGCACGCCTCCGGCCTGCCGTTCGAGGCCGGGGCCAGCGAGCTGCGGGTGCAGGCCGAGCCGGGCGCCCGGCGGATCTACTCCAACACCGGGTTCGAGGTGCTGGCCGCCGCCATCGCCGCGGCCGCCGGCATGGCGTTCGCCGACTACCTGCACGAGGCCGTCTGCGTCCCGCTCGACCTGGCCGCCACCCGGCTGGAGGGCTCGGCCGGCGCCGGTGCCGTCTCCACCGGCGCCGACCTGGTCCGGTTCGCCGCCGAGCTGCAGGCCCCGACGCTCGTCCACCCCGACACGCTGCGCGAGGCCACCCGCGTCGCGTTCCCCGATCTCCCCGGCGTGCTCCCCGGCTTCGGCCGGCAGAACCCCAACGACTGGGGGCTGGGCTTCGAGCTGCGCGACGGCAAGTCCCCGCACTGGACGGGCTCGGCCAGCTCGCCGTCGACGTTCGGGCACTTCGGCCAGTCCGGCACGTTCCTGTGGGTCGACCCGGACGCCGCGGTGGCGGCGGTCGCGCTGACCGACCGCGACTTCGGGGAGTGGGCGCAGCGGGCCTGGCCGGCGTGGACCGATGCCGTGCTGGCCGCGCTGCGGGGCTGACCGGTCAGCCGCCCGCACGGGGGAGGTCGACGCCGGGCGGGAGCTTCAGGGTCGCCGTCGGCGAGGCGACCGCGCCGGTGAGGTCGACGTCGGCGACCTCGATCCACCGCAGGTCGGCGAAGTCGGCGACGACGCACCCGCCCAACCCGGTCGCTCCGAGCAGCCGGGCGTCCTGCAGGGAGAGGCCGCCGGTAGGCGTTGGGCGGTGAGCCGCACCTGGCGCTCCCGGTCCTCGGCGGCCTCCGCGTCCGACACCCGCGCGCCGGTCGGATCGGCGAAGTCGTTGCGGTCGATGTCGGCGGCGGTGCCCTCGTAGGCCCGGTGGAAGAAGGGACGCCGCAGGTAGGCGCAGAGGACGTCGACGACCGTCTGGGCGTACGCCGGGTTCGCGCGGGCCGGCCCGGCCAGCGCGTGCATCGCCCCGAGGCGCACCTGGTCGGCCTCGTTGCCGAGCATCTCGATCGACCGCGCGAACCGCTCGTTGGTCACCCGGTCGCCCTCCAGGCGCAGCCGGTCCTCCTCGACGCCCTGGCGCGCCTCCTCGGTCCGCCGGCGGCGGTCGTTGAGCCACAGCGCGTAGAGCGCCACCACGGAGGCGCCGGCCACGCCGCCGGTGCGCAGGCCCTCCGACAGGCCGGCGGCGGGGCACTGGCACCGCGGCGGTGATCCCGGCGGTCACGGCGATCGCGGCGGCGATGGTCCCGGCCAGCACAGCGCCCTGTCGTCGACGGGTCGGTTCGGCCACCCGGCCATCCTGGTGGCGGTGCCGGAAATCGGGTGCGCGGGGCGGGAATCATCGGGCAGCCTGGTCCGTTGTGCAGAGCGTCCGGACCGGGCGAGCTGTGTCCCCGGGTCTCACATATCAAGAGCCTTCACGGAATACCGCCTGGCTGGAGCCGTGTCGTGCCGTTCGCCGCGAGGCGACCAGCGCTCGGTCCGGATGCAGGTCGGGTCCCCGGGAATCTTCTCGGGCGCCCGACCGTTGGAAGGAGTGTCCGGGCCGGGTGACCTGTGTCCCCGGGTCTCATTACGAAGAGCCAGTGCGGAACACCGTTCGGCTGGAGCCGCACTGTGCCGGCCGCCGCGAGGCGACCAGCACCTGGCTCGGGCACCCATCCACCACGCGACCCGCTCCCCCGAGCCCGCCGCGCCCGGCGCCTCCACCGCCGTGTGGCGCGGCCGCCAGGGCGGCGCCGCCCCCGACGGCGCCGCCCCCACCAGCCTGCACCGATCGGGGACGCACGGGAGACGAGGGACCATGAAGGGCGACCGGGTAGAGATCGTCATCGACGCCGGCAGCGGCACCACCCGCACGTACGACGTCACGGCCACGCGCGCGGGCCGCCGCGTCGTGGTCACGCACTCGCGCGGCACCGTCGAGGTCAGCGAGGTCACGCGCGGTGGCAGCACCGTGCGCACCGCGCGGTTCCTGGCCAACCGGGTCCTCGCGCTCGTCGAGCACCCCGCGGGCGATGAGCCGACGCCCGACGAAATCACGCCCACCCTGCGCACCGCCTAGCCCGAGTAGAAGGCACACTGCGAGCACGATGTCCCCGACCCGAACCCGCGCCGACGCGCCCGCGACCGGCCGCGAGGACACCGTGCGGCAGTCCGGTGCCGACCACGCACCCGCCGGGCCCGGCGACCGGTCCGACCGCGCCGAGGA
>NZ_JAHDTH010000056.1 GCF_018531445.1 Pseudonocardia lacus
TTGTGGTGGATCTTGTGAGAGAGAACCTGCCTATCGAGGACCCCGCGTCCTGACCAGCACCACGTAGATCATCCCGAATGTCCGTGTCGCCCGCCCGGACGTTTACCTACTCGCTGAGATCACCTCACTGGGTAGACGATCACCCCGGGCAGCTCGCCGGCCCGGTGGTGCTGCCGCACCGACCTCGCCTACGGTGCCGACGACCACGGCCCGAGGAAGGGTTCTGCGATCATGACGTCCGAGAGTCTGGCGGCGGCCATCGCCCGCGTCGGGAACCCGGTCGAGCTGCTGCGCAACGTCGCGGCGCCGGCCCACACCTTCCCCGTCGCACCCGAGTTCACCAACTGGCGCTCCGAGCAGCGCGCGTGGGCCGAGACCTGCGCGCTGCTGGACCAGTCCCACCACATGACCGACCTGTTCCTGCGCGGCCCGGACGCGATCGAGCTGCTCAGCGGGCTGGCGGTGAACACGTTCGCGAACTTCGGGGTCGGCCGGGCGAAGCAGTTCGTCGCGGTGAACCCCGCCGGCCGGCTGATCGGCGACGGAATCCTGTTCCACCTCGATGACGAGCTGTTCGACCTCGTCGGCCACCCGATGGTGATCGACTGGGTGCTGTTCCACCTCGACCGCGGCGACCACCGCGTCACGGCCGAGCGCGACGACAACTCCGCGGTCCGCACGTCCGGCCCGCCCACGTTCTACCGCTACGAGCTCCAGGGCCCGACGGCCGCGGCCCTGCTCGAACAGGCCACGGGCGCGCCGCTGCCGGAGACGAAGTTCTTCGCCATGGCGGAGTTCACCATCGCCGGGCACCGGGTGCGCGGGCTGCGCCACGGCATGGCGGGCCGGCCCGGGTTCGAGCTGTTCGGGCCGTGGGCCGACGGTGCGGACGTGCTGGCGGCGCTGCTGGCGGCGGGGGAGGACCACGGCCTGGTCCGCGCGGGGGCCAAGGCGTACTCGACGGCCAACCTGGAGTCGGGCTGGGTGCCCGCCCCGCTCCCGGCGATCTACGGCGACGACCCGCTGCTCGCCGAGTACCGCGAATGGCTGCCGGCCGGCGCCGCCGGCTCGATCGGCGGGAGCGTGGACTCCGACGACATCGAGGACTACTGCCTGACCCCGTACGACATCGGCTACGACCGCACCGTCAGGTTCGACCACGACTTCATCGGCCGCGCGGCCCTGGAGCGGCTGGCCCAGGACCCGCCGCGCACGAAGGTCACCCTGGTCTGGAACAACGACGACGTCACCGCGGCCATGGGTTCCCTGCTGGGCGAGGGCCCCGGCGCGAAGTACCTCGACCTGCCGAAGATCCGCTACGCGCTGCACCAGGAGGACAAGGTCCTGCTGGCCGGCGAGCAGATCGGCATCTCGCTGGACTGCGGCTACATCGCCAACGAGCGGGCGGTGGTCTCGCTGGCCACGATCGCCGCGGAGCACGCCGACCCCGGGACGGAGGTCGTGGTGATCTGGGGGGAGCAGCCGAACTCGGCGAAGCCGCAGGTCGAGGAGCACCGCGTGTGGCCGATCCGGGCGACGGTGGCTCCCGTGCCGTTCGTGCGGTTCGCGCGGGCCGAATACCGGAGCAACTGACCGACCGAGCCCGAGGACCACCGGACGACACCGCGGAGGCCCCGGGTTCGCCGTCATGTGACGCATGCGGGGCAGCCGGAGCGGCCGGCGCACGGCGACGGATGCCCGTGTCCCGGACGCGTCCGCTGCTCTACGCTGCCGGAGTCCGAACGCAGACGTCGACGGGCCACGGCGTCGTCGTCCCGGACAGCGGACCCCGCGGCTGATACCCCAACCAGCCCAACCAGCCCAACCCCGGTCGGATCGCCCTGGCGAGCCGGCCACCGACCACAGATGTCCCCGTCGGGCCGGCGCCCGCACACAGACGATGCCGCAACGGCGCGGGAGGCAGTTCATGGCAGCTGAGCTGGCCGTGCAGGACGTGAGTCTGCGGTTCGGCGGCATCGAGGTGCTGCAGGAGGTGAGCTTCACCGTCGAGCCGGGCCAGATCTTCGGGCTGGTCGGCCCCAACGGCGCCGGCAAGACGTCGCTGTTCAACTGCATCAGCGGGCACTACCGGCCGACCGCGGGGACCGTGCGCATCGACGGCACGCCGGTGCAGGGGGCGCGCCCCGCGACGCTGGCCCGCCACGGCCTGGCCCGGACGTTCCAGCACCCCGCGCTGCAGCTGCAGGAGACGGTGCTGGAGAACGTGCTGCTCGGCGCCCACACCCAGCTGCCCGGGGGGCCGCTGGCGTGGTCGGTGCGCACGCGGCGGACCCGGCGCGCCGAGGAGCGGTTCCGCGGTGAGGCGCTCGCCCTGCTGGAGCGCAACGGCCTCGCGTGGGCCGCGCACCTGCCGGCCGACGAGCTGTCGCACGGCCTGCACAAGGGCGTCGAGCTGTGCCGGGCCCTGCTCATGAAGCCGCGGCTGCTGCTGCTCGACGAGCCCGCCGCCGGCCTTCCGCACACCGAGGTGGAGAACCTGATCGCGACGGTCCGGCGCCTGCGCGCGGAGGACGACATCACGGTCGTCATCGTCGAGCACCACATGGGCCTCATCGCCGCCCTCACCGACCGTGTCGTCGTGCTCGACCACGGTCGCAAGCTCATGGAGGGGACCGCCGCCCAGGCCCAGTCCGACCCCCGCGTCATCGAGGCCTACATCGGGAAGGACGCCGCCGATGACGTTGCTTGAACTCGAGGACGTCACCGCGTCCTACGGCCCCGTGCAGGTGCTCGACGGCGTGTCGCTGAGCGTCCCGGAGAACGGTGCGGTCGGCATCCTCGGGGCCAACGGGGCCGGCAAGACCACGACCCTCCGCGCGATCAGCGCCACCGTCCGGACGGGCGGGCGCATCGTGTTCGACGGCGAGGACATCCGCGGCAGGCGGCCCGACAAGGTGGCCGCCCTCGGCATCGCCCACGTCCCGGAGGGACGCGGCACGTTCGGCGACCTGACCGTCCGCGAGAACCTGCGGGTGGGCGCCTACCTGCGCAAGGACCGCAAGGGGATCGAGAGCGACATCGAGTACTGCCTGGACCTGTTCCCGAACCTGCAGGACCGCATCCGGTCGAACGCGTCGGCGCTGTCCGGGGGAGAGCAGCAGATGCTCGCGGTGGGTCGGGCGATCATGTCCAAGCCGCGGCTGCTGCTGCTCGACGAGGCCTCGCTCGGGCTGGCGCCGACCACCGCCAAGGCCGTCTACGACGCGATCCGGCGGCTGCGCATCGAGTCCGGCATCGCCATGGTCGTGGTCGAGCAGAACGCCAACCTCGCCTTCACCGTCGTCGACAGCGCTACGGTCCTGGAGACCGGGCGGAGCGTGCTGACCGGCACCTCCGCCGAGCTCCGGGGAATGGACGAGATCCGCCGCGCTTACCTGGGAGGCTGACGTGGCGACCTTCATCCAGCTCATCGTCGACGGGCTCTCGACCGGCTCGGTCTACGCCGCGATCGCCCTGGCGCTCGTGCTCGTCCACCAGGCCACCGGCCTGATCAACTTCGCCCAGGGCGGCATGGCCGTGCTCGCGGCGTACAGCGCGTGGTGGCTGTTGAGCCGCGGTGTCCCGCTCGTGCTCGCCATCTCGGCGTCGGTCCTGCTGTCCTTCGCCTTCGGCGCGGTGGTCGAGCGGTGGCTGATGCGGCGGTTCGAGCGGGGCGACCCCGACACCGCCGTCGTCGTCACGATCGGTCTGCTGACCCTGATCACCGGCGTGTGCGGGTGGCTCTTCACCTACAACAACCAGCAGTTCCCCTCGCTGTTCTCGCTCGACGCCGTGACGTTCCTGGGGGTCTCGGTGAGCCAGCGCTCGATCGGGACCACCGTCGTGATCGTCGTGGTGATGCTGCTGCTGCAGGCGCTCTTCGCCGGCACGAAGCTCGGCCTGGCCCTGCGGGCGGTCGCGATCAACCCGCAGTCCGCGGCGTTCTCCGGCCTCCCCGTCGAACGGCTGCTCATGGTCGGCTGGGGCCTCGCCGCGGCGCTGGGCGCCATCGCCGGCGCGCTGGTCGCGCCGCAGCTGACACTGACGCCGGGGATGCTGGACAACGCCCTGGTGTACGCGCTGGCCGCGGTGATCCTCGGCGGTCTGTCGAGCCCGATCGGTGTCGTCGTCGCGGCGTGGATGATCGGCGTCCTGGAGAACCTCGCCGCGGTGTACGTCCCGCTCATCGGCTACGACCTCAAGGTGGCCGTGCCGTTCATCCTCATCTTCGTGGTGCTCGTCGTCCGGCCCCAGGGCCTGTTCGGCCGCAAGACCGTGGTGCGCGTGTGATGGCCGGTGCCCGCATGACGACCGCAGCCCTGTCCGACCGGCAGCGCTCGTGGCTGCGCCGGGCCGGGCCGCTGCTCCTCGTCGTCGTGCTCGTCGTGGTGCCGCTGGTGTTCCCGGAGTCGGTGAACGAGACCATCGCCCGCATCGGCGTCTTCGCCGTCGCGGTGCTGGGGCTGAACGTGGTGATGGGCTACGCCGGCCAGGTCTCGCTCGGCCAGATCTTCTTCCTCGGCCTCGGCGCGTACGTCACGGCCTACGGCGTGTCGAACGACTGGAACATCGTCGTGGTGTTCGTGCTCGCCTGCCTGATCCCCGCCTTCGTGGGGCTGCTCGTGGCCCTCGCCGCGGCCCGGCTGGGTGGGCTGGCGATCGCGATGGTGACCGTCGCGCTGCCCATCGTCGGGGTGCCGCTCGCCAAGCGCCTCAGCGAGTTCACCGGCGGCTCGCAGGGCCTGTCCGCGCGCTTCGGCGACGCGCCGGAGTGGAGCGGCCTCTACGACGACCAGTGGCGGCTGTACCTGGTGCTGGCCATCGGCGGCGCCGTCTTCCTGCTGACCCGCAACCTCGTGCGCGGCAAGTACGGCCGGGTGCTCGGGATCGTCAAGAAGAACGAGAACGTGGCGTCCTCGGTGGGGATCTCGCCCTACCGCTACAAGGTGCTGGCGTTCACCCTCGCCTCGCTGATCGGCGGCGTGAGCGGGTTCCTGTACATGCTCGTCATCCAGTACACCTCGCCGGAGACCATGAGCTTCGGCCATTCGATCCAGCTGCTGGCCGCGATGGTGATCGGGGGCGCGGCCAGCATCGTGGGCTCGGTCCTGGGTGGCGCGTACTACGTGCTCGTCCCGCAGTTGACGAACCTCGTCGACCCCAGCCTCACCGCGCTGCTGCAGGGCGCGGTCCTGCTGGTGGTGCTCTTCGTCCTCCCGGGCGGCCTCGCGTCGCTCGCCCGTCCGCTGGGCCGTGGCCGGCGCTCCCGCGCCCGCCACGACCCCGCGCCACTGATCACGCCGTCGGCGACCACGAAGTCGGGAAGCGCGGCGGATACACCCGAGACAGAGAGGCAAGGGCATCCATGAGCAGGCACTTCCGCTCGCGCAAGGCGCTCGTCATCGCCGTGGCGTCGACCCTGGCACTGACGTTCGCGGGCTGCTCCCGCGAAGGAGGCGGTGACGGTGCCACCGGCGCGGCGGCCAGCCCCGGCATCACCGACACGACCGTCAGGCTCGGCATCAGCACCCCGCTCAGCGGCTCCACGGCCGGACCGGGTACCTGCACGGTCGCCGGGGTCAAGGCGTACTTCGGCGCGAAGAACGCCGCGGGGGGTGTCGCGTTCGGCGACGGGAAGACCCGCACGGTCGAGATCGAGGCACTCGACGACGGGTACGACCCGCAGCGGGCGAAGGCGAACTACGACTCGCTCAAGGACGACGTCTTCGCGATGACCGCGGGCCTGGGTACGCCGACCAACCGCGCGTGGCGCGAGGCGGCGATCGCCGACGAGGTGCCGCAGGTGCTGGTGATGACCGGTGATCCGCTCTTCAGCGACACGCAGGAGAGCCCGTGGCAGCTCGGCTTCGTGCCGATCTACCAGAACGAGGGCGAGGCGTTCGGGAAGCTGCTCGTGGCCTCCGGCGCGCCGCACAAGGTCGCGATCCTCTCGCAGAACGACGACTACGGCGCGGGCTACGTCGAGGGCTTCAAGTCGGCCGTCGAGGGCGCGGCCAACATCGAGATCGTCGACGAGCTGACCTACGAGGCGACCGACACCTCCGTCGACGCGCAGATCACCCAGCTCTCCGCCAGCGGCGCCGACGTCATCTTCAACGCGATGTCGCTGGTGCCGCTGGTGGTCTCCGCGCTGCAGAAGGCCCAGCAGCTGAACTGGCTGCCGAGCTGGTTCCTGCCCTCGAACACCTCCAGCCCGGGCGCGGTCGTCGAGCCGGGTGGCGGCGCCGCGTTCCCCGGCATCTACTCGGTCTCGTTCGCGAAGGCGCCGGCCAGCCCCGCGTTCGCCGGGGACGAGGACGTGCAGACGTACCTGGCCGCGCTGAAGGAGCACGGCGACTACCCGGACGCCCCGGCGTTCCCGCACTGCCAGTGGAGCTGGATGGTCGGCGCGACGCTCGAGCAGGCCTTCACCACGATGACCGAGCCGACCCGGGACGACTTCATGCGGGCGCTGCGCTCGATCGAGAACTTCGAGGCGCCGCTCATGCTGCCGGGCACGGCGGTGACCACCACCGAGAGCGGCCAGCCCGCGGTGCCGACCGTGGTCGTGCAGAAGTACAACGGCAAGGGCTACGACACGGTCGAGTCCCTGGGCTGACGGCCCCCGACGGCCCCGGCGGCGTGCCGCCGTCCGGGGCCGCCGGCGCCGGCGCGAGGGAGGACGACGATGACCGGTGCACCGGCGATGCCGCGGTGGTTGCGCTCCGCGTTCCGGGTGCCGGACCGGTTGTACCGCCACGGGTGGGGCTTCCTGCTCGGCCGCCGGTTCCTGCGGCTGGTGCACGTGGGGCGGCGCAGCGGGCGGCGGTACGCGACCGTGCTGGAGGTCGTCGCGTTCGACCCGGCGGTGTCGGAGTACGTCGTCGTCTCCGGGTTCGGGCGGCGCGCGGACTGGTTGCGCAACATCGAGGCCGGCGGACCCGTGGAGGTCACCGTGGGCCGCGCGACGTTCCCGGTCGAGCACCGCGTGCTCGGCACCGACGAGGCGCTCGGGGTGTTCGCGGACTACGAGCGGCGCCACCGTGCGCTCGGTCCGGTCCTGCGCCGGGTGCTGTCGTGGTTGCTGGGGTGGCGCTACGACGGCACGCCGGACGCCCGACGGCGCCTGGCCGAGCAGCTCCCGCTGGTCGGGCTGCGCAGGCGGCCCGGGTGACTACCGCTCAGGGGCTGTCCGAAAGGGAAGAAAAGCCTGCCGACCGGTGAGCGAAGTGCCCCCGCGCCGCAGATCGCGCCGGGGTCCGCTGTCCGCGCACCATCTGTCGTCCCACGTGGCACGACGGAGCCGGGAGGCGGACATGGACGCACCGACACCTGCGGCCGGGGTGCGCGGCTGCCCGTTCGCCTGCGCCCCGACCGGCGGGACGGCGGCGCCGGTCGGCCATCGGCGCGCCACCCCGCGGTCGCCCGCGCCCGCCGTGCCCGATCCGGTGGGGCTGGCTCGCGGCGTGCTCGACGTGGTGCGGCGCCGCGGGAAGCACTTCCTGCCCGAGTCGCTGCTCGTGCGGTTGGACGGACTGCGCCACCCGGCGCCTGCCGACCCCTACTTCGCGGCGTTCCTCGACTGCGTCCTCGACAAGTACGACGGCCGGTTCCACAACCGCACCTACCTGGCGCTGCCGCTGCTGGAGACGATGCTCGACGACCCCACGACCGGGATGGACCCCGACCGGCTGTCCGCGGTGCTCATGTCCGACGTCGTCCGGTTCGAGCTGGCGGCGACCGGTGCGGACCGGCCCGACGACCGGACCCTGCGCACCCGGCTGCGGCACGCCCGGCGCTTCGTCGAGCTGTGCTCGACCGATGGCGCGGGTGGCGGCGAGCCGACCGGGGCGGTGGCGCGGTGGCTCGATGCGACGGCGCTGCCGGTGTCCGTCCTGCACGACGAGTACTTCTTCATCCGTGCCCTGCAGTGCCACGAGCTGACCTTCATCGTCCTGGTCGCCGACGTCCGCGCGGCCACCCGGGCCGTGCGGGCCGGGGCACCGGAGGCCGCCGAGGCGCGGCTGCGGCACGCGATCGAGGTGTTCGCCCGGGCGGCGCTGCTGTTCCGGATCGTGGCGACCATGCGCGCGGCGACCTTCCACACGTTCCGCGAGTTCACCCAGGGGGCCAGCGCGATCCAGTCCGACCAGTACAAGCGGTTCGAGGCGGCGTGCGGGGCGCCCTCCCGGGCGCGGTTGCGGTCGGACGCGTTCGCCGGGGTGCCGGTCGTGCGGGACGAGGTGCTCGCCGGTCAGGACGACCTCAGTCGGGCGGTGCTCGACAGCCGCCGACCCGGAGCGACGGGCTGGGACGGTCTCGGTGCCGCCATCGCCGAGCTGGAGGGCGCCCACCAGCGCTGGAAGGCCGCCCATCGCGGGGTGGCCGGCCGGATGCTCGGGACCGCCGCGGGCTCGGGGTACACCGAGGGGGTCCCGTACCTGGACCGGTGCATGGACAACCGGCTGTTCGGCGACCTGTCCGCTGCCTGACCGCGCTCAGCCGGCGATGATCTGCCGCGGTGCCCGCGTGGCGGGACGTTCCGCGCGCGGTGGGGGCTGCGCGCGGCCCTGTGTCGATGGTTCGCCGGTGAGCGCGCTCATCGGAGCGGGGTCGGCACGCGGGTGCCGCAGGCGTGCGACTCGATGACGGCGTGCGCCAGTTGCAGCGCCCGCCGGCCCGCGGTGGCCGGCACCGGGGGTGGGCGGCCCTCGACGAACGCCGGCAGCAGGTCGTCGAGGTAGCGGTCGAAGGTGGCGTGGAAGTCGCGGTCGCGGTCGTTGAAGTACCCGGCCTGCCACACCTGGCTCATCTCGTCGCCGGCCGGCGTGTAGGTGTAGCGGCGCACCGTGTCCTCCACGAGGATCCGACCGTCCAGCCCGTTGACCTCCAGCAGGTGCGCCCCGGGGTAGCTGTAGGACGAGTCGTAGGTGCCCACCAGCGAGCCCACGGCGCCGGCGGCGAACCGCAGCGCCACGGTGAGGGTCGAGTAGCCGCGCCCGGTGGCGTCGCTCATCTGGCCCATGACCGACTCGACCGGGCCGCAAAGGTGTTCGAGCAGGTCGAGGCCGTGGCACTGGGTCTCGATCAGGTTGGCGTGCGGGTGTCGGCTGGTGCCCGGCTCGCCGCCGAAGCGCCACCAGGCGAAGGTCAGCCTGCCGAGCGCGCCCGCCCGGATCGCCGCCTCGGCCAGCCGCACCGGCCGGGCGTAGCGGTGGTTGAAGTTGATCGCGAAGAACAGCTCGCGCCCGGCGGCCTCGGCGATCAGCGCGTCGGCCTGGTCCAGCTCGAACACCAGCGGCTTCTCCACCAGCAGCGGGAACCCGGCGCGGATGATCTGCCGGGTCGGCTCGAAGTGGCCCTCGTTGGGCAGGCACACCGAGACCAGGTCCGGGCGTTCCCGGTCGAGCATCTCCTCGATGTCGGTGTAGCCCGGGACGTCGAACTCGCCGGCCCGCTGCGCTGCGCGCTCGGGGGTGCGGCCCACCACGGCGCACAGGGTGGCGTCGGTCCGGATGGAGAACGCGATGGCGTGCTGGCGGCCCCACCAGGC
This sequence comes from Pseudonocardia lacus, assembly GCF_018531445.1. Lineage (GTDB taxonomy): Bacteria > Actinomycetota > Actinomycetes > Mycobacteriales > Pseudonocardiaceae > Pseudonocardia > Pseudonocardia lacus. The sequence continues at coordinate 9,554 of NZ_JAHDTH010000056.1, forward strand.
GCCGGTGCCGACCACCGCGACCCGGGTGCGTGCGTTCGTCATCTGCTCGGCCCTCTCGTCTGCTCGGCGCTCACGTCGGTACGCCCCTGCCGCCCCCGGTGCGCCGCCGGGCGAGCCCGGCCTGCACCAGCACGACGACCAGCAGGAACACCCCGCTGGCCAGCTGCTGGTAGTAGGCGTCGAGGGTGCCGATCTGGTTGATGACGTTCTGCACGACCTTGAGCAGCAGCACGCCGACGAGCGTCCCGACGAGCGTGCCCGCGCCGCCGGTGAGCAGCGTCCCGCCGATGACGACCGCGGCGATGGCCTCCAGCTCGCGGCCCTCGCCGATGGTGGGCAGGCCGGAGGAGGTCTGGGCGGCGACCAGGATGCCGGCCACGGCCGCCAGCAGGGCGCTGAGCACGTAGACCGAGGCCTTGACCCGGGCCACCGGCAGCCCCATCAGCTCGGCGCCCTCCGAGCTGCCGCCGATGGCGTAGACGGCCTGCCCGAACCGGGTGCGGTTGAGCACGACCAGCCCGATCGCGAACACCACGAGAGCGACCAGCACCGGAGCGCCCACCCCCAGGACGCGGGCCTGCCCGATCCGGGTCAGCGCGAGGTCGGCCGGGATGAGGTGGACCCGGTTGCCCTCCTGGGACGCGGCGAAGGCGAGCCCGCGGGCGAACAGCAGCGCGGCGAGGGTGACGATGAACGGCGCCATCCGGGCCCGGCCGACCAGCAGGCCGTTGGCCAGTCCGATGAGCCCGCAGACGACCAGCGGGAGCGCGACCGCGGCTACCGAGCCCCATTGCGCCCCGTACGCGGTCAGCACGCCGGCCAGGGCGAACACCGAACCGACCGACAGGTCGATGCCACCGCTGATGATCACGAAGGTCATCCCGACGGCGATGAGCACCAGGTAGGAGCTGTCCAGTGCGATGTTGCCGGCGTTGCGCGCGGACGCGAAGCCGTCGCCGAACGCCGCGGTGCCCACCACCAGCAGGACGGCCAGCGCGAGCGGCGCGCCGGCGCGGCGCACCAGCGCGGCAGCCCGTTCCCGGTGCTCGGCAGGCGCCGACCCGGCCCGGGTCACGACCCGCCCCTCTCTCGCTGGATGAAGACCGCGACGACGATGATGACCGCCTGGACCATCCGGGCCACCGAGTCCGGCAGGTCGTTCTGGATGATCGTCGCGGTGATCAGCTGCATGAGCAGCGCCCCCATCAGGGTGCCCAGCACCCGGACCCGGCCGCCGGCCAGCGGCGTGCCCCCGATGACCACGGCGGTGATCGCGCTCAGCTCGATGAGCAGCCCGACGAAGGACGGGTCGCTGGCGCCCAGCCGGGCGGTGTTGACCACCCCGGCCACCGCCGCGAGCAGCCCGGAGAGCACGTAGACGGCCAGCAGGGTGCGCCGGACCGGCAGCCCGGCCATGGTGGCCGCGGTGCGGTTGCCGCCGATCGCGACCACCCGGCGGCCGAAGGCGGCCCGGCGCACCAGCACCGCGACGACGACCCCGAGCGCGCCGGTGACCAGCAGCGTGACCGGGACGCCCGCCGCGGACCCGTTGCCGATCCAGCCGAGGGTGGGGTCGAAGATCTCGACCAGCCGCCCGTCGGCCAGCACGAGGGCCAGCGCCCGCCCGGCGACCAGCAGCGCGAGCGTGGCGATGATCGGCTGGACGCCGAAGACGGCCACCGCGACGCCGTTGACCAGGCCGACGAGCCCGCCCACGGCCAGCGCCACGACGACCGCGGGCCCAGGCCCGTAGCCGAGGTAGAGCGGCAGCACCGCGGCCGACAGCGCCATCACCGACCCGACCGACAGGTCGATGCCCCTCGTCGCGACGACCAGGGCCATCCCGAGCGCCACGATCGCGATCGGCACCACCTGCACCAGTTGCAGGCGCAGGTTCGCCAGCGTCGCGAAGTTGGCGGTGAACAGCAGGTTGCCGACCAGCAGCACGGCGACGGCGACGTGCACGCCGTGGTCGGAGAGGCGGCGCAGCGCGGCGGGCCGCGGCCGCGGCGCCGGGGCGCGGACGGCGTCAGCCATCGCCGGCCGGTCCGGGCTCGTCGGACGCGCCGGCGATGGCGCTCATGATCTGGTGCTCGCCGATCCCGTCGCCGGTCAGCACGTCGACCACGCGCCCGTCGCGCAGCACGAGGACCCGGCTGGCGCCCTCGACGACCTCCTCCAGCTCCGAGGAGATCAGCACGACGCCGAGCCCGGTCGCGGCCAGTTCGTCGACCAGCGCCTGGATCTCGGCCTTCGCGCCGACGTCGATGCCGCGGGTGGGCTCGTCGAGCAGCAGCACCCGCGGGTGCAGGCACAGCATCCTGGCCAGCAGCACCTTCTGCTGGTTGCCGCCCGACAGGTCGCGCACGGGCTGGTCGGGGTCGGCGATCTTGATCCGCAGCCGGCGCACGAACACCTCGACGACCTCGTCGCAGCGCCGGTCGGAGACGAAGCCGGCTCTGGTCAGCCGGGGCAGCGCGGCCAGCACGATGTTGTCGCGCACGGAGAGGTCGGCGATGATCCCCTCGGCCTTGCGGTCCTCCGAGACCAGGCCGATGCCGGCGGCGATGGCGGCGGCCGGCGACCAGCGGCGCGCGGTCGCGCCGGCGACGCTGATCGACCCGGAGTCGAGCGGGTCCACGCCGAAGACGGCGCGCGCGGTCTCGCTGCGCCCGGAACCGAGCAGGCCCGCCAGGCCGACCACCTCGCCGGCGTGCACCTCCAGGTCCACCCCGGACAGGGCGTGGCGGCGGGTCAGACCGCTCGCGCGCAGGACCGGCTCGCCCGCGCGGCCGGTGTGCGCCTCGCCGAAGCGGGTGCGGCCGTGGGCGCGGACCTCGTCGACCCGCCGGCCGAGCATCATCGCGACCAGGCCGAGGCGGTCGGTCGCGGCCACCGGGCCGGTGTGCACGCGCCTGCCGTCGCGCAGCACGGTCACCCGCTGGGCGAGGCGGAAGACCTCGTCGAGGCGGTGGCTGACGTAGAGCACGGCGACGCCGTCGGCGCGCAGCACGTCGATCACCTCGGCGAGCCGGTCGACCTCGCGGGGTTCGAGCGAGGACGTCGGCTCGTCCATGACCACGACCGACGCGCCGCGCCCGGTCGTGGCCACGGCCCGGGCCATCGCCACCATCTGCTGCACGCCCAGCCCGAGCTCGCCGAGGGGGCGGCGGACGTCGACCGCCACGCCGTAGCGGCCCAGCACCTGGCGGGCCGCGCGGTGCATGCCGGCGGTGTCGATCAGGCCGAGCCGGCCGCGGGGTTCGCGGCCGAGGAACAGGTTGCGTGCCACGCTCATCTGCGGCACCAGGTTCAGCTCCTGGTAGATGGTGCTGATGCCGGCGGCCTGCGCGTCGCGCGGCCCGCCGAAGCTGACCTCGGCTCCGCGGTGGCGCAGGCTGCCCCCGTCGGGCGGGTGCACCCCGGTGATGATCTTGATGAGGGTGGACTTGCCGGCCCCGTTCTCGCCGACGAGCGCGTGCACCTCGCCGGCCAGCAGCGTCAGCGAGACCCGGTCGAGCGCGGCGATGCCGCCGAAGTGCTTCGACACGTCGGTCACCTCGATCGTCGGGGTGCCGTTCGCGGGTCGGTCGGGGGAGTCGGGGGAGTCGCCGCCGGGCGGCGGGGCGGCCGCGTGTTCGGCCACGTGCGGGGTCCCTTCGGCTCGGGAGTGCCGGTCCGCGCCCGGTGGGTCGGCGCGGACCGGCGGATCGGGGTGCGAGCGGCGGCCTCAGTAGGCGTTGGCCAGCTCGGCGGCCGCGTTCTCCGGCGTGTACTCCTTGTCGGAGATGATCGTCGTGGCGGGCACGCCCGCGCCGCTGTAGAAGTCCTCCAGCGCCTGGAAGGCCAGCGGGCCGAAGCGCGGGTTGGACTCGATGACCCCGGCGATCCAGCCGTCGACGATGCCCTGCACGGCGCCGCGGGTCCCGTCGATGGTGATGATCGTGACCTCGCCCGGCTGCTTGCCGGCGGCCTTGAGCGCGGCGACCGCGCCGAGCGCCATCTCGTCGTTCTCGGCGTAGATCGCGGTGATGCCGGGGTTGGCCGAGATCAGCTGCTCGGTGACCGAGCGGCCGCGTTCGCGGGTGAAGTCGGCGGTCTGCTCGGCGACGACCTGCAGCGCCGACCCGGTGGCGGCGAGCCGGTCCTTGAAGCCCTTGGTGCGGTCGACGGTGACGTTCACCCCGGAGGCGCCGAGCAGGATCGCCACCTGGCCCTGCCCACCGGTCGCCTCGATCATCGCGTCCGCGGCCCGCTCGCCCTGCTCCACGAAGTCCGAGCCGATCCAGCCGATGTAGTCGACGCACGGCGTCTTGGAGGTCAACAACCGGTCGATGGTCATGATCGGGACGCCGGCGTCCTTCGCGGCCTCGAGCGCGGGGTCGAGGCCCTCGGAGTTCAGCGGCGAGATGATCAGCGCCTGGGCGCCCTGGGCGATCATGGACTGGATGTCGGCGATCTCCTTGTTGAGATCGGACTGGGCGTTGGTGGTGATGAGGTCGATGCCGCGGGCGGCGGCCTCCTGCTTGATCGACTCGGTCTCGGTGATCCGGAACGGGTTGGCTTCCTTCTCCGACTGGGCGAAGCCGACCGTGATCGTGGCCAGGTCGAGCTTCGGCACGCCGCCGTTGTAGGTCTCGGCGGTGCACGCGCCGCTCGCGCCCGTGGTCGACCGGACCTGCTGGTCGGCCCCGGCGCCGCCCGCAGCGGCCGCCGCCGGGGGCTCTGCCGCCTTCGTGCAGGCGGCGACGGTGAGCAGGAGCAGGGCCGCGGCGACCGCGGCGACCCGGGTGCTCGCCACGGGGGTTCGTGCTGTGCTGGCTGTGGGCCGCTGCGACTGGTACACCGGCGGCACTCCCTTCACTGGCGGACTCGACGCTGGATCGACCTGGACCACCGCTGCTTCGGCAGCCCGGGGTCGACGGGAGAGCCCGCCATGGCGCCGCGATGCTGCCAAGTTCTGATCAGTAGTGAGAGCTGATGCCAGAAGGATAGTGGGATTCAGCCAGGATCTGTCAATACCTGGAAATATGTGGCAGGACGGCGCAGAACGGTGCGACCGGGGCTCAGGCCGGGTCGGCGACCAACACGCGCACCCCGGCCGCGGTCAGCGCGTCGAGGACCAGCGGATCGGCGGCCGCGTCGGTCACCAGGACGTCCATCCGGGCGGTCGGCACGGTCTGGCACATCGTGTCGCGGCCGATCTTGGTGTGGTCGGCCAGCACCACGACCCGCTGCGCCGCGGCCACCAGGGCGGCGTCGGTGGCGGCCGCGAACACGTTCGGCGTGGTCAGCCCGCGCTCGACGGTGACGCCCTCGCCGGAGAGGAACACCTGGGACCCGCGCAGGCCCTGCAGGCTGGACTCGGTCAGCGGCCCGACGAACGCGTTGATGGAGCGGCGCAGCGTGCCGCCCACCATCACCAGCTCCACCTGCTCGGCGCCCAGCAGGGCGGTGGTCACCGGGACCGAGTTCGTGACCACCGTGAGCTGCTCGACCCCGGTCAGCCGGGCGGCCATCCGGTGGGTCGAGCGGCCCGGCCCCAGCAGCACGGCGCTGCCCGGCTCGACCAGCGCGGCGGCCCGGGCGGCGATCGCCTCCCGCGCCGCGGCCACCGGGTCGTCGCCGTCGGCCGGTCCGCCGGTGGTGGCGATCGGCTCGGGCCGGTCCCGCGGTTCGGGGGAGAGGTCGGTCGAGCCCGACCGGCCCGCGCCGCCGCGGGTGGTCGTGAGCAGGCCCTCGGCCGCCAGTGCCCGCAGGTCGCGGCGGACGGTGGACTCGGAGATGCCGACCACCTCGGCCAGGTCCCGGAAGGACGCGTACCCGCGCAGGCGGACGTGGTCGAGGATGCGGCGGCGGCGTTCGGCGATCAGCATCGTCGGGCGTTCGGCATCGGGGACCATCCGGGCGGTTCGGGGTGACGGGGCACGAGCTCGCCCCCATCTTCTAGCAGAACTTGGTAGAACATATCACTACGTGTCACCCGATGGCGTCCGCCGCTGCGGCCGCCCCGCGCTCGACCAGCAGCCCGAAGCGACCGCAGGCGTCGTCGAGAGCGGCGGGGTGCACGCCGGGATGGTAGGTGCGCGGCCGGAACGACGCCCGCACCACCTCCCGGATGTCGGCCACACCGTCGAGCTGCCCGTCGGCCACGGCCTGGACCAGCAGGTTCCCCACCCCCGTCGCCTCCAGCGGGCCCGCCACCACCGGCCGCCCGCAGGTGTCGGCGGTCAGCCGGCACAGCAGCGCGTTGGCCGCGCCCCCGCCCACCAGGTGCACCACCGGCACCGGGCGCCCGACCAGCTCGGCGGCGCGGTCGAGCACCCACCGGTACTTGCAGGCCAGGCTGTCCAGGACGCAGCGGACGAACTCGCCGCGGTCGCGCGGCACCGGCTCGCCGGTCGCCCGGCACAGCCGCGCGATGCGGCCCGGCATGTCGCCCGCGCCGAGCAGCGACGGGTCGTCCGGGTCGACGAGGCTGCGCCACGCCGGCGCCCGACCGGCCAGCTCGGTCAGCTCCGGGTAGCTCGGCCCGGCCCCGTTGGTCCGCCAGGCCCGGCGGCACTCCTGCAGCAGCCACAACCCGTTGACGTTGCTCAGGAACCGGACGGTGCCGGCCACCCCGGCCTCGTTGGTGAACCGCGCGCGGCGGGCCCGCGGCGTGGTGATCGGGTGCGGGACCTCCAGGCCGACCAGCGACCACGTCCCGCACGACACGTACCCGAACAGCCCGTCGGGGCCGAGGTCGTCGCCGGCCGGCACCGCGGCCACCGCGCTGGCGGTGTCGTGGCCCGCCACCGCGACCACGCCCGGCGGCGCCGGCGCGTCCACCTGCCGGGCCACCTCGCCGGTCAGTGGCCCCAACGGGGTCGCCGGGTCGACGACCTCCGCGTCGAACAGCCCGCCGTCCAGCCCGAGCCGTTCGATCAGGCCGCTCGCCCACCGGCCGCGGCGGATGTCCCAGAGCTGGCCGGTGCTGGCGATCGTCCGCTCGGTCACCCGCACGCCGCTCAACCGGGCCGCGACCAGGTCCGGGATCGTGGCCAGCGCTTCCGCTCTGGCCAGCGCGGGGGAACCGCGCATCGCCAGCAGCTGGCAGGCCGTCGTGATGGGCAGGAACTGGGTGCCGGTGATCGCGTAGACCTCGTCGGCGTCCACCCGCCCCAGCAGCCGCGCGACGGCGTCGGCCGTCCGCGGGGTGCGGTGGTGCCACGGCGGGGCGACCAGGTCGCCGCGGGCGTCGAGGAGCCCGAAGTCGTTGCCCCACGCGTCCACCCCGACGCTGCGCACGTCGGCGCCCGCCCCGCGGGCGATCCCCTCCACGACCGCCCGGAGGAGCGCGTCGAAGTCCCAGCACAGGTCGTCGGGACCGCGGACCGGGGTGTTCGGGAAGCGGTGCACCTCCTCGACGACGAGCCGCGCGCCGTCGAAGTCGCCGCGGAGCACCCGCCCGCTCTCGGCGCCGAGGTCGACGGCCAGGTAGGCGGGCACGGGGACAGCCTAGGAGGGTCGTGCCGACCGTGGTGGCCGAGCCGCGCCCGGAGGAACGGTCCGGTCTCCCGGACGATCGGTCGGCCGCAGAGGGCGCGCGGCGGAGACGGTGGGGGCGAGAGAAAGGAAGTCCATGTCCCCGCACCCGCACCCGTCCCCGCACCCGTCCCCGCCCCCACAGCCTCCCGCGCTCGAGGACCCGACCCCGCCGCGGTCGGCCTGGTTCGCCGTCGCCTCGCTCGGGCTGGGCATCTTCACCCTGGTGGCGAGCGAGTTCCTGCCGGCCAGCCTGCTCCCGCTGCTGGCGGCGGACCTCGGCGTCACCGAGGGCACGGCCGGCCAGCTGGTCACCGCGACCAGCCTCGCCGGCATCGTCGGCGGCCCGCTGGTGGTCTCGCTCCTGCCCCGCGCCGACCGGCGCCTGGTGATGGTCGGGCTGACGGCCGCGGCCGCGATCTCCGACGTCGCGGTCGCCGTGGCGCCGCACTTCGCCGTCATGCTGGTGTCGCGGTTGCTGCTCGGCCTGGCGCTGTCCGGCTTCTGGGCGCTGACCCTGGCGGTGACCGCGTCGCTGGTGCCGGCCGACCGGCTCGGCCGGGCGATGACGGTCGTCAACACGGGCGTCGCGCTGGCCACCATCGCGGCCGTCCCGGCGGGGGCGGTGCTGGGCGAGCTGCTCGGCTGGCGGGCGGCCTTCCTGGTCGCCGGGGCGGCCGGCGCGCTGGTGCTCGTCGTGCAGCTCGCGGCGCTGCCGTCGGTGCCCCCGGCCGGCGCCCCCGGGGTCGCGACGCTGGTCGCGACGGCCCGGCGGCCCGTCGTCGCGCTCGGCGTCGTCGCGATCGTGCTCATCGCCGGCGGGCACTTCATGGCCTTCACGTTCGTCCGCTCGGCGTTCGCCGCGCTCGACGGGCTCACCCCCGGGCTGCTCGCCCTGCTGCTGGTCGTCTACGGGCTGGCGAGCTTCGCCGGCAACCTCGTCGCCGGGCCGCTCGCCGACCGCGCCCTGACCGGGTTGGTGATCGCCGCGCCGGTCGCGGTCGGGATCGGCACCGTCCTGCTCGCGCTGGACGGGGTGCAGGCGCTCATCGCGGGCGTGGCCGTGGCGATCTGGGGGCTGGGCTTCGGCGCGGTACCGACGATGGTGCAGACCTGGACCGCCCGGATGGCCCCCGACCGGCTGGAGAGCGCGAGCGGGCTCGTCGTCACCGCCTTCCAGGTCGCGATCACGGCGGGCGCCGCGATCGGCGGGCTGCTCGTCGACGGCGTCGGGGTGCGGGGCACGCTGACCGGGGCGGCCGTCGCGGCCGTGCTCGGCGGGCTCGTGCTCGCGAGCGCGGGCCGTGCCCGCACCCGCGTCCCGGAGCCCGCCGCGCGCTGAGGGTTCAGGCTGTGGGATCAGGCAGCGCCCGACCGCTCCCGGCGCCAGCTGCCGGGGGCGGTCCCGGCGTGCCGGCGGAAGGCGCGGCTGAAGCCGGCGTCGCTGTCGTAGCCGAGCCGCTGGGCGACCACGGCCACCGGCACGCCGGTGCTCAGCATCCGCTCGGCGTGCTCCATCCGCACCCGGGCGACGTAGCGGGCCGGGGTGTCGCCGACGGCGGTGCGGAACCGGTCGGCGAACTGCGAGCGCGACGTCCGCGCGACCCGGGCCAGCGAGGCGACCGTCCACGGCGAACCGGGGTCGTCGTGCACGGCGTCGATCACGCGGCTCAGGTGCGGGTCGTGCAGCGCGGCGATCCAGTCCCGCGAGGTGCCGCAACCGCTCTCCACCCACGCGCGCACCCCGGCCGCCGCCACGACCTCGCCGAGGCGCCGCAGCACCGGGCAGCTCCCCGGCCGCGCCCCGGCGACCTCGGTGTTCATCGCGTCCAGCAGGGCGGCGAACGCGGGTTCGCGGGTGGCGAACCCGCACACCAGCACCACCGGCGGCACGCGGCGCGGCACCTGCGCCGCCGCGCCGTCGAGGGCCAGCGCCCCGCCCAGCAGCACGGTGTCGGCGCCGGCGTGCAGGTCGGCGGTACCGCCGTGGGGGAGCAGCACGAGGTCACCCGCGCGCAGGGCCAGCGACTCGACCCCCGGCCGGCGCAGCTCGACCGCACCGGCCACCACGTAGTGCAGGGGGAACCCGCGGCCCCCGATCCGCTGGACGGCACCGGCGGGGACCGAACGGCGGCCGAAATCGACCGTCGTCCAGCGCAGGCGGTGCAACAGGGCGTCGACATCGCCGGGATCGCTGACATCGCTCACGCCCGGATCAAGCACGGTTGCGCCGTCGGCATTCCGCGGTGTCGCAGAACGTCTGCGGGGGGAGCCGCGGCGACGTGCTCGTCGTCAGTCCGGGCGGATCAGGTCGTGGTCCGGCCAGCCGAGCAGGCGCGCGCCGAGCACGGCGGCGTGCATGGTGAACCGCTGGGCGGGGTCGGTGGGGTCGAAGCCGGTCAGGGTGCGCACCTTGGCGAGTCGGTAGGTGACGGCGCGGACGGACAGGTGCAGCCGCCGCGCGGCTTCGGTGGCCACGCAGCCGGTGTCGAAGTAGGACTCGAGGGTGGCCAGCAGGGGTTCGGCCCCACCACGCGCCCGGGTCAGCACGCCCAGCACCGAGTGGACGAGATCGGCGATGGCGGGCTGGTCGCGCAGGAGCACGCGGTAGATCAGCAGCTGCTCGGCGTGGATCACCGGGGTGTCCAGGTGCAGCCGCACCGCCATCGTGAGGCCCTCACGGGCCTCCTCGTAGGAGCGCGCGATGCCGTACGGGCCCGGGTAGGGCCGCCCCACGGTGACCCGCCACGGCCGCGTGCGGTGCGAGCGGTCGAGCTCGGCGAGCACGAAGTCGCCGAGCCGCTTCGATCCCGGCGGAGGCGAGGGCACGTCGGCGTCGGCGGGAGCGATCACGACGATCCAGCCGTCCTTGACCGCCACCAGCACGTCGCGGTCGCCCACGCGCTGCACGATCGCCCGCTCCAGGGCGCCGATGGCCGGTTCCGCGCCCTGCAGCCGGCCGGTGGGCGCGGCCAGCGCGACCTGGTGCGGTCGGCCCATGTCCAACCCGAAGGGCTCGGCCCGCTCGACCAACCGACCGATGTCGGCGTGGCCGCGGAGCAGGTCGTCGATGAACTCGAGCCGCAGCGTCTCCTCCCAGCGGACCATCTGCCGGCGGGCCTCGGTGTAGCCCTCGGCCAGGCTGGCGACCGCGGCGTCGACCACGGTCAGCACGGCGTCGGCGGCCGCCCGCACGGCCCGGTTGTCCCGCGATCGGATCACCATCGGCAGCTCCGCCCACAGCCGCCGTGCCGCCGACAGGTACAGCTGCACGACGCTGCCGGCCGACACGCCGAGTTCGGCGGCCCGTCGTCCGAGCAGGTTGACCGCGTCCAGGTCGGACGCCTGGGGCTTGCGGCCGGTGACGGCCGCGTCCTCCAGCAGGGTCAGGTAGTCCCCGAGGAGCTCGGCCGCGACGCCCGTCTGCCGGCTGGCGGCTCGGGCCACCCCGGCGAGCCACGTGTCGTCGGCGATCGGCGACGCGGGGTGGGCATTTCGCGGCCGCACTCCCAACTCCGTCACGGGTTCCCCTTTTCTCGCCGCATTGCCGCGGACGGTCGCACCGGTCTTCCGATCTGTCCTCGGGCCACCGGGCCAGGCCTATCGCGGGCCCGCCACCGTCGTGTACCGCCACGTCAGCCAGATGAGCCAGGTCGCGACGGCCACCGCCGCGGCGCCACTGAGCGACCCGGCGAGCAGGACGAGCGCGCTCATCAGCGACCCGCCGAGGAGGAAGATCTTGATCCCCACCCCGGCGTGCGAAGGGTGGGACAGCCGCCGTGCCCGGGCGTCGAAGTCCCGGCCGAAGCCGGGGTCCTCGCGCAGCAGCCGGCGCTCGACCTCGCGCAGGGCCTTCCTCTCGTGGTCATCGAGCATTGCGCACCTTCCTCGGGCAGGACCTGCCCGGTGATCGGCAGGTCGGGCGACGTGCATGGGGCGAGCGGGCGCAGCGGTCAGGGCGGAGCCGGTCGGTCGGCGCGTGGGGCGTCCGTCCCGGCCAGCGCGTCCTCGACGTTGTCGTGCACGGTGAACAGGCCGAGCACCCCGGTCATCGTCAGGACCCGGACGGTCGCCGGGCTCGGGCCGGCCAGGCGGAGCACCGCCGGTCCCGGGGCCGCTGTCCGCTTGCGCAGCTCGACCAGCATCGAGATGCCGGGCGACCCGAGGAACCGCAGCCCGCTCAGGTCCAGCACGAACCGGCGCGGTGCCGCCCGGCTCACCAGCGGATCCAGGACGTGGTGCAGCGCGGGCGCGCTGGACATGTCCAGCTCGCCGCACAATCGCACCACGAACACATGGGGTGTCGGCTCGGCGACCGCTACCGCCAGCAGGCCGTTCGCCGTCGGGAGGGTCATCCCATGCGCCCGAGTCGGATGGACCGGCTGAAGGGGACACCCGCCGGGTGATCGGGATGCCGACCCGGCTCACCGGCACGGTTGCCGGCGAGCCAGCGCGGGACGGGGATCGACGACCGCCGCACGATGTGCCCGGCGAGGTCCACGGCGGCGCATCGCACCGTCTTCGGCACCGACTCCAGGTCGGCCTCGAGTTCCCGGCTCACGGCGCACAGGAGCTCGTCCAGGTGCACCGCGAACTCCTCGTCGCCCAGCGCACCGTGCTGGCCCGAGCGGAGGAGCGCGACGGCCGACCAGCAGGCGAGGGCATCTGACCGGTCGGCGGTGTCCGATGACGTGTGCAACATGGATGTGCCTCGTGTTCAGGTTGACCGGACGCGCAGGTTCGGCGGCTCGGCGGTGGCCGAGCGCCGCGCCCACCGGCGGATGGGTGGCATCGCGGTCCGTCACCCACAACCTTGCCCCGTGCGGGGGGCCGGCGGCACCGGCCGCCGTCGGTCGACTCGAGCGGTTGGACTTGCCGGTGCCCGGCAGAAGCCGGCGCCGGGCTGCCGGTCCGCGACGACGAGGTCGGCGCCGATCACACCCCTTCGGTTGACGGGCGATCGGGGGTTGCCCGGGTCCGGCAGATTTCGAGGGCCGAATTGGTCGGCCGCGACAGCTGTGGCCGAGCGTGGGGGAGAGGAGGTTGGGGCCCAGTCGGCGGTCGAGGAGGTCGTTCATGCAGACCACCATCCACCGTCCGCACCCGGCGCGGCGGTCGGTCAAGGGTTCGGCACTGCTGAAGGCGCTGCGGACCACCGACCCGAAGGACATCGGGATCCTCTACCTGGTCACCTGCATCTTCTTCTTCCTCGTCGGCGGGGCGATGGCGCTGCTGATGCGCGGCGAACTCGCGGTGCCCGGGCAACAACTCCTGTCCAACGAGCAGTACAACCAGCTGTTCACCATGCACGGCACGGTCATGCTGCTGCTCTACGCCACGCCGATCCTGTTCGGGTTCGCGAACTACATCGTGCCGCTGCAGATCGGCGCCCCGGACGTGGCGTTCCCGCGGCTGAACGCGTTCTCCTACTGGCTGTTCCTGCTCGGTGCGCTGGTCGTGATGTCCGGCTTCCTCACCCCGGGCGGCGCGCCGGACTTCGGCTGGACCGGCTACACCCCGCTGTCGGAGGCGATCCACTCGCCCGGGGCGGGAGCCGATCTCTGGATCACCGGCCTGCTCGTCGCCGGGCTGGGCACCATCCTCGGCGCGGTCAACTTCATCACCACGATCGTCTGCATGCGCGCGCCGGGCATGACGATGTTCCGGATGCCGATCTTCACCTGGAACATCTTCTTCACCGCGATCCTCATCCTGATCGCCTTCCCGGTGCTGACCGCCGCGCTGTTCGGCCTGCTGGCCGACCGCCACCTCGGCGCGCACGTGTTCGACCCGGTCAACGGCGGGGTGATCCTGTGGCAGCACCTGTTCTGGTTCTTCGGCCACCCCGAGGTCTACATCGTCGCGCTGCCGTTCTTCGGGATCGTCACCGAGATCGTGCCGGTGTTCAGCCGCAAGCCGGTGTTCGGCTACCGGATGATGGTGCTGGCCACCGTCGCGATCACCGTCCTGTCGATCTCGGTGTGGGCGCACCACATGTTCGCCACCGGCGCGGTGCTGCTCGCGTTCTTCTCGCTCACCAGCTTCCTCATCGCGGTGCCCACCGGGATCAAGTTCGTGAACTGGATCGGCACGATGTGGAAGGGCAAGCTGACCTTCGAGACCCCGATGCTGTTCAGCGTCGGTTTCATGGCCACGTTCCTGTTCGGTGGGATGACGGGGGTGCTGCTGGCCTCGCCGCCGCTGAACTTCCACGTCACCGACACCTACTTCGTGGTGGCCCATTTCCACTACGTGCTGTTCGGCACGATCGTGTTCGCCACCTACGCCGGCATCTACTTCTGGTTCCCGAAGATGACCGGCCGGATGCTCGACGAGACCTGGGGCAAGGTCCACTTCTGGCTCACGTTCGTCGGGTTCCACCTCACGTTCCTGGTGCAGCACTGGCTGGGTAACGAGGGCATGCCCCGCCGGTACGCCGACTACCTGCCCACCGACGGGTTCACGGTGCTGAACTCGATCTCCTCGATCGGGGCGTTCGTGCTCGGCGCGTCCACGCTGCCCTTCGTCTGGAACGTGTTCCGCAGCTACCGCTACGGCCGCGTGGTCACGGTGGACGACCCGTGGGGCTTCGGGAACTCCCTGGAGTGGGCCACGAGCTGCCCGCCGCCGCGGCACAACTTCACCGAGCTGCCCCGGATCCGCTCCGAGCGCCCGGCCTTCGAACTGCACTACCCGCACATGGTGGAGCGCTTCCGCGGTGAGGCCCACGCCGTGCGGGGTGCGGGTCGCCAGTCGCCCGCGCCATCGGAGGTCACCGCCCAGGAGGTGCGACGTGCTCGACGACCGTGAACGGGAGTTGCTCCGCGGAATCGAACGCCGGCTGCTGGTCGAGGATCCCGCGCTGGTCGGACTGTTCGGCCCGGCCCCGCGCCCCAGGCACGTCGACCACCGATGGGGTGTCGACGTGGTCGCCGGTGTCGCCGGGCTGACGCTGTGCGCCGTGCTGCTGATCGGCCCGCGCCCCCCGACGGATGCCGAGATCGCCGCCCACTGGCCGCTGGCCCCACCCACATCGATCACCGGATGAACGCTCGCGACGGGAGTCGGACCATGCCACCACCGGCCCGTGTACGGCTCGGCCGGGTCTACGACGGCCGCACGGCGCAGGACGGCATCCGCGTGCTGGTCGACCGGCTCTGGCCCCGTGGCCTCACCAGGGAGCAGGCCGACCTCGACGAGTGGTGCCCGCAGATCGCGCCGTCTCCTGCGCTGCGCAGGTGGTACGGGCACGACCCGGCCCGGTTCGACGAGTTCTGCCGCCGGTACCGGGCCGAGCTCGACGATCCCGGACGCGCCGAGGCGCTGGCGCACCTGCGCGCGGTGGCGCAGCAGCGGACGTCGACCCTGCTCACCGCCACCCGACAGCCCGGGACCAGCCACGCGGCCGTCCTCGCGGACCTGCTCGACGAGGGCCCGCGGACCGACCGATGACCGGGCCCATCGCCGACCGGAAGGACGAGATCATGACCACGCTCCCCCAGCACCGAGCGGCGACCCCCCCACCGGTGGTCCAGCCCGCTTCCCGACCTCGACCCCGCCGAGACCGAGGAGTGGCGGGATTCCGTGGACGGCGTGGTGGACCACGCCGGCCGTGGGCGTGCCCGGCGGCTGGTGCTCAGCGCGTGGCAGCGGGCGCGCGAGCGGCAGGTGGACGTACCGGATCTGCACGGGACCGACTACATCAACACGATCCCCCCGGCCGCGGAACCGCCGTTCCCCGGCGACGAGCGGATCGAGCGTCGGATCCGCGCCTCCATCCGGTGGAACGCCGCGGTGATGGTGCACCGGGCGCAGCGGCCGGGGATCGCGGTGGGCGGACACATCTCCACCTACGCCTCGGCCGCCTCGCTGTACGAGGTGGGGTTCAACCACTTCTTCCGCGGCCACGGCGCCGACGGTGGCGGCGACCAGGTCTACGTCCAGGGCCACGCCTGCCCGGGCATCTACGCTCGCGCGTTCCTGGAGGGCCGCCTGTCGGCGGACCAGCTCGACGGCTTCCGCCAGGAGCTCTCCCGCCGGGGCGGCGGCCTGCCCGCCTACCCGCACCCGCGGCTGATGCCGGACTTCTGGCAGTTCCCGACCGTGTCGATGGGCCTCGGCCCGCTCAACGCGATCTACCAGGCCCGGTTCAACCGCTACCTGCACGCCCGCGGCATCGTCGACACCAGCCGGCAGCGCGTGTGGGCCTTCCTCGGCGACGGCGAGATGGACGAGCCGGAAGCCCTCGGCGCGATCGGCGTGGCCGCCCGCGAGGACCTGGACAACCTCGTCTTCGTCGTCAACTGCAACCTGCAGCGCCTCGACGGCCCGGTCCGCGGCAACGGCAAGATCATCCAGGAGCTGGAGGCGTTCTTCCGCGGCGCGGGCTGGAACGTCATCAAGGTCGTCTGGGGCCGGGAGTGGGACCCGCTGCTCGCCGCCGACGCCGACGGCGCGCTGGTCGACCTGATGAACACCACACCGGACGGGGACTACCAGAGCTTCAAGGCCGAGTCCGGGGCGTTCGTCCGGGAGCACTTCTTCGGCCGCGATCCGCGCACCGCGGCGCTGGTCGAGCAGCTGTCCGACGCCCGGATCCGGGGCCTGGGACGCGGCGGGCACGACCACCGCAAGCTCTACGCCGCCTACCGCGCGGCCACCGAGCACACCGGGCGACCGACGGTGGTCCTCGCCAAGACCATCAAGGGCTGGACGTTGGGCTCGGCCTTCGAGGCCCGCAACGCCACCCACCAGATGAAGAAGCTGACCCCCGAGGACCTCAGGAGGCTGCGCGACCGGCTCTGCCTCGACATCCCCGACTCGGCCATGGACAGCACGCTGCCGCCCTACCACCGCCCCCCCGAGGGCTCGGACGAGCTGGTCTACCTGCACGAACGCCGTCATGCCCTGGGCGGCTACCTGCCCGCGCGCACGGCGCACAGCACACCGCTGATGCTGCCCGGCGATCCGGCGTACGCGGTGGCCGGGCGCGGATCGGGCCGTCAGGAGGTCGCCACCACGATGGCGTTCGTCCGGCTGCTCAAGGACCTGATGAAGGACCCCGGTGTCGGGCACCGGTTCGTGCCGATCATCCCGGACGAGGCCCGCACCTTCGGGCTGGACGCGCTGTTCGCGTCCAAGAAGATCTACTCCCCGCACGGGCAGCGCTACCTGTCGGTGGATCGCGGGCAGTTGCTCAGCTACCAGGAGGACCCGGCCGGCGTCCTGCTGCACGAAGGCATCACCGAGGCGGGATCGGTCGCCTCCTGGACCGCGGCCGGTACCTCCTACGCCACCCACGGCGAGCCGATGATCCCGATCTACATCTGCTACTCGATGTTCGGATTCCAACGCACGGCGGACGGGCTGTGGGCGGCCGCGGACCAGATGGCGCGCGGGTTCCTGCTCGGTGCCACCGCCGGGCGCACCACCCTCAACGGCGAGGGCCTGCAGCACCAGGACGGGCACTCACCGCTGCTGGCCTCGACCAACCCGGCCTGCGTCGCCTACGACGCCGCCTACGCGTTCGAGCTGGGCCACATCGTGCGCGACGGACTGCGGCGCATGTACGGGGAGCCCCGCGAAGGGGAGGACCCGAACGTCTTCTACTACCTCACCCTCTACAACGAGCCGATCCGCCAGCCGGCGCAGCCCGACGACGTCGACGTCGACGGCATCCTCGCCGGGATGCACCGGGTCGCCGACGCCCCGGCCGGTGACGGACCGCGGGCCCAGGTGCTGGCCTCCGGGATCGCCGTCGGGTGGGCGTTGCAGGCCCAGCGGGTGCTGCACTGCGACTGGGGCGTGCTCGCCGACGTCTGGTCGGTGACCTCCTGGACGGAGCTGCGCCGCGAGGCCCTCGCCGCCGACGACTGGAACCACCGCCACCCCGCGGCCCCGCCGAGGATCCCCCACGTCACCCGCCGGCTGCGGGAGCGGCCGGGGCCGGTGGTGGCCGTCTCGGACTGGATGCGGGCGGTGCCCGACCAGATCGCGCCGTGGGCACCGGGGGACTGGTCGTCCCTGGGCACCGACGGGTTCGGCCGCTCCGACACCCGGGCCGAACTGCGGCGCCACTTCGGCGTCGACGCACCGGCGATCGTCCGGCGGGTCCTGGAGCGGCTGGTGCGGCGGGGGGAGTTGGACGACTCCGTCGGGTCGATCATGTGATCTGGTCGTTCGCCGCCCCCGCAGCCCGGCCCACCGCCGCCCGGTCACCGCATCGCTCAGCGCACCTTCTCCGGGATGTGGTCGAGCGCGTCGAGCGCGTGGCCGGCGAGCGCCAGCGCGGCTTCCTCGGTCAGGTCGGAGTGCGCCCTCATCGCCTCGGCCATGAGCCTCATCCGCTGGTCGTGCAGGGAGACGTACGCGGTGGTGGTGGACATGGTGGTTCCTCTCGTCGGGTGGTGCGGCGGGCTAGCGGGCGGCGGGTCGGTCGAGCAGGGAGGCGGTGTCGTCGGTGTTGCCCGGGTGCCCGGCCGCGCGCACCGCCCGGTCCGCGGTGTCGGGGTCGGTGTCCGGCGGCACGACGAGCAGGGTCAGCCGGTGCGCGTCGGCCGTGACGTCGAGGGTGTCGGCGGGCCCGGAGCGGAAGCCGCCGAGGCGGACGGTGGTGCCGTCGACGACGACCCGGCCCGCGGCCCGGTCCCAGTCCTGCAGGCGGTAGCCGATGTGTTCGACCCGGCCGATCCGC
The DNA here is from genome assembly GCF_018531445.1 of Pseudonocardia lacus. Lineage (GTDB taxonomy): Bacteria > Actinomycetota > Actinomycetes > Mycobacteriales > Pseudonocardiaceae > Pseudonocardia > Pseudonocardia lacus. The sequence continues at coordinate 27,774 of NZ_JAHDTH010000056.1, forward strand.
GGTGCCAGCGCGTCCAGCAGCGCGGGCAGTTCGGCGGGCAGGTCGCGCGACCGCGGCCACCAACCCCCGTCGACGAACCCGGACGGCGGGACGGAGCCCGGCTTCAGCACCAACCGGATGCCGGGGCGGTCGGCGAAGGGGATCGTGTCGTCCGCGAGGGATGCCGACGCCATGTCGGTGCTCCGGTCCCCGGGTGGCGGGCCGCCCGGTAGTTGGCGTGAACCGAGGACGACGCGGGCCGGACGCCTGCGCGGGAACGCTCCCGACCCCTCGACCCTATACCTGACCTGGTAGGTGGGGACGTCCCGGCGGGATCGGCGCCGGATCGTGACCGGTGCAGCACCGGTCACCCGGGGTTCGCCGGGTGGTCGCGAGGGTCGGTGGAAGGCGGCTGCAGCTTGCTGGTCGCCCAGGCGACCGGGACGGCGACCACGGCGAGGCCCAGGCCGGTCAGCACGGCAGCGGAGGCGGTGGAGCCGGCGATCGCCACACCGCCGGCGGACGACCCGACGGCGATGCCGATGTTCACCGCGGAGGCGGGCAGCGACTGGGCCAGCCCGCCGCCGGGCCCGGCCAGGCTGACCACCCGGTACTGCAGCGAGGGCGTCATGCCCATCGCGACCAGGCCCAGCGCCAGCAGCACCAGCGCCACCAGGACGGGCACGGAGCCGACGAGGTACAGCGCCAGCAGGCACAGCGCCGTGCCCGTCGTGGCCACGACCAGCGTGCGGGCGGCGTCGCGGTCGGCGAAGCGGCCGCCGCCGAACGATCCCACGGCCGTCGCCGCGCCGTAGGCCAGCAGGAACACGCTGACCAGCGGTCCGGAGACGCCGGTGACGGTGTTCAGGAACGGCACGACGTAGGTCAGCGCCGCGTACACCGCCGCGAACACCAGCACGTGCAGCGCCAGCACGGCGAGCACCCGCGGCGCGAACGCGTGGCGGGCCTGGTCGCCGACCCCGGCGGTGGTGCCGGGTACCGCGGGGACCAGCGCCAGCGCCGCGACCAGCGCCAGCGCGGCCAGCACGACGACCGCGGTGAACGAGCCGCGCCAGCCCAGCAGCTGGCCGAGCAGCGTGCCCACCGGCACCCCCACCGCGCCGGACACCGCGACCCCGGAGATCGCCACCGAGATCGCCCGGCCGGCCCGCTCCGGCGGCACGGCCGCGGTGCCCGTGGCGAAGGCGGCGGCGATGAACACGCCCTGCACAGCACCGGCGAGCACGCGCGTGGCGAGCAGCAGCCCGAAGCCGGTGGTCAGCACCGCAGCCAGGTTGGCCAGCGCGAACAGCGCGAGCGCCCCGACGAGCACGGTGCGCCGGCCCAACCGGACGGTCAGCGCCGTGAGGACCGGCCCACCGACGGCCAGGCCCAGCGCGTACGCCGTGACCAGGGCACCGGCGGTCGCGACGGGGACCCGGAGGTCGGCGGCGATCAGGTCGAGCATCCCGACCACCAGCAGTTCGACGCTGCCCATCACGAACATGCCGCCGAACAGGACGGCCAGGGTGCGGTTCGCCCGGCCCGGGGCCGGGCTCGCCGGCTCGGCGCTCGCACGTGTCGGGGAATCGGTCATCGGGTGCTCCTGCGGTGGTCGGATCGAGGTCCGGATCAAGACCCACCGGCGCGCGGGAATCCGCCGCGGACACCTGATGAGGTGCGTCACAGCGGTCGGCGTGGAGCTGGGGAGGGCTCACGGCGGCGGGGACAGCCCGAGCGCCGGCACTTCCCGGTCAGCCGTCCGGTGCGAGCTCGCGCAGCCGTTCGGCGAGGTAGCGGCGCTCGGCGCTGCTCGGCGCCAGTGCCAGCGCCTGCTCGTAGGACGTCCGGGCTTCGCCGGGGCGTCCCTGCCGGCGCAGGAGGTCCGCGCGGGTGGCGGGGAGCAGGTGGTACCCGTCGAGGCCGCCGGACGCCGCGACCGCGTCGACGAGGGCGAGCCCGGCGGGAATGCCGTCGGTCATGGCGACCGCGACGGCGCGGTTGAGCTCCACGACGGGCGAGGGCGCGATCCGGGCGAGCGTCGCGTAGAGGCCGGCGATCTGGGCCCAGTCGGTGGCGGCGGCGTCGTGGGCCGTGGCGTGGCAGGAGGCGATCGCGGCCTGCACCTGGTAGGGGCCGGCGCGGCGCAGCGCCAGCGCCTCGTCCAGGACCCGCACGCCCTCGTCGATGAGGGCGCGGTCCCACCGGGCGCGGTCCTGCCGCTCCAGGGTGACCAGCACGCCGTCGCGCACGCGGGTGTTCCGCCGGGACTCGTGCAGCAGCATGAGCGCCAGCAGGCCGCGCGGCTCGGGCTCGGCGGGCATCAGCGCGACCAGCACCCGGGCCAGCCGGATGGCCTCGGCGGTCAGGGCGCGGCGCCCGTCCTGCTCGCCGTAGCCCTCGTTGAAGATCAGGTAGAGCACGGCGAGCACGGCGGCGAGCCGGGGCGGCAGCAGCTCGGCCGGCGGCACCCGGTAGGGGATGCCGGCCTCCTGGATCTTGCGCTTCGCCCGGCTCAGCCGCTGGCCCATGGTCGTCTCGGCGGTGAGGAACGCCCGGGCGATCTCGGTGGTGGTCAGCCCGGCCAGCGTGCGCAGCGTGAGCGCCACCCTGGCCGGGAACGGCAGCGCGGGGTGGCAGCAGGTGAAGATCAGCCGCAGCCGTTCGTCCGGGATCTCCTCCGGCGCCGGACCGTCCGCGTCGGGGGCCGGCGCGGCGAGCCGGCGGAGCTTGGCCGCCCCGGCGGCGTCGCGGCGCAGCCGGTCGGTGGCCCGGTTGCGCGCGGTGATGGTCAGCCACGCCCCGGGCCGGCGCGGGACGCCGTCGCGCGGCCACGCGGTGAGCGCCGCGGCGAAGGCCTCCTGCGCGCAGTCCTCGGCCAGGTCCCAGTCGCCGGTCAGCCGGATCATGGTCGCGACGACCTGGCCCCACTCGTCGCGGTACGCCGCCTCGACGGCCCCCCGGACCTCCGACCGCGACGCGCTCATTCCCAGACTGGGCGGATCTCGACGGAGCCCCGCCGCGCGTACGGGTGGCCCGCCGCGATCGCGATCGCCTCGTCCAGGTCGGCGCACTCCAGCAGGACGACGCCGCCGACGAAGTCCTTGGTCTCGGCGAACGGCCCGTCCGAGACGAGGGTCTCGCCGTCGCGGACTCGGACGGTGGTCGCGTCCAGCACCGGGCGCAGCCGGGCCATGGCCCGCACGTCGGAGCGCCGGTGCAGCTCCGCCAGCCACGATGTGTGCGCGGGATCGGTCGCGAGCTGCTCGTTCGTCGGGGCGTCGACCTCGTCGTCGCAGATGAGCAGGACGTACTTCATGCCGCCATCCAAGCGCATCGGCGAAGTTCCTCGACTTCCTCGTCCGCGATGTCGAACCGCGGCGACCCCGTTCGTCGGTGGGGTGCCGGGGCTCCCCGGCGACACGACCGCATGACGGAGGACGCAGAGATGCGCAAGATCATCGCCGCGATGAAGGTGTCCCTGGACGGGAAGACCGAGGGGACGGAGGGCCACGCCGGGTGGGTCGAGGCGTGGTCGGAGGACTACGGGCTGACCCCGCGGATCGACGCCTGCCTGCTGGGCGGGGGCATGTGGCCCGGTTACGAGCAGTACTGGAGCGGGATCCAGGACAAGCCCGACACCCCGGCCTGGATCACCGGCGAGCCGCCGACCCCGGCCGAGCGCGAGTGGGCCGAGTTCATCACGCGGACCCCGCACTACGTGCTCTCCCGCACGCTGACCACCTCGATGCTCCCCGGCACGACGTTCCTGCGCGACGTGTCCGACGTGGCCGCGCTCAAGCAGCGGCCCGGCAAGGACATCTACCTGGTCGGCGGGGCGCGCGTGGTGGTCGCCCTGCTGGACGCCGGGCTCGTCGACGAGCTGCGGCTGATCACCTACCCGCTCGTCGTCGGCGGCGGCACCCCGCTGTTCGCGAGCACCGCGCGGCCGCACCGGATGGAGCTGAGCTCGGTCGAGCAGTTGCCGGCCGGGAAGGTCCTGCTCACCTACACCGTCCCGGCGGAGGGGCGGACGGCCGCGTAGCACCGGCCGGTCGTCGGCGCCCGCCGGCCGGCCCGCACGGGAGCAATCGCGACGCGACCGGATCGGGCGGCAGGGGGGCGCCGACGCCACCCCGGAGCAGTTCGACGCCCCGTCGTCGACGGCCAACTGTCGCAGAGTTGCCCCTACTTTCTGGCCGAGTGGCCAGTGCGCTGCATCACCTCGGGCATCCAGTCTGGTAGCCGTCCGGTTCCTGGAACCGAAACAGCTCGGACTGTTCACCGATGGCCACGGCGGCCGCGTACACCCCGAGAGAGTAGCGATATCAATGGCGATAGACGAAGCGACCCGCGCCCTCATGGCAGCGGTGGCCGAACAGGGGCGCAAGCCGATCCACGAATCCACCCCGGTGGAGGCCCGTCTTGCCGGCGCCGCCTCCTGGGCGATGTACGGCACGGGTCCGGCGATGGAGAGCGTGTCGAACGAGGTCCTGACCTCGGCCGACGGCGGCCGGTTCGGCGTCAGGGTGCTGCGGCCGTCCGCGGCTCCCCGGTCGGTCGTCGTGTACTGCCACGGCGGCGGCTGGGTGCTGGGCGACATCGAGGGATTCGACACGCTGGGCCGGCAGTTGGCCGTCGAATCCAACTCGGTGGTCGTCCTGGTCAATTACCGCAAAGCGCCGGAGAACCCGTTCCCGGCCGCGGTCGAGGACACCTGGGCGGCGCTGGAATGGGTGTCGCAGAACCTGGAGGCCATCGCCGGTCGGCGGGTTCCGGTCGTCATCGGCGGCGACAGCGCCGGCGGCAACCTGGCCGCCGTCGCGGCGCTGCGCGCCCGGGACCGCGGCGGCCCGGAACTCGCGCACCTGCTGCTGGTCTACCCCGTCACCGACTCCGACACGACCCGGGACTCCTACCTCGACCCGGCGAACCAGCTGCTGCTGACCCGGGAGGGCATGGAGTGGTTCTTCGACCACTACGTGTCCCGCGCCGATCGGACTCACCCGGAGGTCAGCCCGTTGCGGGTGGCGGACCTGGGCGGGTTGCCGCCGACGACGGTGGTGACCGCCGAGCACGACCCGCTGCGTGACGAGGGCGAGGCCTTCGCCGCCCGCCTGGTCGAGGCGGGGGTGCCGACCGAGAGCAGGCTGTTCACCGGGCAGCTGCACGGCTTCTTCTCGATGATCAACGTGCTGCCGGCCAGCGCGGACGCGGTGAGCTACCTGGCGGGCCGGCTGCGGGAGTCCGTCGGGGCCGTCGGCGACCACACGGGGGCCGGGACCCGATGACGGCGGAGGCGACCGCGCCGGGTGCGACCCGGCGCTACGACGTGCTGGTCGTCGGGGCCGGTTTCGCCGGCATGTACCTCATCCGCAAGCTGCGCGACGAGCTCGGCCTCGACGTGCGCGTCTTCGAACGCGGCGACGGTGTCGGCGGCACCTGGTTCTGGAACCGCTACCCCGGTGCCCGCTGCGACGTGGAGTCGCTGTTCTACAGCTACTCCTTCGACGCCGACCTGCAGCGGGACTGGCAGTGGTCGGAGCGGTACCCGGCCCAGCCCGAGATCCTGGCCTACGCCGAGCACGTCGCCGACCGGTTCGACCTGCGGCCCAGCATCGAGTTCGGGACGGCGGTGACCGCCGCGGAGTTCGACGAGCTGGAGAACACCTGGACGGTCACCACCGACACCGGCGACCGGGCCAGCGCGCCCTACCTGATCACCGCCGTCGGATGCCTGTCCGCGTGGCAGATCCCGTCGTTCGAGGGCATCGAGTCCTTCGCCGGCGAGGTCCACCACACCGGCGACTGGCCGAAGGAGGGCGTGGACTTCACCGGCCGGCGGGTGGCCGTGATCGGCACCGGGTCGTCGGGCATCCAGTCGATCCCGGTGATCGCCCGCCAGGCCGCGCACCTCACGGTCTTCCAGCGCACCGCGCACTACTCCATCCCCGCCCGCAACCGACCGCTGACCGAGGTCGAGCAGCGCGACACCAAGGCCGAGTACGACGTGCTGCGCGACCTCGCCCGGCAGAGCCGGGCGGGGCTGGTGACCGACGCCGCCCTCGGGGCGGCTCTGGAGACCGACCCGCTCGTCGCGCGGACCGAGCTGGAGAGGCGGTGGTGGCGCGGGGGAGCCGGTCTCACCGGCATCTTCACCGACACCATCCTGAGCACCGAGGCCAACGAGGTGGTCGCCGAGTTCGTCCGCGGCAAGGTGCGCAGCCTGGTGCGGGACCCGCGGACCGCGGCGCTGCTGGAGCCCCGCGACTACCCGATCGGCACCAAGCGCCTGGTCATCGACTCCGACTACTACGCGACCTTCAACCTGCCGCACGTCGACCTCGTCAGCGTGCGCGACACGCCCATCGAGCGGATCTCGCCGCGCGGTGTCGTGGTCGACGGCCACGAGTACGAGTGCGACGCGATCGTCTTCGCCACCGGCTTCGACGCGATGACCGGGTCGCTGAACCGGATCGCCATCCGCGGGACGGGTGGGCAGTTGCTGCGCGACAAGTGGGCGGCCGGGCCGCAGTCCTACCTCGGGCTCGGCGTCAGCGGGTTCCCCAACATGTTCATGGTGACCGGCCCGGGCAGCCCGTCGGTGCTGTCCAACATGATCGTCTCGATCGAGCAGCACGTGGACTGGATCGCCGACTACCTCGGCCACCTCCAGCGCGCCGGGATCGTCCGCACCGAGGCGTCCCCCGAGGCCGAACGGGACTGGGTCGAGCACGTCAACGACCTCGCGGCGGGCACGCTGCTGCCGACCGCGGCGTCCTGGTACATGGGCGCGAACATCCCCGGAAAGCCGCGGGTCTACATGCCCTACTGCGGCGGCGTCGGGACCTACCGCGACAAGTGCGCGCAGGTCGCCGGCGACGGCTACGCCGGCTTCGTCCACCACCGGGCCCGGCGCGGCAGCGGATCCACCGTCGAGAACGACGGCGCGGTACCGGCATCGGCGTGAGCGCCGGACCCGTCCCGGCCACGGCCGGTGCCCCCTCCGGCGGCCCGGCCACCAGCAGCAAGGAACCACCCCCGGAGCACGTGATCCCACCAGGGAGAGATCATGACCAGTGAGCTTGTGGACAACGACGTTCACGACCCGGACCGGCCCGGATACCGCAGGCGGCGAGCACTGTCGACAGCGGGGGCGTTCTCCCTGATGCTGACGATCTCGCTGTCGATCGGGCTGGGCTTCCTGGTCGTGCCCGGATCCGCGCACTTCGGGGTGTCGGCGGCGCAGTTCCTGCTCTGGTACAGCATCTACACGCTCTCCAGCGCCGCGGTGTTCACCCTGCTCGGCAAGGCGATGACCGACCGCGGCCCGAAGATCGTGGTCATCTGCTCGGCGACGTTGGTCGTGGCGTGCCTGGTCGGCATGGCCTACGCCCCGACGATCATGGTGTTCTACCTGCTCTCGGTGCCGCTGGGCATCGGCTGGGCGGGATGCACCAGCCTGGCGGCGAACACGATCGTGATCGGCTGGCACGTGCACGAGCGGCGCGGCACGATCCTCGGGATCGTCGCGGCCGCGACCGGGCTGGGCGGGTTCGTCTGGGGTTTCCTGTTCCCGCCGGTGATCGCCGCGCTCGGCTGGCAGGGCGGGCTGTTGACGATCGCGCTGCTGGTCACGGTGCTCGCGGTGCTGCCGGGCATCTTCCTGATCTCCAACCCGCCGCGGGCCGAGGTGGCCGCGACGGACACCGGTGAGACGCCCCGGCGGGCGAAGCTGCTGGCCGGCGGGATCGCCGCGGTGGTGATCCTGCTGACCGTGGCGGCGGCCATCTTCGGGCTGGAGGCGGCGTTCGCGAACATCATGCCGGCGGTGTTCGCCGCCGACGGGATCGACCTGGCCGCGGCGGGGCTGCTGGTCTCGCTCTACTCCGTGTGCGGGATGCTGGCCAAGCCGATCCTGGGCTACATGCACGACCGGTGGGGCATCCACGCCACGCTGGCGTTCCTGTCGGTCGCCTACATCATCGGTCTGCCGGGCATGGCGCTGCTGAGCGGCAACGGGCTGACCCCCTACTTCTTCATCCTCCCGCTGGCCGCGCTCGCGCTGGCCACGCCGACCATCGCGCTGCCGCTGGTCACCGTGCAGAGCGTGGGGCGGGCCCGGTTCCCGGTCATCTACGGCACGGTGATCTCGGGTCTGTGGATCGGGCTGGCGTTCGGCGCGCCCGCCTGGGGCCTGTCGTTCGACCTGACCGGCTCCTACAACGTCGCCCTGGCGCTGGCCGGCGTCGCCGGGCTGACCGGCATCGCCCTGTCGCTGGTGGCGATCCGCGCCGGCCGGCGGGCCTCGGCGGCGCGGGACGAGGCGGCCGGCACCACCGCGGCCGCCCCGGCGACCGTCTGAGCGCGGGCCGCGGGGTCCGCACCGGACGGCTCCGGCAGGACCGGCGGGCGGACCCCGCGTCCCGGACACCCCTGATCGAGAGGCAAGAGCATGCTGAAGACGCAATCGGCCGGTGAGCCGGCCGCCGCCACCTCCGTCGCGCAGTACGACGCCGTCGTCGTCGGGGCCGGCTTCGCCGGCATGTACACGCTGCACCGGCTGCGGCAGGCGGGGCTGTCGGTGCGGGTCATCGAAGCGGCACCGCAGGTCGGCGGCACCTGGTTCTGGAACTGCTACCCGGGCGCGCGGGTGGACGTGGAGAGCCTGTCCTACTCCTACTCGTTCTCCCCGGAGCTGCAGCAGGAGTGGAGCTGGAAGCAGGCCTACGCCCCGCAGGCCGAGCTCCTGGAGTACGCCGACCACGTCGCGCAGCGGTTCGACCTGCACCGCGACATCCAGTTCGAGACCCGGGTCGTCTCGACGACCTACTCCGCCGAGCTCGACCGCTGGACGGTGCGCACCGATCGCGGGGACCGGATCACCACCACGTACCTGATCATGGCGGTCGGCTGCCTGTCGGCGACCAACGTGCCCGACTTCCCCGGCCTGGGGTCGTTCGCCGGGAGTTGGCACCACACCTCCCGCTGGCCGCGGGAGGGTGTCGACGTCACCGGCAAGCGCGTCGGGGTGGTGGGGACCGGGTCCACCGGCATCCAGGCGATCCCGGTGCTGGCCGAGGACGCCGGGCACCTGTACGTCTTCCAGCGCACCCCGAACTACAGCCTGCCGTCGAAGAACTCGCCGATGGACCCGGAGCGCGAGCGGGACTGGAAGGCGAACTACGACGAGCACCGGGCGTTCGCCCGGATGTCGCCGACCGGCAGCAACATCGGTCTCCTGCGCGACATCTCGGCCCTGTCGGTCAGCGACGCGGAACGCAGCCGGATCTACGAGGAGGCCTGGCGGATCGGCGGCTCGCAGCTGCTGAGGTCGTTCAACGACATCGCGGTCGACCCGGAGGCCAACGAGACCGCGGCGGAGTTCGTCCGCGCCAAGATCCGCCAGATCGTCCGCGACCCGGACACCGCCGAGCTGCTCACGCCCAGGGACTACCCGATCGGGACCAAGCGCATCTGCCTGGACACCGGCTACTACGAGACCTACAACCGCGACAACGTGACGTTGGTCGACGTCCGCAGCGACCCGATCGAGGAGATCACCCCGCAGGGCCTGCGCACCTCCGCCGAGCACTACCCGCTCGACGTCCTGGTGTTCGCCACCGGGTTCGACGCGATGACCGGACCGCTGCTGGAGATGGAGGTGACCGGCCGCGACGGGCTGGCGCTGCGCGACAAGTGGGCCGCGGGCCCGCGCACGTACCTGGGGGTGATGACGGCCGGGTTCCCGAACATGTTCATGGTGACCGGGCCGGGCAGCCCGTCGGTGCTGTCCAACATGACCACGTCGATCGAGCAGCACGTCGACTTCATCGCCGACGCGATCGAGCACCTGCGCGCGAGCGGCGCCGCGCGGATCGAGCCCACGGTCGAGGCCGAGGACTCCTGGGTCGAGCACGTCAACGAGGTCGCCGACCGCACCCTCTACAAGCGGGCGAACTCCTGGTACCTGGGGGCGAACATCCCGGGCAAGCCGCGGATCTTCATGCCCTACGCCGGCGGCGTCGGCACCTACCGCCAGGTCTGCGAGACCGTCGTCGCCAAGGGCTACGACGGGTTCGCGCTGCAGTGAGCCGGGCCGGGAGGAATGCCGCATGGCTGTCGAAGTGAGGCCCGAGCCCGTGGCCGTACCGACATTGAGCAATCTGTCCACCGAGAGCCGTAGCTTCCCGCCCGGCGATGCCTTCGCCGCGCAGGCCAATGTCACGGCCGAGGCCTATGACCGTGCCGATGCCGATCGGGAGGCGTTCTGGGCCGAGCAGGCCGACCGGT
>NZ_JAHDTH010000057.1 GCF_018531445.1 Pseudonocardia lacus
GAGCACGAGCGGCTCGCCGGTCGGTTCCGCCGGGCCGCCGGCACGCTGACGGCCCTGGGCCCCGCCCTCGGTCGGGCCGCCGACGCCGTCGCCGACCTGCGCCGCGACCTGGCCGAGATCGACGCCGTCGCCGCGGCCCACGGCCTGCGCATCGACCCCGACGGCACGGTCACCGCGCCGGCGCCCGCGCTCCCCTGGCTCCCCGCCGACCCGCTGGCCGCCGAGCTCACCGCCTCCCTCACCGACATCCTGCGCCGCGCCGACGAACTCGACGCCACCCTCGCCGCCGTCCTCACCGCCGCCGCCGACGTCCCGACCACCGAGGCGCTCCCCGCGCCCCCCGGGGCCGACGCCGCGCCCGACCGGAACGCCGCCTGGTGGGCCTCGCTGACCCCCGCCCAGCAGCAGCGGCTGCTGCGCACCGACCCCGACCTCGTCGGCGACCGCGACGGCCTCCCCGCCGCCGCCCGCGACGAGGCCAACCGCTCCCGCCTCGACACCGAGGCGGCGCGCACCGCCGAGGCCATCGCCGCCACCACGGCCCGGCTCGCGGATTCCAGAACCACCGATCCGACCCTTGTCGACCACCTCGCCGACCTGCACGACCGCCGCGACGCCCTCACCACGGTCGCCGACACCCTCGCCGCCGACACCACCGGTCGCCACCTGCTGCTGCTCGACGTCGACGACGTGCCCCGCGCCGCCGTCGCGGTCGGCGACGCCACCACCGCCGACCACGTCGCCGTCCACGCGCCGGGCTCCACCACCACCGTGGCCGACTCCCTGCCCGCCGTCACCCACGAGCTGACCGCGCTGCGGGAACACGCGCTCAACCAGCTGACGCTGGCCGGGCGGCCCGACGCGACCGTCGCGACGGTCGCCTGGCTCGGCTCGGAGGTCCCCGGTCCCGACGCCGCCCTCACCCGGTTCGTCGACGGCCTCACCGCCACCCGCCCCCACGGCCACCCCGTCGTCGAGATCACCGGCCAGGACCTCTCCCCCGGTTCCCCCGGTCAGCACGACGCCGCCGCCACCATCGCCGGCCACCCCAGGAGCACCCCGTGACCAGCTACGCCGACCTGCGCGCCCGCCCGACCCTCGACGAGGCCGTCGCCGCGTACGAGCGGATGCAGGCCCGCATCCGCCACGCGCTCGACCGCGAGCTCGGGCCGTTCGACTGGTACCCGGTGCGCGGGGCGACCGGCTCCACCGGCGGCCACGACGTCCCCGCCGAGTTCGGCGGGCGCAGCCTCGCCCTGGCGCCCTGGGGCTGCGACGGCCCCGTCCCCGACTCCCGGTGGGCGCCGGCGCGGCGGATCGTCAGCGGAATCGTCGCCGAGCACGGCTTCCGCCATCGCGGGGTCGGGATCGACCGGCCGGGGCACCACCTGCTCGCGGCCGTGGACCGGGAACTCGGGGCGGGGTTCACGTTCGGGTCGGGCCGGTTGACGATCATGCAGGTGGTGACCGGCTGCCACCTCAGTCCTCGTCGACCCCCAACGCCGCCTGCAGCCGCTCCGCGGCGTCCAGCAGGTCCTCCGCCATTTCCCGCACCACCTCCCGCGCCGGGCGCACCTTCCCCATCAGCCCGACGCCCTGCCCCACGAAGTACGTCGCCAGCTCCTGCGCTCCCGGGTGCCCCCGCTCGGCCAGCGCGTCCAGCCGTCGCAGGGCCGGCTCGGTGAGCATCGACTGCAGCGGCATCGGCAGCGGGCTCGGAGCGCCGGGCGCGTCCCACGCGTCCGTCCAGGCCGAGCGCAGCTGGCGCGACGGCTTGCCGGTGCGCGCCGCCGAGCGCACGGTGTCGCGCGAGGAGGCGGCGAGCATCTTCTGCACGGTGTGCGGGGCGGTCTCGGCCTCCTCGGTGGTCAGCCACACCGATCCCGTCCAGGCCCCCGCGGCGCCCAGGGCGATCGACGCGGCCACCTGGCGGCCGGTCACGATCCCGCCGGCCGCCAGCACCGGCACCGCGCGGACGGCGGACACCGCCTCGATCACCTCGGGCACCAGCACCATCGTGCTGACCTCCCCGGTGTGCCCGCCGGCCTCGGTGCCCTGCGCGACGATCACGTCGACCCCGGCCTCGACCTGGCGCACCGCGTGCTCCTTCGCCCCGACGAGCGCGGCGACGGGGATCCCCGCCGCGTGCGCCCGCTCGATCATCGACGGCGGCGCGACGCCCAGGGCGTTGGCGATGAGCCTGATTGGATGGCTCAGGGCGACGTCGAGCAGCTGCGCGTTGAGCTCGTCGCCGACCAGTGCGCGCACCGGGCCGTCGGCGGCGGCCTCGACGCCGTTGCGGGCGAGCAGGTCGCGCACGAACTCGCGGTGCCCCGCCGGCACCCGGCCGGCGAGGTCCTCGACGTCCAGGCCCTGGCCCTTGCCCTCGAACTTGCCCGGCATCAGGATGTCGGCGCCGTAGGGGCGCCCGTGCACGTGGTCGTCGATCCAGGCCAGCTCCCGTTCCAGCTGCTCGGGGGTGTGCGAGGACGCGCCGAGCACCCCGAAGCCGCCGGCGTTGGTGACCGCGGCGACGACGTCGCGGCAGTGGCTGAACGCGAGCACGGGGATGTCGATGCCGAGCATGTCGCAGATTGCGGTCCTCACACGGTCCTCCTGGTGCGGCCGGTGTGCAGCGGTTGGGGTGTGCAGCGGGTCGGGCGTCGGCCTCCCTCGTTACCCGCCGTCGCCGCCGGGCGCCAGGGGATGCTGCCGCTGAGACCTTCCTCCGCGGTCGCGCCGGGGTCGTTCCCGATCGTGTGGTGAACCACTCGGGCCCGCCCGCGCGGTGGCAGGCTCGGGTCCTGCGGCGCGGACACGGCCAGCGCGGCGCGGGGTGAGGAGGGGATCGATGCGGTCGCGCATCGTGCTCGCCCTGTACGCCGCGTGGGTCCTCGCCGTCGTCGCGCTGTCGACCGTGCTCGCACCGCTGCAGGTCGTCCTCTGGGTGGTGCTGGCGCTGAGCGGGACGGCCGCGATCGTGATCGGCATCGTCGTCCACCGACCGCGCCCGCGCGCGCCGTGGTGGCTGTTCGCGACGACGACGGCCGTCGGTGCGGGCGGGGCCGCGATGAAGATCGCGTTCGGCAGCGGCTGGTTCCCCTCCCCCGTCGACGCGTTCTACCTGGCCCAGTACCCGCTCGCCGCAACCGGCCTGCTGCTGGTGTGGCGGCGCGTGGGGCGCAGCGGTGGCGGGAGCGTGCTGGACCCGCTGAGCGTCGCGGTCGCCGTCGGCCTGCTGAGCTGGATCTTCCTGATCGACCCGCACGTGCACGACTCCGGGCTGACCGTGCTGCAGCGCGCCACGACGATCGCCTACCCCGTCGGCGACCTCCTGCTGCTGGCGGTGCTCGTCCAGTTGCTGGCCACGGGCGGCCGGGGGCGCACGGTCGGGCTGCTGGCCCTCGGCGCGGTCGGGCTGCTGGTGAGCGACGTGCAGTACGGCCTGCTGGCGCCGGGTGGGTCCGGGCTCGGGTTCGGCCCGTTCGACGTCGGGTGGGTGCTGTTCTACCTCGCCTGGGGGGCGGCCGCGCTGCACCCGTCGATGGCCCACCTGGCGAGCGCCGGGCGCACCGCGCGCCCCCGCCGGAGCCCGGCGGGGATCGCGATGGTGCTGGTGGTCTCGCTGGTGCCGTCGGGCGCGCTGCTCGCCGACGCGCTGACCGACGGCGTGCAGAACGGCCTGACGATCGCGGTCGGCTCGGCGGTGCTGGTCGTGCTCGGGCTGATCCGGCTGTCGGGGGTGATGGCCCGCCACGGCGCGGCCGTGGAGCGGGAGCTGACGCTGCGCTCGGCCGGGGCGGACCTGGTGGCCGCCTCCGGCATCGAGGACGTCGCCACGTCCGTCGCGCGCGCGGTCGAGCGGCTCGTCCCAGCGGGATCGCCGCACCGCACGGTGCTGCTCGTGCCCGCCGAGGGGTGCGCGGCCGGGGCCACCGGCAGTCACGCGCTCCTGGTCGTACCCCCCGAGCAGTGGTCGAGCGCCTGGGCGGGAGCCGCGGTCGCGCCCGGGACGAGCGCGCTGGTGGCCGCCGGGTCGCTCGACGGTGCCGCCGCCGGGGCCGCGCGGGGGTTCCCGGCGTCCCTGCTGTGCCCGCTCGTCCCGCACGGGACGAACGCCGCGTGCGCCTCGGTGGGGCTGCTCGTCGTCGCGGCGACCGAGCCGGTGCTGCTGGTGCTGCAGGGGTCGCTGGAGGTGTTGGCGTCGCAGGTCGCGCTGGCGGTGGAGCGGGTGGCGCTGGCCCGGGAGATGCGCCGGCTCGACAACGAGGCCTACTTCCGCACGCTCGTGCAGAACGCCGCCGACGTCATCCTGATCGTGCGCGACGACGGCACCGTGCGCTACGCCAGCCCGTCGGCGCGCACGATGCTGGGCCCGACGCCGCTGGTCGACCGGCCCGTCCTCGAACTGCTCGACCCCGCCGACCGGGAGACCGCCGCCCGGGTGCTGGTCGACCCGCGCCGGTCGCGGGCGCCGGAGTCGCGGCTGTGGGCCTACCGCATCCGGCGCTCGGACGGCGAGCAGGTGGACGTCGAGGCCTCGGTCAGCGACCTGCGCGCCGACCCCACCGTCGGCGGCGTCGTCTTCACCCTGCGCGACATCACCGAGCAGCGGCGCCTGGAGCGCGAGTTGACCCACCGCGCCTTCCACGACGTGCTCACCGGCCTGCCGAACCGGGTGCTGTTCTCCGACCGGGTCGCGCACGCGATCACCCGCGCCGCCGCCGACGAGGAGTGCACGATCGGCGTGCTGCTCATCGACCTCGACGACTTCAAGCTGGTCAACGACACGATCGGGCACGGAACCGGCGACGAGCTGCTGGTCGCGGTGGCCGCCCGGCTCACCGCGCTGCTGCGCCCGCAGGACACCCCGGCCCGGTTGGGCGGCGACGAGTTCGCCGTGCTGGTGGAGGACGCCGCGCAGGCCGGCGACGTCGACGAGCTGGCCGCGCGGGTGGTCGAGGCGCTGCGCGGGCCGTTCGACGTCGCCGGCGGGCTGACGAACTCGGTCAGCGTGGGCGTGGTCAGCACCAGTGGGGCCGAGGACCCCGCCGAGCTCCTGCGCCGCGCCGACCTCGCCCTCTACGCGGCCAAGGCGAGCGGCAAGGGCCGCTGGCGGCGCTACGACCCGGGGCTGCACCTGGCCGCCGTCGACCGGGTCGCGGTGCGCACGGAGCTGCAGCAGGCGTTGGCCGCCGACGAGTTCGCGCTGCGCTACCAGCCGATCGTCGACCTGGTCAGCGGGGCGACCGTCGGGTTCGAGGCGCTGCTGCGCTGGTTCAACCCGCGCCGGGGCACGGTGCCCCCATCGGAGTTCATCCCGATCACCGAGGAGACCGGGCTGATCGTGCCGCTGGGCGCCTGGGTCCTCGACCGCGCGCTGGCCGACGTCGCGCGCTGGCGCGAGCGGGCCCCGGGCGCGAAACCGAACGTCAACGTCAACGTCTCGGCCCACCAGGTGCGCGCGGAGGGCTTCGTGCAGGACGTGATCGCAGCGCTGCAGCGCTGGGACGTCCCGGCCGACGCGCTCGCCCTGGAGATCACCGAGACGGCACTGCTCACCGACGACCCACAGGTCGCCGGCAACCTCGCGGCGCTGCACGAGCACGGCGTGCGGATCGCGATCGACGACTTCGGCACCGGCTTCGCCTCGCTGGACTACGTCCGCCTGCACGCCGTGGACAGCCTCAAGATCGACCGCTCGTTCGTCGACGGGATCGAGACGTCCGCGCGCCAGACCGCGCTGGTGGGCACGATCGTGCACCTGGCGCACGCGCTGACGCTGCCGGTGGTGGCCGAGGGCGTGGAGACCCCCGCGCAGCGCAACGCCCTGCTGACCGCGGGCTGCCGGTTGGGCCAGGGGTACCTGTTCTCGATCCCGCTGCCGCCGGAGCAGGTGCTGGGCTGGCTGCAGGCCCAGCCCGCGCTCGCCGCCGGGAACGGCGCCCGTGGGGCGGGGCGGCGCGGCGGTGGGCACCAGCCGGGCCACCGCGCGGAGCTCAACCCGTCGCGGACGCCCTGATCAGCTCTGGAGCGCGGCGTCCACGGCCGCGAGCTGGGCGCCCACGAACTCCCGCGACACCGGCGCCCTGCGCTGGACCATGTCGAAGCCGTGGTAGGCACCGGGCACCTCGTGCAGCTCGACCGCCACGCCCGCCTCGCGCAGCCGTAGGGCGTACTCACGGTCCTCGTCGCGGAACAGGTCCAGGGTGCCGACGCCGATCCACGCCGGGGGCAGCCCGGTCAGGTCGGGCGCCCTGGCCGGTGCGGCCAGCGGGGGGACCTCGCCGTCGGGGGCGCCGAGGTAGCAGCGCCAGCCGAAGCGGTTGCTGGCCGCATTCCACATCCGCAGCCGGTCGGCGGTGCCGTCGGCGGCGCGGACGGTGCGGTCGTCGAGCATGGGGTAGACCAGCAGCTGGAACGCGAGGTGGATCGCGTCGCGCTCCCTGGCCAGCAGGGCCAGCGCGGCGGCCAGGCCGCCGCCCGCGCTGGCCCCGCCGACCGCGATCCGGCGCGCGTCGACGTCGGGCCGCTCCGCCAGCCACTCCAGCGCCGCGTAGCAGTCGTGCAGCGGGGTCGGGAACGGGTGCTCGGGGGCCAGCCGGTACTCGACCGAGGCGACGACGGCACCCAGCTCCCGGGCGGCGCGGCGGCAGAAGTCGTCGTCCATGGCGGCGTGGCCCATGACCAGCCCGCCGCCGTGGATCCACAGCAGCGCCGGCGTCGGGGCCGCCGCCACCGCCGGGCGGAACACCCGCACCGACACGGCCTCGGACACGGCCACGACCTCGGCCTTCGACCGCGCGGCGGCCGCGCCCAGCCGCGTCGCCGCCCGGACCAGCCGCAGGCTGCGCGGACCGACGGCCGCCCGGGGCAGGAAGCGCGCGGCGCGCAGGTCGGGGTGGAACGGCTCGGGCACGGGTGCTCCTCGTCGCATCGCCGGTGATCCGCTCCCCACGGTAGGTCCTGCTGGGCGTGGGGTGCGGACCCCGGGCTCCGACCGCCGGCCCCGTGCCGCTGTGCGGGCGGTGGTTCAGTGCCGGGCGATGACCACGTCGCGCAGGACGCCGGTCTCCAGCTCCATCTCCCGCACCCGGTGCTTGACCAGGTCGCCGATGCTGACCATCCCGACGAGCGTCCGGCCCTCGACCACCGGCATGTGCCGGAACCGGCCGGTCGTCATCCTGGCCATGACCACCGCGATGGTCTCCTGCGGGGTGCAGGTGCGGACGTGGCTGGTCAGCACGGCGGTGACCGGCATCGCCAGCACGGCGGCGCCGTGCTCGCGCAGCCCGCGCACCACGTCGCGCTCGGAGACGATGCCGCGGATGGCGACGTGCTCGTCGCCCACCAGCAGGGCTCCGACGCCGTACGCGCCGAGCCGGTCCACCACCTGCTCGACGGTGGACGTCGGGCGCACCGAGTGCACCGCACCGCCCTTCACCCCGAGGATGTCCGCGATCTTCATCGACGTCGCACCTCCGCATCGAGTGCAGTCCCGCCGATGAATGTCCTCCTCCCGCGAGGCGCGCCGCAACCGCCGCCGGACGCCCGTCACCCGTCCGCGCGCAGCACCGTCGGCGTCGCCCGTGAGGGCCGCCCGGGCACCGGTTCGCGAGCACCCCGGCCCCCGGGTGTGACGAGCGCCCGAGCCCGTCCACCGTTCCGGGTGCGGTCGTGGCATTGGTCAAGCGGGTGCGGCGGGGCATCATGGCGGGCATCGGGTGTTACCGGCCGGTTCGGTACGAGGCCCGCAGTGCTCTCGAGGGACGTGGAGGAAGTGGTCGGGATGCGGTTGCAGCTGTCCCCCGAGGACGAAGCCTTTCGACAGGAGATGCGCACCTTCTTCACCACCAAGGTGCCGCAGACGACCCGCGACGCCGTCGCGGCCCGCCGCGACGTGGGCCGCGAGCAGTACGTCGAGACCCAGCGCATCCTGAACGCCGCCGGGCTCGCCGTGCCGCACTGGCCCGCGGAGTGGGGCGGGCGCGACTGGACGCCCCTGCAGCGCCACATCTGGCGCGAGGAGATGCAGCTGGCCTGCGTGCCCGAGCCGCTGGCGTTCAACACCAGCATGATCGGCCCGGTGATCGCGGCGTTCGGCAGCGACGCGCAGAAGCAGCGGTTCCTGCCGGCGACGGCGAACCTGGACATCTGGTGGTGCCAGGGCTTCTCCGAGCCCGACGCCGGCTCCGACCTCGCGAGCCTGCGCACCACGGCGGTCCGCGAGGGCGACGAGTACGTCGTCAACGGGCAGAAGACCTGGACCACGCTCGGCCAGTACGCCGACTGGATCTTCTGCCTGGTGCGCACCGACCCGGACGCGCCCAAGAAGCAGCGCGGCATCTCGATGCTGGTGTTCCCGATGGACACCCCGGGCGTCACGCTGCGCCCGATCGAGCTCATCGACGGCGGCTTCGAGGTCAACGAGGTCTTCTTCGAAGACGTCCGGGTGCCCGCGGAGAACCTGATCGGCGAGGAGAACCGCGGCTGGGACTACGCCAAGTTCCTGCTCGGCAACGAGCGGGCGGGCATCGCCCGGGTCGGGGCGACCAAGCGGATGCTGGCCGACGCCAAGCAGCTGGCCTCCGAGGTGCTGGCCGACGGCCGCCCGCTCGCGGAGGACCCGCGCATGTCCGCGCGCATCGCCGAGCTGGAGAACGAGCTGCTGGCCCTGGAGCTGACGGCGCTGCGGGTCGTCGCGCACTCCGCGGACGGCAAGCCGCACCCGGCCTCGTCGGTGCTGAAGCTGCGCGGCTCCGAGCTGCAGCAGGCGGCCACCGAGCTGTTCGTCGACATCGCCGGTCCGCTGTCGCTGGCCTCCTTCGCCGACGACGACTCGGCGGTCCCGGAGTGGGCGCGGGCCGCCACCCCCGAGTACCTGAACTACCGCAAGGTCACCATCTACGGTGGCTCGAACGAGGTTCAGCGCACCATCATCGCCGGCACGATCCTGGGGCTGTGATCTAGTGGACTTCAGCTACGACGACGAGCAGAACGCGCTGCGCCAGGCCGTGAGCGGGCTGCTCGCCCGCGCCTACGACGGGGAGAAGCGCCGGGCGGTGGTCGCGGCCGACCCGGGCTTCGACGAGAAGACCTGGTCGCAGCTCGCCGAGATGGGCCTGCTGGGGCTGCCCTTCGCCGAGGAGCACGGCGGCGCGGGCGCCGGCCACGTCGAGGTGGCCATCGTGGCCGAGGAGATCGGCCGCGTGCTGGCCCCCGAGCCGTACGTGCAGGCCGTGGTGCTGACCGGTGGCCTGATCGACGCGGTCGGCACCGACGCGCAGCGCGGCGAGCTGGTGGCCGGTCTGGCCGAGGGGACGCTGGTGCCGGCGTTCGCGCACGCCGAGCCCGGCACCCGGTGGAGCACGTCGGCCTCGGGTGTCCGGGCCGCCGAGGAGGGCGGCACCTGGCGGCTGACCGGGGTCAAGGAGCCGGTGCCCAACGGCGCCCGCGCCGACGTCCTCGTGGTCAGCGCCGTCGTGGGCGACGGGGCCACCCGGCTGTTCGTCGTCCGCGGCGACGCCGAGGGCCTCACGCGCAGCGGCTACCGCAGCCACGACGGCACCCGCGTCGCGAAGGTCGAGCTGGCGGGCACGCCGGCCGAGCCGCTCGGCGAGGGCACCGACGACCGCGCCGCCGCGATCGAGCGGGCGCACTCGCTGGCCCGCATCGCCTACGCGCACGAGAGCATCGGCGCGATGGCCACGGCGCTGTCCACGACCACGGAGTACCTGCGGACGCGCAAGCAGTTCGGCGTCACGCTGAACAAGTTCCAGGCGCTCACGTTCCGGGCCGCGGACATGTACGTCTCGCTGGAGCTGGCGCGCAGCACGGCCCTGTGGGCGAGCCTGGTGGTCGACACCGGCGGCGACGTGGTCACCGCAGCCGACCGGGCCCGCCTGCAGACCAGCCGGGCGGGGCGGCACATCGGCAAGGACGCCATCCAGCTGCACGGCGGCATCGGCGTCACCGCCGAGTACACCGTGGGGCACTACACCAGCCGGCTCACCGCCATCGACCACGTCCTGGGCGACGGCGACTGGGCACTGGCCCGGCTCGCCGCGGGCGTCGGCGACCACGAGACCGTCGACCCGCTCGGCGCGCCCTACACCTGACCGTCCCACGGCCCGGCCGGGCGTCTCGTCCGGCCGGGCCGCGGGCGGTGGGAACCACGCCGCACGGCGGCACGAGACGAACGGAACGGGATGAGCGGCGGGACGAGCGGTGCCGGTGAGCCGGTGAAGATCGGCAACGTGCTGCACCCGGTGGCCGACGTGGCCGCCGCGGTGCGGTTCTACGAGGGCGTCTTCGGGCTCGGGCGCAAGTTCGTCGACGGCGACCGGTACGCCGCGCTCGACGCGGGCGGCACGACCCTGGCACTGGCCGGGCCGGCCGAGGACGTCACCGACGGCGCGGCGGCGGCGTCGTTCAAGGTCGCCGACGTGGCGGCCAGCGTGGCCGCGATCGTCGAGGCCGGCGGCAGCGTCGTGCGGGAGCCGGAGCAGGGCCCGCACGAGGTGCGGGCGGTGGTGCGCGACCCGTGGGGCAACGTGCTGGTGGTCTACGGACGCGGCTGATCCTCGGGGCACGCGGCGGGGATCGTCCGGCGGTGGGCGCTCGGGTCTTTCGGCCGTACCCGGACACCCCGCCCGCCCGGCACCCTCGATGTCGACAGCGAACGTCGAGCATCCGGGACGGACGACATGGACGAGGCACCGGCCGCACTCGGCCTGACCCCGGAGCAGACCGCCGACGTGCTGGCCGCGGCCGGCCGGGCCCCGTCGCCGGACAACACCCAGCCCTGGCGCTTCCGGGTCGACCCGACCTCGATCGCGCTGCTCGCCGACCGGGGTCGCCGGATGCCGGCGACCGACCCCGACGATCGCGAGCTGCGCCTGGCCTGCGGCGCCGCGCTGTACACGCTGCGCATCGCGCTGCGCGGGTACGGCGTCCGACCGCTGGTCACCGTGCTCCCCGACCGCGACGACCCCGACGTCATCGCCGTCGTGCGCCGGGGCGGGCACCGGCCGGCGAGCCCCGGGGAGCGCCGGCTCATCGAGGCCATCCGGCGCCGGCGCAGCGATCCGCACCCGTTCGCCGATGCCGCCGTGACCGTCCCCGAGCAGTACGCGCTGCGGCGCGCCGCGCAGGACGAAGGGGCGTGGCTGCAGGTCGTCGACGGGCCCGGCGAGCGGCGCAGGGTGCGGGAGCTGGTCACCGCCGCCCACCACCAGCAGGCCGCGGGCGCGGCGGGCGACCGGTGGGCGCTGCGCGGCGTCAGCGGCGCCGACCCCGCCGACGGGCGCGAGAGCGAACCGCTGATCGCGGTGCTGACCGCGCACCTGAGCGGCCACAGCGCGGACGTGCAGGCCGGCCAGGCGCTGCAGAAGGTCCTGCTGACCGCCACGGCCGAGGGGCTGAGCGCGTCGTTCCTGTCCCAGGTGGTGGAGGTGCCGCAGACGCGCGAGCGGCTGCGCCGGCTGGTGCACGGCATCCGGGCGCCGCACGCGGTGCTGCGGATCGGTCGCGGCTGGCCGGTCCCGGCGACGCCGCGCCGGCCCGTCGCCGACCTCCTCGCCGCCGGCCCCGACGGCACCGGCTGAGCCGGCGTCACCTCCCGACCGCGGCGGCCCCGCCGCCGGAACGGGCCCGGGCGGTGTTCCGCCCGGGCCCGTGGCGTCAGCTCGCGGGGGCCCCGGTCGCGCCGTCGCGCTCCCCTGCCCGCCTGCGACGTCGGACGACCAGCCGCACCGCGGCCAACCCCAGCGGCAGCCCGGCGCCCAGCGCCGTCCCGACCTTCGCCGACCTCCCGCGCCGCCCGGCGGCCTTCCCGCTGCCCGGATCGTGCCCGCCCGGATCGTGCCAGAGCCCGTTCATGCGTCCTCCGCCTCGTCGATGATCGACACAGGCTGCCCGGGCGGACCCGGTCGCGGGACCGGCCGGAGGTCCCGGGTCGGGCGTGCCGATCGACCCACCCGCCCGGGCTCGGCCGCGGCGGCTCAGCGGGTGGAGTCGGCCAGGTCGTGCGGGCCGGCGGCGGGGTATCCGGCCGCGGCCCGGACCGCCTTCCCCCAGGGGATCAGGATGTCGAGCAGGGCGGGCAGGTCGTCGCCGAGCGCGGTGACGATCGGCGCGCAGACCCGGTCGGTGGCGACCTCGACGGCCTCGCGCTCGGCGCGGCCGAGCTCGGTCAGCGCGCCGTCCGCGAGCAACCCGCGCGCCACCAGCCGCTCCTCGGCGGCGTCGAGCTGCTCGGGCGTCCAGGCGCGGGTGCGGACGTAGCTGCGCAGCGGCAGCCCCCAGAAGGCCTCGGTGAGCAGCCCGATCTCGGTGGCGTCGAACCCGGCCGACACCCAGGCCGCGATGTGCGCGTCGCCGCGGTACTCGCGCAGCAGGTCGGCCAGCCGCCACACGTCGCCGACCGGGTCGCCGGGCAGCCCGAGGGACAGCAGGCCCGCGAACAGCGCCTTGCCCTCCGGGCGCAGGGGCTCGACCGCGCGCTGCAGCAGGTCGCGGGCCCGTTCGGCCCCCTCTGGCTGCTCCCCCAGCACCCGCACCAGCTGCGCGGTGGCACCCCGGGTGCGGGCCGCGCAGATCGTGGCGGCGTCGGTGATCGACCAGCCGTGCGCGACGGAGGGGATGACGGCGTCCGGGTTGAACACCCCGAAGGCGGCCGCGACGACCTCCCCGGGGACCTGCCCGAGCACGGAGCCCCGGCTGGTGAAGTACGCCGGCCCGTCCGGGGCCTGGACGCCGCGCGTCGAGCGCGGGCTGCCCGCGAACCCGAGCGCCTGGTAGGCCTCGTGGGCCTCCGGCGCGAAGTAGACCTGCCCGGCGACGGGCTCGATGGCCCCGGCGAGCCGCCGGGCGGATGGGGCTGTCGACGATGACGGCACCCGCACACCATAACAAGCGTTCAGTAGGTTTCCCGTCGAGAACGAACTTGTCGTGATCAACAGGGCTTGTTGATCACGACAAGTTCGTTCTCGACGGGGCTGTCAGACGGGGGCGGCCGGGGTGGAGATCCCGACGCCGCCGCGGGTGTGGGCGCCGTAGCGGGCGACCTCCCGGCCCAGGTCGAGGCGCACGCCGCGGCGCATGCGCCCGGCGATGGCCACGTCGTCGATCAGCCTCGCCGGGACCAGCCAGGCCACCTCGAACTCCAGGCCGTCCGGGTCGCGGGCGTAGATGCTCTTGGTCGTGCCGTGGTCGGTGGCCCCGACGAGGGCGCCCGCGCGGTCGAGCACGTCGGCCAGCTCGGCCAGCTCGCCGAGCGTGCCGACCTCCCAGCCCAGGTGGTAGAGCCCGACGCTGGTGGTGCCGGCCGGCGAGTCGGACAGCCCGTCGCCCATCGCGAACAGCCCGATGTCGTGGTCGTTGGTGGAGTCCGGCGCCTGCAGGAACGCCGCCGTGCCCGGCCGCTCCATCACGACGCGGAAGCCCAGCAGGTCGCGGTAGAAGGCGACGCTGCGGGTGATGTCGCGGACGTAGAGCACGGCGTGGTTGAGCCGGTGGATGCCCACGGTCGCGGCCCTCAGTCGCCCGCGACCGGGTGCCGCTCGGCCGCGAGGTAGTCCAGCGCCTCCTGCACGGCCGGGTCGTCGTCGGTGCCCAGGTAGCGCCAGTCCTCGCCCTCCTCCAGGGTCTTGTCGGCGGCGCGGATCCGGGTGAAGTCGCGGCCGTCGCCGGCCAGCGCGGGCGGCGCGGTGCCGTCGGCGGCCAGCGCCTTGGCCGCGCCGATCAGGAGGCGCCGCATCCGGATGACGGCCTTGTCGAGCTGGCCGAGCTGCTCGCTGCTGCGGTCGTAGATCGGTCCCATCGACTCGGTGACCATCATGTCCTGGCTGACGAAGTCCGAGACACCGGTGAAGGTGACCGTGCGCTGGTTCTCGCGGTCGATCAGGTAGTCGTTCTCCGCGACGTGGGTGCGCGGGGTGATGCCGCCGGTCCGCCGGGTGAACGCGGTGTCGTAGGGGCTGGCCTCGAACAGCGGCGCCCCGCCGTAGCCCCGTGGGTTGGCCTGCTCCTGGGCGTCGAAGTTGTAGCGCCAGCAGCTGGTGTCGTCGATCGGCACGACCATCAGGTGCCGCGTGTTGTACGGGATGGCGGCGATGATCGTGCTGTAGGGCGCGACGTACTCGGTGATCCGGACGTTGGTGTGGCCGTTGGGGGTGGTGCGCAGCCCGCCGTAGCGGAAGCCGTACCAGGTGTTCTCGACCTCGATGCGCGGGGCGCGGTCGGTGGCCCAGAACTTCCAGGTCATCTTGTTCGTCGGGTAGCCCGGCTTGTCGCTGCCGTCGTCGGGGATGTCGGCCGCGGCGGCGAACGCGTGCAGCCAGGAGATGTGCGCGGTGTCGAGGTTGCCCTCCATGGTCTGGATCCAGTTGCACGTGGTGTGCAGCTTGGTGGCCACGACCTTCTGCGCGGGCAGCGTCTCGGTGCCGAAGTCGCGGAAGGGGGTCATCGTCTCGGCCGGGCCCATGTAGGTCCACACGATGCCGCCGGACTCGTGCACCGGGTAGGCCTTGGCCCGGACCCGGTCCTTGAACGTGCTCGTCGGCGGCTCGGAGGGCATGTCGATGCACGCGCCCTCGGCGTCGAACTGCCACCCGTGGTACGGGCAGCGCAGCCCGCAGGTGCCGTCCGGGCCGGCCTCGTTGCGCCCGAAGTACAGCGAGGCACCGCGGTGCGGGCAGTTCTCCTGGATCAGCCCCACGCGCCCCTTGGTGTCGCGGAACGCGACCAGGTTCTCCCCCAGCAACCGGACCCGCACCGGGTCGCCGCCCGGCAGGGGCACCTCCTCGCAGAGCAGCGCCGGGGTCCAGTAGCGGCGCAGCACCTCCCCCATCGGGGTGCCCGGCCCGACCCGGGTGAGGATCTCGTTGTCGGCCTGCGACAGCATTGTCGACCTCCTCGTGGCGCGCGGCGCCGGGAGCGGATTGGCTGGTGTGCTCGGCGTTCGTCGCGCCGGATCCGATCTCGACGGTAAACGATCGCCGCAGGTCACCGGCATTCCTGATGCCGGACTATCGACAACGCGAATACCGCGGTAAGGCCAGGCGAGCCTCATGGCGCGGAGATCGTCCGTGGCCTTTGATGGCGGGGTGGGACCCTCGACCTCGCGGCTCACCGGCCTGGACCTGAACCTGCTCGTGATCCTGCGCGAGCTGCTGCGCGAGCGGAACGTCACCCGCGCCGCGCAGCGGGTCGGGCTCTCCCAGCCCGCGGCCAGCGCCGCGCTGGCCCGGCTGCGCAAGCACTTCGGCGACGAGCTGCTGGTGCGGGCCCAGGGCGGCTACGAGCTGTCCGCGCTCGCGCACCAGCTGGCCGACCGGGTCGAGGGCGTCTGCGACGGCATCGAGGCGCTGCTGTCGACCGGCGCCGAGTTCGACCCGGCGACCTCGCACCGGGAGTTCACCGTCGTCCTGTCCGACTACGCGATCGCGGTGCTCGGCGAGCGGCTCGCCGCCACGGCCGCCGAGCAGGCCCCGCACGTGCGGCTCAACCTGGTGCTGGTGCGCGAGGCGCTGTCGGCGCGCATCGCGCAGACGATCCGGGCCGTGGACGCCGTGCTGTCCACCCCGAACGCCCGCTTCCGCGTCCCGGAGATCCGCTCGACGACGCTGTTCCGCGACCGCTGGGTGTGCATCGCCGGGCGCGGGTCGCGCTTCGGCGCCGCGCTGACCGAGGACGACGTGCGCGACGCCGGCTGGGTCGTGCCCTACCACCGCGACTCGGAGTTCCCCTCGGTCGTGCCGGTCAGCGGGCAGCTCGCCGCGCTGGGGGTGCGCCCCGCCGTCGGGATCCGCGTCGACAGCTACCAGGCCGTGCCGTTCCTGGTGGCCTCCACCGACCGGCTCGCGCTGGTCCAGGAGCGCCTGGCCCGCCTCTACGCCGAGCAGCTGGGCCTGCGCGTGCTCGACCCGCCCGCGCCGCTGGAGCCGCTGGTCTCCCGGCTGTGGTGGCACGAGCGGCACACCGACGAACCGGCCCACGCGTGGTTCCGCAGGGTCGTCGTGCGCGCGGCGCGCGCGATCGGCGCCGCCGACGCCTGAGCGGCCCGTCGGGGGCTGTGGGCGGCGTCCGGCCGTGGTGCAATGGGCACAGGGCGACATGGCTGGACGATCGACGGAGATGCGGCATGTGGCTGGTCAGCGGCGTGGACGAGGAGCACCGGTTCCGCGAGTGGGGCGAGGCCGTCGACTACTACCGACAGATGGTGCGCGGCTGGGTCGGCGCGCACGGCGGTGACGCGGGCGTGGCCCGGGCCATCGACGACCTGCCGACCGGCGGGGCGCACCAGGCCGTCTTCCCCGACCCGGACGCCCCTGACGGCGAGCGGCGCGAGGTCGAGTTCAGCATCGGGTGGGAGGTCCCCCGGGTCGGGCTGGACCACTTCACCGCCTGCTGAGCCCGGCGGGCCCCTCGTCGTCGAGGACGTGCGGCAGCGCGGGCGCAGCACCGCTCACAGGCCGCTCAACGGGCCTGTCCGCAGCCAACGGGCTGGCGCACCGGTCGGGGTTCGCGCAGCACGACGAACGCCAGCGAGCCCGCCCCGGTCACCACGGCGAGCGCGCCGAAGGCCAACGGGTAGCCGGAGCCGGCCTCCAGGGCCGAGACCAGCAGCGGGCCCACGACCAGGCCGATCGAGACGAAGCCCATCGACCAGCCCATGATCGTGCCGAACGAGCCGAGCCCGAAGTAGTCGGTGCGCAGCGAGGTCATCACCGGCCCGCGCAGCCCCCACGCCAGCCCGTGCACGACCGACGCCGCCAGCAGCGTCGGGAGGTCGGGGGCGAGCGCGAGCACCACGAGCACCACCGTCTGCACGACCATGCAGGCCGCGGCGAGCCGGCGCTTGTCGATGCGGTCGCCGATCACCCCGGTGACCACCTGCCCGACCAGCTGGGCCATCGACAGCACGCCCATCACGACGGCGGCGGTGGCCAGCGACAGCCCGCGGTCGTGGGTCAGCAGCGGCACCAGGTGCAGGTTCACCGCGCTGATCGCCACGAGCGCGGAGCCGTGCCCCAGCACGAGCAGCCAGAACGCCGACGTGCGCAGCGCGCCGCGCAGGTCGTGGTCCACCTCCGCGGGCAGCGGGCCGGCCGGCTCGTCGGCGGCCGCGACCGCCGCGGCGGCGACCCGCGCCGCCGCCCGCTCGGTGGGCAGCACCGACCCGGAGAGCTGGCCGACCACCAGGATCACCGCGGCGACGCCGAAGAACGTGATCCGCCAGCCCACGGCGTCCAGCGCGAGCGCGACGAGCGGCACCGCCAGCCCACCCACGGCGATGCCGGTGGGCAGCAGTCCGAGCGCGAGGGTGCGCCGCTCGGGCACCGCCTGGACCACCGCGACGGTCAGCGGCATGATCCCGGCCGCCGAGACGCCCAGCGCGATCACGACCACGGCGGCGAGGAACTGCGTCGCCTCCCCGGTCGTCGCGGCCAGCGCGAAGCCCGCCGCGGTGATCACGTTCCCGGTGCGGGCCACCGCCCGGGTGCCGACCCGGTCGCAGGCCCAGCCGGTCAGCGGGGCGATGAACCCGTTGCCCAGCTGCAGCACCGCGTAGCCGATGGCGATCACCCCCGGCGCCCACCCGGTGTCGGCCGTGATGACCACCAGGTAGGCGCCGAAGGCGCTCATGATCAAGCCGTTCTGCAGGGTGAGCAGCACCGAGCCGCCCACCACCACCCACCAGCCGCTGCGGGTACCGGCCCTCATCGGGTGGCCGGCGCGGCGAACCGCGACCTCGCCCAGGTCAGGTCGTTCTTGCCGGTGTTCAGCCTGCGCACCTCGTCGACCAGGGCGATCCGGCGCGGCTTCTTGTAGCCGGCCAGCCGCTGGGCGACGAACCCGGCCAGCTCGTCCTCGGTGGCCGTGCTGCCCCGGTCGAGCGCGACCACAGCGGCCACGACGCTGCCCCACTGCGGGTCGGGCACGCCGAGCACGACGGCGTCGCGCACGGCGGGGTGGTCGCGCAGCACCAGCTCGACCTCGTCGGCGTAGACCTTCTCGCCGCCGGTGTTGATCACCGAGCTGCCCCGGCCGAGCAGCAGCAGCCGCCCCTCGGGTCCCCACCGGGCCATGTCGCCGGGGATCGAGTAGCGCACGCCGTCGATGTCCTTGAAGGCCGCGTCGGTCTTCTCGGCGTCGCCCTCGTAGCCCGCCCCGGCGACCACCGGCGCGGCCAGCAGCCCGACCTCGTCGGAGCCCGGCGGGATGTCGCGGTCGTCGTGGTCGAGCAGCCGGGCGCCCGGGGCCAGGCTGAACGTGCCCGCCGCGCCGTCCCCGTCGGCCCGGGTGAGCACGGAGAGCGCGTACACGCCGCCCTCGGACGCGGCGATGGTGTCGTGCAGGGCCAGGTCGGCGTGCGCGAGCAGCCTGCGCTTCACCGGCGGGCTCCACACCGCCCCGACGCTGCGGATGCGGCGCAGGGTCGGGATCACCGGGGTGCGGCCCTGCGCGACCGCGGCGTCCAGCGCGTCGAGCAGGCGCAGGGCGAACGCGTCGCCGACGATCGTCACCTCGGTGACGCCGTGGCGCTCGATCGCCGCGACGAGGTCGGCGCCGGTCGTGCTGCGCCCGGGCAGCAGCGCGACCGGCGAGCCGGCGGCCATCGCGCCGAGGGCCGAGTACAGGCCGGTGCCGTGCATGAGCGGTGGCGCCGGCATCGCGACGACGCCCCCCGGGCCCCACGGGTCGATCTCCAGGGCCCGGCGCAGCGCGGCCGGCCCGTCGGCGGGGTCGAGGCCCAGCGCGGTGAACCCGCCGCCGCGCACGGCCCGCAGCCGTTCGGCGTGGCTGCCGGTGACGGCCTTCGGGTGGCCGGTGGTGCCGCCGGTGAACAGCAGCCACTCGGTGTCGCCACGGGGGCGGCGTGGGAGGCGCTCGGCGGTGTCGACCTCGGCGCCGAAGCCCCCGCCCGGTTGGACGACGGCCAGCACGTCGCAGGCGGGCACGCCCTGCGCCGCCTCGGTGACCACCTCGACCAGGTCGGCGTCGGCGATCACGCCGCGGGTCCCGGAGCTGGCCAGCAGGTGGCGCACCTCCCCCGCCTTGTACCGGTAGTTGATGTTGACCTGGGTGGCGCCGATCTTGAACAGGGCGTGCAGCGCCACCAGGTACTCGGGTGAGTTCCGGGCGGCGAGCCCGAAGCGGTCGCCCTCGCGCACGCCGGCCGCGGCCAGGTGCCCGGCCAGCCGGTCGGCCCGCTCGTCGAACTCGCCCCAGGTGAGCGTGCGGTCGCCGCAGAGCACCGCCGGGCGGTCGGGCGCCAGGTCGGCGATCAGCTCGAACTGCGAGGCGAAGTTGTCCGGAAGAGGGTCGGGGACGGCGTCGGTCGTCCCGCTGCTCACCGGTCCCCCGTCGGCTCGGGGAGCTCGATCCCGAACAGGCGGGCCGCGTTGTGCAGCATGATCCCGGGTTTGACCGAGTCGCGGACCTCGGTCTTCTCCAGGTCCGCCGTCCACCGCTCCGGGGTGAACAGCGGGAAGTCGGTGCCGAACAGGACCTTGTGCTTGAGCAGCGTGTTCGCGTACTGCACCAGCTGGGCCGGGAAGTACTTCGGCGACCAGCCCGACAGGTCGATGTAGACCTGGGCCTTGTGGGTGGCCACCGCCAGCGCCGTGTCCTGCCAGGGGAACGACGGGTGCGCCATGATGATCGGCATGTCCGGGAAGTCGACGGCGACGTCGTCGAGGAAGAGCGGGTTGGAGTACTTGAGCCGGATGCCGCCACCGCCCTTGGTGCCCGCGCCCACCCCGTTCTGCCCGGTGTGGAACAGCGCCGGCACCCCGTACTCGGCCAGCACCTCGTAGATCGGGAACGCGACCCGGTCGTTCGGGTAGAACTCCTGGGTGCTCGGGTGGAACTTGAACCCGCGGATGCCGTGGTCCTCGATGAGCCGCCGGGCGATCTTCGCGCCCGCCTTGCCGCGCTGCGGGTGCACGCTCCCGAACGGGATGATCGCGTCCGGGAACTCCGCGCCCGCCTCGCCGATCTCCTCGTTGGTCGGCGCGTGCTCGGCCACGTCGCCGAGCGAGTCGATGGTGAACGCGACGGCCGCCATCTTCCGCTCGCGGTAGTACGCGGCGAGCCGGCGGACGTCCATCCCCAGCACGTCGGACTTGAAGTGCTCCTTCATCTCCGACATCCGCGCGCCGCCCTCCTCGCTCAGCGCGCGGCGGGTCGAGAAGTGCACGTGGGTGTGCACGTCGATGGCGACCAGACCGGCCGCGGCCAACGCGGTGTTGGCGGCGGTGGGGTCGTGCGGCATCAGGCGTCCTCCTTGCCGGGCCGCCCGTCCGGCGGCAGTGCAGTGTGCTCGTCGGCGGCGTTCGCCCCGACGTCCTCCCCGGTGTGGTCGAGACCGGCGTGGTCGAGGATCGGGTGGTGGCACGCGGTGAACCGGCCGGGCAGCACCTCCCGCATCAGCGGGGTCTCGTCCGCGCAGCGCTCGGTGGCCAGCGGGCAGCGGGTGCGGAACCGGCAGCCGCTGGGCGGGTCCATCGGCGAGGGCATCTCGCCGCCGCCCCGGTCGACCTGCTCCAGGTCGGCCACGTCCTGCATCGACGGGATCGACGAGACGAGCAGCCGCGTGTAGGGGTGCACGGGGGTGTCGAACAGGGCCCGGGTCTCGCCCAGCTCGCAGATCCGGCCCAGGTACATCACCGCGACCCGGTCGCTGATGTTGCGCACCACGCCCAGGTCGTGGGCGATGAACAGCAGCGTCAGCCCGTAGCGGGCCTTCATGTCCTCGAGCAGGTTGAGGATCTGGGCCTGTACCGAGACGTCCAGCGCGGAGACCGGCTCGTCGCAGATCAGCACCTCCGGGTCGAGCACCAGCGCGCGGGCGATGGACACGCGCTGGCACTGCCCGCCGGAGAACTGGTGCGGGCGCCGGTCGGCGACCTGCGCCGGGTCCAGCCCGACCGCCTCGAGCACCTCCGGGACGACCTTGGCCCGCTGGTCGCCGCGACCCCACACGACCAGCGGGTCGCCGACGATGTCCGGGATGCGGCGGCGCGGGTTCAGCGACGAGATCGGGTCCTGGAAGATCATCTGGAGCTTGGGCCGCACCCTGCGCAGCTCCTCGCCCGACATCGTGGCCAGGTCGCGGCCCTCGAACACCACCGAGCCGCTGGTCGGCCGGGGCAGCTGCATGATCGCCCGGCCGGTCGTCGACTTGCCGCAGCCGGACTCCCCGACCAGGCCCAGCGTCTCCCCTCGCCGCACCTCCAGGCTGATGCCCGACACCGCGTGCACGGTGGCGCCGTTGCCCGCGCGGAACTCCACGACCAGGTCCTCCAGGCGGAGCACGACGTCGTCGTCGGGGACGGTGTCGGGCTCCGCCGGGGCGGGTGCGGTCTTCTGCGGGGTCATCTGCGGGGCCGTCACCGGTCGAGCCAGGTCGTGGCGAAGAACTGGTCGCGGGTCAGGTACCGCACCACGCCCTTGACCTCCGGCTTCGCGATCGTCGACAGGTAGCCGCGGCTGTAGTAGGCCACCGGGATGTCCTGGTTGGTGAGCAGCATCACCCGCTGGTAGGCCGCAGTGCGCTCGGCCTCGTCGGTGGTCGCGGCGGCCTTGTCGAGCAGTGCGTCGACCTCCGGGTTGGAGTAGGAGCCGTAGTTGGTGTTCCCGCCGGTGTGCAGCAGGTTCTGGATGGCCGGGTAGGGCACGTCCACCGGCCCGCCGACCCAGCCGGCGACCTGGAAGTCCTTGGCCTGCACCACCTGCGAGGAGTACTGGGCCAGGTCGTAGAACTGCGGCTGCAGGGTGATGCCGATCGCGGCCATCTGGGCCTGCAGGAACTCCGACCACTGGACGCGGTTCGGCGCGTTGGTCGACTTGTAGTCGACCGTGGCGCTGCCGCCCTCGGCCACGTACTCCTGGACCAGTTGCTTGGCCCGCTCCGGGTCGTAGGCGGGCCATGCGTCGATCGCCTCTTGGGTCGAGTACGGGCTGTCGTCGCCGAACCAGCCCCTGGCCTCGGCCATCTCGCCGCGGAACTGGGTGGCGGCGACGGCCTTGAGGTCGATGCCGCGGACGAACGCCTCGCGCATGCGGGGGTCGTCGAAGGGCGCGCGCTGGAAGTTGAAGTACACGTACTCCGCGCCGTTGCCGGGCCCGTAGTAGACGCTCAGGTTGGGGTTCTGCAGGCCGCGCAGCAGCTCGGTGTGGTAGCCGCCGAAGATCAGGTCGACGTCGCCGTTCTCGATCGAGGCGTAGCGGGTCTCGGTGTCGGGCAGCGGGCGGAACTCCAGGGCGTCGAGGTGGGGCAGGCCCTTGTCCTTCTGCCAGTAGTTCGGGTTCTTGGTCAGGGTCATCTTCGAGTCGCGGACCCAGTCCGACAGCATGAACGGGCCGGCGCCGACCGGGTTGTTGCCGACCTGGTCGCCGTGCTGCGCGATCGCGGCCGGCGAGACGATCGCCCCCAGGTTGCCCGCGGTGAAGTTCAGCGCGAACACCGACGGGAAGGCGCCGAACGGGGCCTTGAGCACGAACTCCACGGTCAGCGGGTCGACGGCGGACATCGAGGCGATCTGGGCGGCGTAGCGGTTGCCCGGCGAGGACGCCTTGTCGATGTGACGCTGCACGTTCAGGATCACGGCGTTCGCGTCCAGCGGCGTGCCGTCGGAGAACTGCACGCCGTCGCGCAGGCCCAACCGCCAGGTCAGGCCGTTGTCGGTGGACTCCATCGACTGCGCCAGGTACGGCTCGGGCTGGCCCTCGGCGTTGAACTTGAGCAGCGAGTCGTAGACGGCGAGCGCGGCCTGGTTGGTGTTCTGGGTGGTCGGGTCGAAGCTGACGGCCTCGCGGTCGGTGCCCATGATCAGCGTGCCGCCGTCCTTGGGCTGGCCCTCCGCGGCGGCGTCACCGCCGTAGGGGTTGACCGTGCGGATGGCGCCGCCGCCGGCCTCGGCGGGGGCGCCGCCGCCGGCGCCGTTGATGCCCGGGGCGGCGCCGCACGCGGCCAGCACAGCGGCGCTGAGCAGGGCCGTGAGCACGGCGATGGGCCGGGACCTGCGTCGGGACCTGCGGTGGACCGCAGAAGCAAGCTCGCTCATGTCAGCACCATCTCCTCGGTGACGGGCGTGCCGGCCGCGCTGCTGCCGCGCTCGACGTTGCGGGCCTTGGCCTCGGCCCACGCCGGGGAGCCCACGGGGAACCAGCAGCGGTACTGGTGGAGCTCGGGGGCGGCGGACGGGGACCGCCGGGAGGGCTCGGACAGCGGGGACGGCTCGGCATCGCGCAGCGGCGGCTCCTCGGTGAGGCAGCGGTCCTGCGCGTAGGGGCAGCGGGGACTGAACTTGCAGCCCGCCGGTGGGCGGATGAGGTTCGGCGGCCGGCCGGGGATCACCTGGAGCCGGACGTGGTTGGGCCCTGCCACCGGCGGCACCGCGTTCATCAGCGCCTCGGTGTAGGGCATCAGGGGGTTGGCGAACAGGGTGCTGGTGGGGGCGGTCTCCACGATCCGCCCGGCGTACATGACCGCGATGCGGTGCGAGCGGCTGCGCACGACCCGCAGGTCGTGGGTGACCAGCAGCATCGACATCCCGAGGCGGGCCTGCAGGTCGGCCAGCAGGTCGAGGATCTGGGCCTGGACGGTGACGTCCAGGGCGGTCGTCGGCTCGTCGGCGAGCAGCAGGCGGGGGTCGCAGGACAGCGCGATGGCGATGGTGACGCGCTGGCGCATGCCGCCGGAGAGCTCGTGGGGGTACTGGCGGATGCGGCGCTCCGGCTCGGACAGCCCGACCGAGCGCAGCAGTTCGATCGCGCGCTTGGTCGCCTCGGCCTTGGACACCCTGCGGTGCAGCAGGATCGACTCGGTGATCTGCGCGCCGATCCGCTTGACCGGGTTCAGCGAGGTCATCGGGTCCTGCAGGATCAGCGCGATCTCCGCGCCCCAGATCCGCGACAGCTCGGTCGAGGACAGCGCGGTCAGGTCGGTGCCGCCGAAGGTGACGGTGCCGCCGACCTCGGTGCCCCGGCCTCCGGAGACCAGGCCCATGACCCGGCGGGTGAAGACCGTCTTGCCCGAGCCGCTCTCGCCCACGACGGCGAGCACCTCGCCCTCGCGCAGCTCCAGCGACACGTCCTCGACGGCGCGCACGACGCCGTTGCGGGTGTGGAAGCGGACCGTGACGCCGTCGGCGACCAGCAGCGGCTCGCCCGGCGCCGTGGGCGTCTCGACCGGGGCCGGCGCAGCCAGCGGGTCCTCGGCGGCGGCGGTCACAGGTTGGCCTCCTTGACCTCGAACTGCTTGCGGGTGCGCTCGCCGATGTAGTTGATCGACAGCACGGTCAGGAACATGACCGCCGCGGGGAACAGCGAGATGTGCGGGAAGCGCAGCAGCTCGGTGCGCCCGGCCGCGATCATGCCGCCCCAACTGGGCGTGGGCGGCGGGATGCCCAGGCCGAGGAAGCTCAGCGAGCCCTCGACCACGATGAAGACCCCGACCATGATGAACGCGTAGGCGGCCACCGGGAGCACGACGTTCGGCGCGATCTCCCGGGCGATGATCCGCAGCGGCCGGCAGCCGTAGGCCCGCGCGGCCTGCACGAACTCGCGCTGGGCCACGACCAGGGTGGTGGCCCGCGACAGCCGGATGAAGGTGGGCACCGACAGGATGGCCAGCCCGGCGATCAGGTTGGGCAGGCTCGCCCCCAGCACGGCCACGATCGCGATGATCAGGACCAGCCCGGGGAAGGCCAGCACGACGTCGGCGATCCAGGACAGGATCCGGTCGACGCGGCCGCGGAAGTACCCGGCGACCATGCCGAGGATCCCCCCGACGACGGCGCCCATCCCGACCGCGCACAGGCCGACGAGCAGCGACGCCCGCGCCCCGTAGACGACCCGGGAGAAGGTGTCGCGGCCCAGCGTGTCGCCGCCGAGCCAGTGCGTCGGGGTGATGCCGCCGAACACGTTGGAGTAGTCCGGGACGGCCGGGTCCCACAGCGGCAGCAGCGGCGCGAACAGCGCGGCCAGGACGACCGACCCGAGCCAGGTCCAGGCCACCCAGTAGCCCCACGGCACGCGGCCGATCCGGCGCCCGGCGCCGGTCGTCGCGACGGCGGGCACCGCCGCGGTCAGCTGGACGTCAGACATCGCGGCGCACCCTCGGGTCGAGGACGAGGTAGAGCAGGTCGATGAGCATGTTGATCACGACGTAGGCGACCGCGACGAACAGCAGCGCGCCCTGCAGGATCATGTAGTCGCGGTTGAACACCGCCTGCACGATCAGCTGGCCGAGGCCGGGGATCGCGAACAGCGTCTCGACGATCACCGTGCCGCCGATGAGCCGGCCGAGGTTCACCCCCGACAGCGTGATCAGCGAGAACGACGAGGGCCGCAGCGCGTGGCGCAGCAGGATCGCCCGCGGGCGCAGGCCCTTGGACCGCGCCATCAGGATGAAGTCCTCCTGCAGCGTGGAGATCATGTCCGAGCGCAGGAGCTGTCGGTAGACCGCGGCCTCGGCGACCATCAGGGTCACGCACGGCAGGATGATCGATCTCAGGTTGGCCAGCGGATCTTCGAAGAAGGACGTGTAGCCGGTGGCCGGCAGGATCGAGCTGAACCCGCCGGCGAACGCCACGATCAGCACCATGCCCAGCACGAACTGCGGCATCGCCGCGCCGGCGAAGCCCAAGGTCATCGTCGTCCGGTCGAGCAGGCGTCCGGGCCGGTACGCCGAGTAGACGGCCAGCGGCACCGCGATCACCAGCGCCAGCAGCTGGGCGACCACCGCCAGCTGCAGCGAGACCGGGATGCGCTCGCCCAGCGCCTCCAGCACCGGCTGCCCGGTGCGGAACGAGCTGCCCAGGTCGCCGGTGAGCACGCCGCCGAGCCAGTCGACGTAGCGGATCAGCAGTGGCCGGTCGAGCTGGAGCGTCTCGCGGACCGCCTGGACCTGCTCGGGGGTGGCGTTCTCGCCGGCGACGACGACGGCGGCGTCACCGGGGAGCAGGTCGACCACCACGAAGGACAGGAAGGTGACCGCGAGCAGGACCAGCAGCAGGTGGGTCAGCCGGGCGCGCACGTACCGGGCGGTGTGGCGGTGCCGGCCGGGTCGGCGTGGACCCGCCGCGCCGGTGGGCGCGGCGGGCGGGGCGGGCGGGGCGCCGGTGGCCCCGACCGGCATCGTGTCGGTCATCGGGGTGCCTCGTCGGTGGGCGGGGTCAGCTGCCGGCGACCGGGGAGCGCACGGAGTCGGCGTCGTAGCGCTGGACCATCGGGTCCGCGTCGGTGCCGAGCTCGCGCCAGTCCTCCCCCGGTTCGAGGATCTTCTCCGCGGACCGGATGCTGCGGTAGTCCAGGTCGCCGGACACCGCGGGCGCGTCCTCCCCCGCCGCGACCCGCTTGGCCGCGTTCAGCAGCAGCCTGCGCATCCGGATGATCGCCTTGTCCGTGGTGCCCAGCCGCTCCTGGGAGCGGTCGTAGATCGCGCCCATCGACTCGGTGACCATGAAGTCCTGGCTGATGAACTCCCGCACCCCGGAGAAGGTCAGCGACCGCTGCTCCTCGCGGTTGATGCCGTAGTCGTTCTCGGCGGTGTAGCGGCGCGGGATGATGCCGTTGCGCCCGACCTCGGCCGGGCCGAACTCGAACGGGCTGAGCGCGAACAGGTTCTCCCCGCCGACCTCCTCCATGCCGGGGTGCACACGGGTGGAGAAGCTGTAGCGCCAGGTGTTGTGGTCGTCGATCGGGACGAACAGGCCGTGCTGGGTGCTGAACGGCACCGAGGCGATCACCGTGTTGAACGGGTAGCAGAAGGCGCTCATCCGGACGTGCTCGTGGCCGTTGGGGGTGGTGCGCAGGCCGATGTACTTGAACCCGTACCAGGTCTCCTCGATCTCCAGGCGCGGCGCGCGGTCGTGGCGCCAGAACTTCCACGACATGGCGTTGGTCGGGTAGCCGGGCTTGTCGCTGCCGTCGTCGGGGATCTGCTCGACGCCCTCCCACTGGTGCAGCCAGGAGATGTGGCTGGTGTCGAGGTTGCCCTCCATGGCCTGCACCCAGTTGCAGGTGGTGTGCAGCTTGGTGGCCGCGACCCGCTCCGGCGGGAGCGACTCGGTGCCGAAGTCGCGGAAGGGGGGCTGCTTGTCGGGCGGGCCCATGTAGGTCCAGACGATGCCGCCGGACTCGTGGGTCGGGTAGGCCTTGGCCCGGACCCGCTCCTTGAACGTGCTGGTCGGCGGCTCGGAGGGCATGTCGATGCACGCGCCGTCGGCGTCGAACTGCCACCCGTGGTACGGGCAGCGCAGTCCGCAGGTGCCGTCGGGGCCGGCCTCGTTGCGGCCGAAGTACAGCGACGCGCCGCGGTGCGGGCAGTTCTCCTGGATCAGCCCGACCCGGCCCCTGGCGTCGCGGAACGCCACCAGGTCCTCGCCGAACAGCCGCACCCGCACGGGGTCGCCCCCGGGTGTGGGCAGTTCGCCGACCAGCAGCGCGGGCGTCCAGTAGCGGCGCAGCAGCTCGCCCATGGGGGTGCCCGGCCCGACGCGGGTGAGCAGCTCGTTGTCCTGTGCTGAGAGCATCGTCGGCCTCTCTGAACGGTGGTGGACGGTCAGTCGGGTCGTCAGCGGGCTCGTCGGTCGGCGCGGCGGTCGCGACCGCCGCTCGCGCGGGTCCGGCTGCGGATCGGGCCCGGCCCCGACGGGGCGGGCGCGACTCAGGAGGGGGCCCGCCGCGGTGGCGGGGCCGGTGGTTCGGTGATCGGTCGTTGTACGGACAGCGACACCTCGGCTAGCTCCACGGGGGTCCTCCTTGACACCTCTGAGCTGCGGTGAGGTGGACGATAACCAGCGCGACCGAAAGTGGCAACCAGATTGTTAACGATTTGCGCGCCAGGTACGCTCTGCCCGACCTGCCCACCGCCCGCGTGCAGCGGAGCACGAAGGGGACCACATGACGGCCGACGGGGGCACCATGCCGCGCCCCGCCGACCCGACCGACGCCGTGGCGCCGGTCGAGTCCGCTGCGGGCGAGAAGGTCGGCGATGTCGTCGCGGCCGTGCGCGACGGGATCGTCAAGGGCCGCTTCGCCCCTGGCCAGCGCCTACCGGAGGCCGAGCTGGTGACGCTGTTCGGCGCCTCGCGCGGCGCCGTGCGCAGCGCGCTGGCCCAACTGGAGAACGAGGGCGTCGTCCTGCGCGAGCGCAACCGCGGCGCCCGGGTCCGGGAGGTCTCGCTGGCCGAGGCCGTGGAGATCACCGAGGCGCGCTCGGTGGTGGAGGGGCTGTGCGCGGCCAAGGCCGCGGCCCGCGCGGGCGCCGACGACCGCGCCCGCCTGCACGTGCTGCGCGACGAGTTGCACACCGCCGTCGACGGCGCCGACGTCGTCGCCTACAGCCGGATCAACCAGCAGGTCCACCGGGCGATCCAGGAGATCGCCCGGCACTCGACGGCCGCGCAGGTGCTCGACCGGCTGCGCATCCAGAGCGTGCGCTACCACTACACGGTGGCGCTGCTGCCGGGCCGGCCGACGGTCGGCCTGCGCGAGCACACCGCGATCATCGACGCCGTCTGCGCCGGCGACCCCGACGCCGCCGAGCAGACGATGCGCGCCCACCTGCTCAGCGTCGTGGAGTCGCTGCACCGGCTGGACGCCCAGCAGTACCGCTGGTGAGGCGGTACCGCTGGTGATGCGGTACCGCCGGGCGCGGGCGCTTCAGCCCGCGGAGCCGTCCAGGACCTCCCGCAGCCGGCGACCGAACTCCTCGGGCTTGCCCGGCCAGCCGAACTCGCCGTCGAGGAACCCACCGTGGTGGCTGGGGAAGGCCGTCGCCTCCTGCCCGAGCAGCGCCGCGGTCCCGTGCGCGGTGCGCGCGGTGAAGGTGTCGCCGGTCTCCTCGCCGTAGGCGACCACGACGCGGGTCGGCGCGGCGGCGAGCGCTTCCACGTCGGGGCGGTACTCGGTGACGGCCTGCGCCCGGTCCGACAGCAGCGGGTCGTCGCGGGAGCCGTCGTCCTCGGTGGGCAGGCCGAACGCCGCGGGGTCCGCGGCGGGCCGGGCGAAGAACTCCTCGGTGAACTCCCCCTGCCACCCCGAGTAGGCCATGAACGCCGCCATCCCCGCCCCCATGCCCCTGGCCCGGTACGCGTCCTGGAAGCCGTCGCGGCCGCGCCGGGCCGCCGCGGCGTCGGGCAGCACCCCGATGATCGGCGGCTCGTGGGCCACCAGCGTGACCACGTCGCCGGGGTGGGCCGCCACCAGCGCCAGTGCCGTGACGGCGCCGCCGCTGCTGGCGAACAGCTCGACCGGGCCGGCGCCGAGCGCCTCGATGACGGCGTGCACGTCGCCGGCCTGCGCCTCGGGGGTCTGCTCGACGCGGCCGTCCTTGCGGACGCTGCGGCCCATCCCGCGCGGGTCGTAGGTGACCACGGTGCGGTCGGTGAACTGCGCGGCGAGCGCGCGGAAGCCGCTCGCGTCCATCGGCTGGCCGATCATCAGCAGCGGCGGGCGGCCGTCGGCGGTGGGGAGCGGCCCGCGGACGTCGTAGACGAGGTCGACGTCGGGCAGCGAGAGCGTATGGGTCTGCATGTACCTATGACGGGCAGCGGGCCGCGAACTCATCGGCCCCGGCTTGCGCGTACCGTCGACGGCGGGCACCTGTTCGGTGAGCGGTCCCAGGCCTCGCGGTGCAGCACGAACGCGAACGGCGGACCGTCGCCGCGCATGTCCATCAGCCCCAGCAGGGTGTCGGCGTCGACCGCGCGGAAGGCGTCGTGGACGGGCAGCGCGTCGTAGCACATGGTGGCCGAGACGACGCCGCGGTAGCGCACCATCCGCAGCCGTGCCCGCGGCCGGCGCGTCCGCAGCAGCGGGCGCACCAGCCGGAACGCGGCGGCGACGAGCGGGGTGCGCAGCAGGGGCGCCAACCGCACGGCGAGGCCCAGCGGCACCAACGCCGGGTTGATCGCGACGAGGCCGCCCCCGCCGGCGTCGAAGATGAGCGGATGGGCCGCGTCGGGGCCCTCGAAGCGCTTGCCGTGCCACCCGAACGGTCCGAGCAGCCCGTCGAGCCGGTGCCCGGTCGACAGCTCGGCACCGCGCCACGCGCCGACCAGGTCGGCGAGCTCCACCGGCGGGAGGTCGTCGAACAGGGCCAGCACCTCGTCGGGGGTCGCGCCGCGGCGCAGCGCGCGCAACCGCTCGACCGGCGCCGTGAGCTCCACGCGACGATCCTGCCACCGCGGACCGGGTCCGGCTCAGCCGAGCGCCACCCCGAACAGCACCCCCAGCCCGTAGGTCACCGCCGCCGCCCCGGCGCCGATCGCGAGCTGGCGCAACGCCCGGCGCAGCGGCGGACCGCCCGACAGCACCCCCACCGTCGCCCCGGTCAGCATCAGCGCCGCCCCGACCAGCACGCCCGCCACCAGCACGGCGGTGCCGCCCTGCAGGCCGACCAGGAACGGAAGCACCGGCACCGCCGCGCCGCAGGCGAAGAACGCGAAGCTGGACCCGGCGGCGCCCAGGCTCGTCCCCACGACCTCGTGGGAGCCCTCGTCGAACGCGGCCGCGCCCAGGGTGCGGGCCGGGTCGGAGCTGCGCAGCACCTGCTCGGCCCGGTCGAGCGCCTGGTCCGGCGGGACCCCGCGCGCCCGGTACACCAGCGCCAGCTCGTTGGCGTCGATGTCGAGCCGGCGCAGGACCGCGTCGGCGTCGTGGACGTCGGGGGCCGAGGCGGCCAGCAGCTCGCGCTGCGAGCGCACCGACACGAACTCCCCCGCGCCCATCGACAGCGCCCCCGACAGCAGCCCGGCCAGCCCGGTGAGCACCACGGTGGTGCTGGACACCCCGCCGCCGATCACCCCGAGCACCAGCGACAGGTTGCTCACCAGCCCGTCGTTCGCGCCGAACACCGCGGCCCGGAAGGTGCCCGACACCCGCGCGCGCCCGCGCACCGCCAGGCCGCGCACGACCTCCTCGTGCACCCGTTCGTCGGCGGCCATGGCCGGCGGCGCGTCGACCGTGCGCCAGTACGGGGTGCGAGTCTCGGCGCGCTGGGCCAGAGCGAGCACGAACACCGAGCCGAAGCGCCGGGCCAGCAGCGCCAGGACGCGCAGCCGCAGCGACCCCCGCCCGGTGTCCGCGGTGTCGCCGAGCAGGCCCGCCCAGTGCGCCGCGTGGCGTTCCTCGGCCCGCGCCAGCGCCAACAGGATCTCGCGCTCCTCACCGGTGCGCCGCGCGGCCAGCTGCCGGTAGACCGCGGCTTCCTCGCGTTCGTCGGCGAGCATCCGGCGCCACCGCCGCCGGTCGGCTGGCGTCGGGTCGGGCGGGCGGGCCTGGTCGTCCATGCGCGGGATTGTTCCGTCGGCGGTGCGATGCGCACAGGAGGAAGATCGGTCGGGTGACGCGTCTGCTGGTCGTGCACCACACGCCTTCGCCCGCCACCGCCGAGCTGCTCGACGCGGTGCTGGCCGGCGCGGCCGACCCGGAGATCACCGGGGTGGAGGTGACCAGCCGCGCCGCGCTCGCCGCGACGGCGTCGGACCTGCTGGCCGCCGACGGCGTCGTGCTGGGCACCCCGGCGAACATCGGCTACATGTCCGGTGCCCTCAAGCACTTCTTCGACCAGGTCTTCTACGTCTGCGAGCGGGAGAAGAAGGGCCTGCCCTACGGGTTCTACGTGCACGGGAACCTGGGT
Source organism: Pseudonocardia lacus (assembly GCF_018531445.1). GTDB lineage: Bacteria > Actinomycetota > Actinomycetes > Mycobacteriales > Pseudonocardiaceae > Pseudonocardia > Pseudonocardia lacus. The sequence continues at coordinate 31,661 of NZ_JAHDTH010000057.1, forward strand.
CTGGAGGGCGCGGTCGCGTCGGTGCGGTCGGTCGCGGACGCGCTGGGCTGGGCCGCGGCGGCCGATCCCGTGCGGGTCACCGGGGCGCCGGACGCCCGCGCCCGCGACGCCTGCCGCGAGCTGGGCGCCGTGCTCGCCGCGACGATCTCCCCCGACCTCTGAGGGTGCACCGCCCCGGCCGGAGCGCCGCGGTCAGCCCGCCCGCAGGACGAAGAACAGGGAGGCCAGGAATCGGGTGTCGGACAGCGTGGCGAACTCCTCCGGGAACATCTCCGGGGCCCCGGGCACGGCCGGCGGCTCGCTGATGACCTCGATCCGGAAGCCGGCCGCGGTGAAGGCGTCGGTCATCGCGTGCAGCGGCCGGTCCCAGAAGGTCAACCGGGTGCTGCCCCCGCCCATCGTCCACTCCTCGGTGCGCTCGGTGACCCCGAAGTAGTTCGCCTTCTCCCCCGCCAGACGCCGGAAGAGGGCAAGGGCGAACGGGTGTTCGACCGAGGCGATGAGCCGCCCGCCGGGGACCAGCACGCGGTGCAGCTCGGCCAGGGCCGGTCCCCAGTCGCGCAGGTAGTGCAGCACCAGGGACGCGACGACGTCGTCGAACGCGGCGTCGGCGAAGGGCAGCGGCTCGGCCAGGTCGGCCACCCGCAGGTCGACGTCGGGGCCGAGCCGCCCGCGGGCCAGCTCCACCATCCCCGGGCTCGCGTCGACGCCGGTCACCAGTCCGCCGCGGTCGCGCAGCGCGGCGGACAGCGGACCCGCGCCGCACCCGGCGTCGAGGATCCGCCGCCCGGTCACGTCGCCGGTGAGCTCCAGGACCGCGGGCCGTTCGTAGTGGGCGTTGATGAGGTTGGTCTCGTTCTCGGCCGCGTACCCCTCGGCGATCGGGTCGTAGGCGGTCACGGCTTGCGGGCGACCCCGCAGAACTCCGAGACCTCGACGAGCTCGTCGGCGTCGCCGACCTCGGCCGGGTCGGGCCGCCACCGCCCGAGCGTGACGACCCCGGGTTCCAGCAGGTCGAGGCCGTGGAAGAGGCGCTCGACCTCGGCGCGGGTGCGCGGGCGCACCGGCGTGCCCCCGCTCTCGTTCATCCAGTCCATCGCCTTGCGCATCGCATCGCCGTCGACGTCGGCGGTGGGGTGGGCCAGCACCAGGTAGCTGCCCGGGGCCAGTGCGGCGACGAGCCGGTCGACGATCCGCTCGGCCTCCTCGTCGTCCATGATGTGGTTGACGATGCCGAGCATCATCAGCGCGACCGGCCGCGAGAAGTCCAGCGTCGCCGCGGCCTGCTCCAGGATCGTGTCCGGCTCGCGGACGTCGGCGTCGAGGTAGCGGGTCACCCCTTCCGGGCTGCTGGTGAGCAGCGAGCGGGCGTGGGCGAGCACGAGGGGGTCGTTGTCGACGTAGACGATCCGGCACTCCGGCGCGATCGACTGGGCGACCTCGTGGGTGTTGTTCGCGCTCGGCAGCCCCGTGCCGATGTCGAGGAACTGGCGCACCCCGAGGTCGGCGACGAGGTGGCGCACCGCGCGCAGCAGGAAGGCCCGGTCGGCGCGGGCGATGTCGACGATGCCCGGCAGCATGGCGCGGACCTGCTCGCCGACCTCGCGGTCGACCGGGTAGTTGTCCTTGCCGCCCAGCCAGTAGTTCCAGACCCGGGCCGACTGCGGCCGGTCCTGGTCGAGTTCCGAGCCCGGGTCGAAGTCGAAGTCCGCCCCGGCGCCGCCGGTGCTGCCCGTTCCGGTCATCTGGACCCCCCGTGGATGACTCTTCGTGCGCGTCCGGGCACTGTAGTGGGTCAGCGGGCCCCCGTGGGCGATCGGCTCCCGCCGGTGGCGACCAGCCGGTCCCGCGCGGCCAGCACGCCCGCCGCGCCCTGCAGGACCAGCACCGCGAGCAGCAGCAGGAGCGGCGCGGTCCAGCCGGCCGTCAGGTCGTGCAGGAACCCGACGGCGAACGGTCCCGCGGCGGCCAGCGCGTACCCGGCGCTCTGCGCCATGCCGGACAGCTGCGCGGCCCGCTCGGCGTCCGGCGCGCGCACCCCGACCAGGGTCAGCGCGATGCCCAGCGCGGCGCTCTGGGCGCCGCCGAGCAGCGCCACCCAGAGCACCTCGACACCGGGCACCGCGAGCAGCCCGAGCAGGCCGACGGCCGCCGTCCCGGTCGTGACGAGCACGACCGTGCGCTGCTCGCGGCGGCGGGCGGCCAGCACCGGGGCGACGGTCGCGCCGACGACCCCGCAGGCGGTGGCCAGCGACAGCAGCCAGCCGGCCACGACCGGGTCGAAGCCCCGGGCCACCAGCAGCGCGGGCAGCCAGGCGGTCACCGCGAAGAAGGACAGCGACTGCAGTCCCATGTAGATGGTGACCTGCCAGGCCAGCGGGTCGCGCCAGAGGCCGCCGGCGCGGGCCGCGCCGGTGCGGGCGGGGCGGTCGGCCCGGCGCACGTGCGGCAGCCAGCACAGCAGCGCCACCCCGGCGAAGACCAGCCACATCGCCAGCGCGCCGCGCCAGTCCAGGCCGACCGCCCTGGCCACCGGCACCGTCACGCCCGCGGCCAGCGTGGCGCCGCTGGTGATCGCCATCGAGTACAGCCCGGTCATCAGCCCGGTGCGCTCCGGGAAGTCGCGCTTGACCAGGCTGGGCAGCAGCACGTTGCCGACGGCGATCCCCGCGCCCAGCAGCACCGTGCCGGCGAACAGCGCGACGGGCCCACCGGCCGAGCGCACGGCGATGCCCGCGCACAGCACCAGCACCGCCCCGAGCAGCGCCCGCTCGATCCCGAACCGCCGCGCCGCGCCCGGCGCCACCGGGGCGAGCAGGCCGAAGCAGAGCACGGGCAGCGCGGTCAGCACGCCGGCCGCGGTGCCGGACAGGCGCTGGTCGGCCTGGATCTCCCCGAGCAGCGGTCCCACCGCGACGACGGCGGGACGCAGGTTCGCCGCGACGAGCACGATGGACACCGCGAACCACACCGCGCTCCACCCCATGGCCGTGCGCGGTGGCGTGGTGGTGGCGCGCGGTGCTGGCGGTCCGCTCGCGAGACCGCTCACCGGGTGCCCTCCACGATCGCGCGCGCCGCGCCCAGGTAGCGCTCCGCGGCGGCACGCGCGGCGTCGGGGTCGCCTGCGGCGATCGCCTCGGCCAGTTCGTCGTGCCCGGGGAAGGCGGCGGGGTCGTCGTCGGGGGTGTCATGGGCGTGGACCTCGGCGACGGTGCGCTCCAGTGCCTCGGTCAGCCCGGTGTAGAGGTCGAGCAGGACGGGGTTGTGCGTGGCGGCGACCACCGCCCGGTGGAACGCGACGTCCGCGGCGACGAACGCGGCCCGGTCCGACGCCGCCGCACGGCGGGCGTCCAGCGCGGCCCGGATGGCCGCGACGTCGGCGTCGGTGCGCTCGGTGGCCGCGACCACGGCCGCGTCGCGTTCGAGGCTGGCACGCACCGCCATCACGTGCAGCGCGTCGGTGCGGCGGGCCCGGCGCAGCAGGGCCGCGCCGAGGTCGCTCGTCGCGCGGACGTAGGTGCCGTCGCCGCGGCGGGCTTCGAGCAGCCCGGCGTGCTCGAGCGCCCGCACCGCCTCGCGCACCGTGTTGCGCCCGACGCCCAGCGCCGCGACCAGCACCGGCTCGGGCGGGATCTTCGTGCCGACCGGCCACTCCCCCGCGGCGATCTGCCGCTCCAACTGGGCGACCACCTCGTCGCTGAGCCTCGTGCCGCGCACCGTCGTGAGTCCCACCGGGGAAATTGTAGGAGAAGAAGTCCTAACATCCCATGTCTGGTGCGGGTTCCCGTCCGCACGGGGTTGCCCGGACCCCGGCTCTCCCGTCATCCTCAGCACTCGTGTTAGCGCTCACACCGAGGTGATCATGATCGAACTGCGCAGCTCCGTGCTCACCGCGGGCATCACCGGCCACGGAGCCCGCATCGCCCGGCTCTCCGCACCCGACCGGCACGGCCGCGCGGAGCAGGTCGTGCTCGGCCTCGACGAGTACGCCTACTACAGCGACCGCGACTACCTCGGCGCCACGGTCGGCCGCTACGCCAACCGCATCGCCGACGGCCGCTTCGTGCTCGACGGCGTCGAGTACTGCGTGCCGTGCAACGAGGGGACCGTCGCCCTGCACGGCGGGAAGCGCGCCCTGGACCACGCCGAGTTCACCGCCGAGGAGCCGCGCGCGGTCGACGACGGCCAGGCGCTCACCCTGCGCCACGTCAGCCCGGACGGCGACAACGGGTTCCCCGGCCGGCTCGACGTCCGGGTCACCTACACCGTCCGCGGGCCCGACCTGGGCGTCGAGCTCCTGGCCACGACCGACGCCCCGACCGTGGTCAACCTGACCAACCACGCCTACTTCACGCTGGCCGGCGTCCCCGAGCACGTCGACGACCTGGAGGTCGCGCTGTTCGCCGACCGCTTCCTCCCGGTGGACGAGCGGCTGCTGCCCACCGGCGAGCTCGCCCCGGTCGCGGGCACGCCGTTCGACCTGCGCGAGCCCACCGGGCTCGGGGGCCGGCTGGCGGCCGGCGACCCCCAGCTCGACGTGGCGGGCGGCTTCGACCACACGTGGGTGCTCGACGGCTCCGGCCCGCGGCTGCCCGACGGCGCGGGCGAGCCGCTGGTCGCCGCCGCGCACGTCCGGCACCCGGCCAGCGGCCGGACCCTGACGGTGTTCACCGACCAGCCGGGCGCGCAGTTCTACACCGGGAACTTCCTGGACGGGACGCTCGCGCTGCACGGCGGCGGGACGGCCCGGCGCCGGGAGGCGTTCTGCGTCGAGCCGCAGCACTTCCCCGATTCGCCCAACCGCCCGGAGTTCCCGTCGACGCGGCTGCGGCCGGGCCAGACCTACCGGTGGCGCTCGGTGTACCGGTTCGGGGTGTCCCCGGACTGACCCGGCGCGCTTCCGTCGGCCGCGCCCGCGGGTCAGGGGGGTGTCGCCAGCCGCAGGGTGCGGGCGTGCTGGTAGGCGCAGCCCGCGGCGGCGAAGCGGGCGGCCATCTCGGGCAACCGGTGCAGCTGCCCCGCGGCCACCGCGGCGCTGCGGTCGAGGACGGTCAGCGCGATCGGGTTGGCGCGGGCGGCGCGGGTCGCGCGGTCGATGCGCTCGGCGGTGTCGGGGTGCCCGGCCAGCGCGGCGGCCTCCGCCCACGTCGCCGCGTACCAGGGCAGCCACAGCATCGAGTTCGGGTTGGCCCACTCCGGCCCGTCGGGATCGCTGGTCAGCCGCTGCACCGCCGCGGCGGGACCGTCCGTGTGCAGGACCACCAGCGCGTCGAGCGCCGGGACCCAGCCGCAGTCGTTGCCCAGCCCGCTCACCGGGGTACCGAGCAGCTCCTCGGTGAGCGCGACCCAGCGGCGGTGGCCGGGACCGTCGCCGAGCATCGCGTGCGCGGTCGCGACGCAGTAGGCGCCGACGGCGAGGTTGCCGGCCACCGGGCGACCGGCGCGGGCCCAGTCGCGCTCGATCAGCTCGCCGCCGGCCACGACCGCGGCGAAGTCGCCCGCCATGACCTCGACCTCCACCCGGCGGCCCAGGCCGACGTGGCGCTCCTCGCGGAAGAACGGCAGCGCGGCGATGCCGTCGGCGTGCCGGCGCGCCGCGGCGAGGTCGCCCACGGCCAGGAACAGCCGGCAGCCCATGTGCAGCGCGTCGTAGTGCTCGAAGCCCGAGCGCGCGTCGACCGGCAGCGGGGCCAGCAGCGCCAGCCGGGCCCGCACGGCGGCCAGCGCTCCCCCGAGGTCGCGCTGCGCCATCTCCACCGCGATGAGCTGGTCGAGGACGATGTTGTGCAGCAGGGGGTCGCCCGCGCGCCCCGCCAGCGCCAGCGCCTCCTCCGTCTGCGCGCGCGACCGCGACAAGAATCCCGGCGCCCAGCCCTCGGCCATCGCGATCGCCGCCGCGGCCCGGGGGCCGCTCCCGCCGCACGCCCGCGCCCGCTCCAGCAAGGCCGCCGTCTCCGCGCCCAGCACGGGGCGCCCCATGATCCCCTGGCAGCGGTGGCGGTACATGGCCGCCATCGCCAGGGCCTCGGCCGCCGCGTCGGGGTCATCGGTCGCCCCGGCCGCGCGTTCGAGCAGCTCGACGGCGGCGGCGCCGAAATTGCGGGCGGCCGCGGCGCCGGAGGCCAGGCGCAGCCGCTCGTGCCGCTCGGCCGGCGTGGCGCTGCGGTCGGCGGCCAGCTCGAAGCAGCGCTGGGCCTCGCCGGGGCGCCCGCGCCGGAAGGACACCG
>NZ_JAHDTH010000058.1 GCF_018531445.1 Pseudonocardia lacus
TCAGCCCCGCCCAACAGGCTTCAACCCGGCCCCAACCAGCCGCCCTGACACGCAGGCCAAGGTCCAGCCGGGCAGCAGCGCCCGCAGCGGACCTCCGCCAGCGGGGGAACCCATCGACTGTTGCGTACGGCAGGACCAAACGGCCACACCGCAACTATGGCGTGGTCGGAGCAGCAGAAGTGGTGGTCACCGCTGTTTGCCGCGCCGCAGCAGCACTACCCGGCGGCCGCCTAGCGGTGTCGGGGTGTTGATGAGGCCCGCGACGCTCAACTCCTCGCCAACGAGGCTCATACGACCAGCATTGACGAGCTGGTCGAGCAGCGCCTCGAGCCGCTTCATGATGTCGGGGCCGCGGCGGTTCCATCCGAACAACCTGGCCGCGTGCGTGGTCGCGTCACCGTATGCGATGCCGCCGGCGTCGCGGACCAGGCTGAGGAGGGCGAGCTCAAGCTCCACGGAGTGGATCTGGTCGACCGCGCGACGGCACCCGTCCACAGGGGTACGAACGCGCACCGCGTCTGCACCGGGCTTGTGGAGGAAGTTGCCATCGCGAACAACGCCTGAACGCTGCACCGCGATGTCGATGTTCTCCCGAATGCGGGACCCGATCTGCCCGATGTTCCACGCTTTCCGGAAGCGCTGGTATACGACCTCAAGATGCACCGGGCCTTCCAGATCCACGATCGCGCTCACCGCCGTACTCATCGCCGACACGACAGCGAGCTCGTGCGGTTCGGTCCACCGCGGACGCCGACCGATCTCAGCCATCGCGTAGGGCACTGCCCAATCCGGCGTGGCCGCGAACTCGACGGCTTCGAGCTCGACGACCGGGCCCCGGTTCGTGGCTCCGCCCGTGCCACCTCCGAGCAGGCCTCGCACCGGCGCCTGGACCGCGGCCTCGATCGCCGCGAACAGCCGCTGCTCGGCGCCCTGACGGTCCCGGTACCAGGCAGTTCCCCAGATCCGGTGCATGGTCCAGCCCAACCCGGTCAACACCTGGTCGCGGAGCCGGTCGCGATCTCGGGCGACGCGCGAGGAGTGGTACTGCACGCCATCGCACTCGACGCCCAGCACGAACACGCCGGGGTGACCAGGGTGGTGGACGGCCATATCGATCCGGTAGTCGGCCGCCCCGACCTGCGGGGTGACGTCGTACCCCCGGGAACGGATCGCGCTGATGACCGACTCCTCGAACGGCGACTCGGCGTCGCCCCCGGTCGGGGTGTCCAGCGCGAGCGCTGCCACTCCGCGTTCGGCGAAGTCCAGGTAGTTGCGCAGGTGCCGCAGGCCCTCGCTCGAGGCACCGGGGGTGATGTCACCGGCTCGGAGCGAGGTGACCACCTCGTTGCGGTAGCGGGCCCGGGTGATGGCCACGTTGAGCCGGCGCCATCCACCGGCCCGGTTCAGCGGACCGAAGTTCATCGTGGTCTTGCCGACCTCGTCCGGCCCGTAGCCGAGCGAGAAGATCATGACGTCGCGCTCGTCACCCTGCACGGACTCGAGGTTCTTCACGAAGAACCCGTCGAGGCGACTTTCAGCGAAGTGCTCGTCGAGTTCTGGCCGTTCACGGCGGGCTTCCTCGACCGCGGCCTCGACAGCCGTCGCCTGGGCCTCGGAGAACGTCACGACACCGACCGAGCGCCCGGGCCTGGTGCTGTAGTGGTGCATCACGAGCTCGGCGACCTTCCGCGCCTCGATCGGGTTGTCCCGCGTCGAGCCGCGCCGGTACACCCCTGCGACGGGAACCAACTCGACCCCCACGTCGGGGCCTTCGTGCTCGGCTCCCGGGAAGGTGATCAACTTGCCGTCGTAGAACTTCGCGTTGGAGAACGCGATGAGCGACTCGTGCCGCGAGCGGTAGTGCCACTTCAGAGTGAGGCTGCGGTAGGCCCCCGACGACTTCGCCAGGTCGAGGACCGACTCGAAGTCCTTGGCGTCGTCCGCCTCGTCGGTCCACTCGTCGCCGTCGTCCCCGGCGAGCTTGAAGAAGCTGGTCGGCGGCAGCTGCTTAGCGTCCCCGGCGACGATGAGCGACCGGCCCCGGTAGATGCAGTTGATCGCGTCCATCGGAGCCACCTGGCTGGCCTCGTCGAAGATGACGACGTCGAACACGAGGTCGGCGGGCAGGTACTGGCTGACCGCCAGCGGCGACATCATGAAACACGGCTTGATCGCCTGGGCGACGTCCCGGGACCGCTGGATGAGCTCGCGCACGGGCATGTGCTTGCGCGTCTTCTCCGACTCCCGACGTATGACCGCGGCTTGCCCGACGACAGTGCGCGGACGCCGCCCGTTGCAGGCGTCGATGATCGAGCCGACGGCCGTGGTGACCACCCGCCGGTCGAGCTCGCGGAATTCCGCGACGAGGGAGTCGCGGGCCTGGGACCGCACCGTCCGCAGCGCTCGGTCGGTGGCGATCTGGTGGTCCACCCACTCGGTGAGGACGGCCTTCTCGACGACCGCGGGCACCTGCTCCGCCGGCAGCTGCTCCCGCATGCAGAATTCGACCGATTCGGCCACGCCCAGCTGCCGGAGTGCGTCCCGGCTGTCCCGGAACGCGGCCCACTCGTCCTGACCCGCGGAGTCCTCCAGCAGCGCGGCCAGCAGGTCGTGGGCGTCGGCGACGTCGTCGAGCTCGGCCAGCAGATCCTGGTGCCGCGCGGGTTCGAACGCCTCGACGACCGCACGACGGCTGGCTTGCCACTGCGTGCTCGCCGCGCGCAACGCCTCCACCTTGACGCTCGCGGCCAGAGCGTGGACCTGCGAAGGGACCAGCGCTGACCCCGCGAGCTTGCGCATCGCCCTGGCCCACCGCGCCGCCGCGCGCAGCGCTTCGAGATCGGTCTGCTCGCCCCGGTAGAGGGCGCCGCAGGCCGCCTGGTGGCGCTCGGCCGCGGCGGCGAGCTCGGATCCGGCCCGGTCGGCGGCGAGCCGCAGGCCGAGGATGCGGCGCGCCTCCCGTGCGGTGCAGCGGCGCCCGGTCGCGTCGTCGACACGGCGCACCGCGTCCCGGGCCATGGGCAGCACGACACGGTGCTCGTCCAGCCACGACACGGCGGCCGCCAGGGAACCGGTCGACAGCTGGGGTCCGGGGCCGACATCGACGACCCGGCCCAGGGCCGCGCGCCACCCACTCAGCGCACCCGCCGCAGACCGCGTCAGGTGCGCGAGCGCCGGCGCCGGTACCGCGCCGTGACCGACCTGGGCCGCCACACCGCTCAGGTCGGGCAGCGGGTAGCGCCGGACGATCGATCGCGCCCGCTCGATGGCGCCAGCGGCACGGGTCGCGTCGGTGGCCCGGCCCGCATAGTAGGCCCCGAGATCGCGGGCATGGGCAGGCGCCGCAGCGTCGAGCGCGGCCGTCGCCGCCTGCCAGGCGACGACGAGGCCGAGCTGGCCACGGGCATCGGCGAAGGAGACGCCCTCGTTCGTGATCGCCACGACCGCGGCCTTGTCCTTCCGGTACGCGCCGGACCAACGGCGCATGCCGGTGTGCTGCGTGCAGAAGCGCTCGTCGAGACCGGCGGCGTCGGATTCCAGGGCCGCATCGGTGAAGTAGCGCCGGGCCGAGGCCTCCGCCGCGTCCAGAGCCGCGACGACCGCCCCCAGGTGGTTCAGTGCCGCGGTGGCCGCGTCGGCCCCGTGCGGGGCCAGCCACCGCGCCTCGGGCCGATCGGCCTCTGCCGCGACGGCGGCGACCGCCAGCAGCGCGTCCGCGTGGTCGAAGGTCTCGGGAGCGGGCAGGCGCAGCAGGGCGGCGATGTCGTCCAGCTCCGCGCGCGCGGTCCGCAGTGTCGCGATGTCGTCGGTGAAGCGGGCGAACAGGTCGTCCATCACGGTGACGGTCAAGTCGTCGACCGGGAGCGGTGCCGGCCGGAGGCCGTCGAGGCGGCGCAGGTCCAACCCCGCAAGAGCGTCCGGCGACGGGATGTCCGACCAGCTGATGCCGGCCGCCTCACCGGCCAGCCGCCGCTGCGCGCGCAGGGCCTCGACCTGGTGGTGCAGCCTCTTCTCGGCCTCGTCGAGCTGGTCCTCCGACAGCTGGGTGAGCCAGTGGTCCGGAACGTCGAGCGGCCGCGTCGCGTAGTGCTCGAGCAGCGTCGCCAGCTCGTCGGCGTCTTTCGGGCCGGAGAGCTCGAACGCGTCCAGCACGGGCCGGTTCACCTGCAGGATGTCGTCGAGGTCGGTCAGATCCCGCTGCGCCGCTTGCAGCCGCGAGACCATCGCGCCGGCGTGCCGCACGTCACGCCACACGTAGCTGGCGCCTTCGAGCGCCGGGCGCCAGGCCTGGCTCAGGGTCGACGCGTGGTGCCTGATCTCGCCGAGCAGCTGCGGGGTCAGACCGGCTACGGGCCGGCCCGTGGCTGGCGCGGTCGGTACCTCGGCCCGCTGCGAGACCCACCCGATGACGGTGTGCAGCGAGGCGCCCAGCTCCGCGCGCGGCTCGTTCATCGCGGCGGCATACCGGTTGAGCTCGACCTGGCGCCGCCGCAGCTGGTCGACCTCCATCGCGCTCATGCCCGCCGGAGCCACCGGCCGGGAGTCCAGCGCGCGCCCCAGCTCGGCCGCGACCTCCTTGCGGGTCACCTTGCTCGAGTGCAGCTCCAGCAGGAACGCGCCAAGACCGACCTCGGTGAGCCGGTTGCGCACCACGTCGAGGGCCGCGGCCTTCTCCGAGACGAACAGCACGGTGCGCCCGGCGTGCAACAGCGCGCCGATGACGTTGGCGATCGTCTGGGACTTGCCGGTTCCCGGCGGGCCGTCCATGACGAACGAACGGCCGTCGACGGCCGCGGCGATGCAGGCCCGCTGCGACGAGTCGGCGTCGAGCACCAGTGGCGTCGCGTGGGCCGGTGCGCGCTCGTCGACGTCCTCGTCCCGGAGCTCGTCGAAACCGAAGTCGGGGACCTCGATACCGCGCCCGCCGGAGGCGAGAGCCGTCACCCCGGCGTGCTCGGCGATCCGCGCCTCGTTGTCGAGCAGGTCGCGGTACATCGCCTCCTTCGCGAACGTGAAGTACGACAGCACGAGGGCGTCGTCGACGCGCCAGCCGCGGCGGCGGGTGACCGCCGAGCGGAACCGGCCGAGGACGTTCTCGGGGTCGATGTCATCGAGGTCGTCCAGCGTCGGCAGCCGCACGTCCGAGTCCGCCAGCTTCAACGCCAGCGCCGGGTTGAGGACAGGGTCCTCCTCCGCAGCCTTGAGGTAGGGCAGCTCCCTGGGGCCGTTGCCGACGAGCTCGACGGGGATCAATAGGAGCGGGCTCGAGTAGGCCTGGCCCGCCGCGTCGGTCCATTCGAGGCTGCCCACCGCCAGGTAAAGGATCCGCAGGCCCCGGTCGAGGTATTCCTGCGTGGCGCGCTTGAGCAGGTTGCGCAACGCCCCGGTCAGGTCCTTGCCACCGCTCTCGGTGCGCAGGGTCACCAGCCGCCGCCGTCCCCGCCCAACCGCGGCGGCCGGAGGTTCGGGCTCCTTCGTCATGTCCACCACGGGGCCACGGAAGGAGAACACCGTGCCCGCCGACAGCCCGCGAACGACCTCGGAGGAGTTGGGCCCGACGATCCGAACCGCGCTCGTCTTGCGCGGCCGGAAGTTCAGCAGGCGGTTCGACGCGGAGAGGTTGACCAGACCGTCCCGCCAGGACGCGATCGCGTCCCGGACGAGTTGACGTCGCTGAGCATCTGTCGAACCCTCACCCACGTGCCGTCCCCCGCCGAGGTAGCCGATCTCTGCGCTGGTCTTCGGCACGCAACCTGCGGCTGTTACGGATGCCCAGGTCACCCAGCGATAGGCACCGTCGCGGTGATCGGTTGCCGTACATCAGGGTGAATCTCGTGGGTATCCGCACAGTCGCGCGAGGCCCAGCGGCGGCAGTTCGGAGGACATAACTAAACGGATATACCACTACCGACTTCGCGGCTTAGGAGGTTGGAGACGTGGGCAAACGTAGGACCGCCGACCCGTCCGTCCGCATGACCCCGGCCAAGCGGAAGATCGAGCAAATCGTGCACAGTGCCAGGGCGGCCGGCATCGGCTCGCTCACACCCGACCACAACCGCCTACGCGGCCTCGCAGGGGAGCTGACCGGGCTGTACCGCCAACTCGAGCGCGCGGGCGGCCAGCCAGCGCTCCAGCGCCAGATCGCCGCGCTGCACAAGCTCATCACCGACGTTTGCGACACGGCACGCGCGCCAGCACCGGCGAAACCAGAGCCCCTGCCCCTGCGCAAGTTGCTGACCCGCGAGTCGGCGGCGCGGCTCGTTCCGACAGCCGCCACGGGTCCGGTGTGGAACGCCGACGCACGCTCGCCTTACCTGCGCTACCCCGATGAGAGCGGCGACAGCGTGCGCACCGTCAGCGGCGGACTGCCTGGGCTGGGAAGACGAGGATGACGTCGCGCCTTTCACCGCACGCCGTGCAGGAAGCCGGCCGACACCTCGTAGCCGCAGAGGCGCTGCTGCGCGGCTGCTCGGTCGAGGTGCGAAAGCAGGGGCGTCACGGCTGGGTACAGGTCGACGGTCGCCGCGTCGAAGTACACATCGCCAAGGACGAGTGGCCGCTCACCGGTGCATTGGTACAACCCGAGGCCGACGTGGTTGTCTTCGTCCGCCGCAGTGACAACATGTCGGCACCGCACGAGTACTTCATCGCCACCCGCGCCGAGGTACTCGACGCGCTGGCGGCCGACATGGCGGCGTTCCTAGCCAGGCACGGCGGGCGCCGCCCCCGCACCCCGGACTCGGACCAACAGACCGTGCACCGAGCGCTCGCTGAACCGTGGCGCGACCGCTGGTCCCTTCTGCTGCAACCGGTCTGACCCGGCAACGGAAACGCCGCTTGTGCGCGGCGACTCCCGCCGCAACCACCTCACCCACGCCGGAGCAGTCATGAACGGTCAGCGGACCAGACGGGTCTCCCGCTTCGCCTGGGAGCGAGTCGATGCCGACCTCGTGCGGAGGATGCTGCTCGCGCGTTACCGGGCCGACGGCTGGGCGGACGACCTGGCTCGGATCGACGAGCTGGACAAGGCCGCGCTGACCGCGCAGGCTGCACGCTCGTTCGGCCGTCCGCTTCAGCTGAGCCACATGTCCGTGCTTGTCGACGTCCTGCGCGATCACTGGGTGCCGGACCTGAACGACGAGGAGCTGGGTGCGCTCTGCGAGTCGGTCAAGCTCGGCCTGAGCGGTGATGCCCGCAGACAACGGACTCGGCGGCGCCGCCAGCAGGAAGAGTTCCTGCGGCAGCGCCGCAACACCGACAACCTGCAGCGCAACCTACGGGCCTGGTTCGTCAAGCTGCACACGACCAGCACCGAGGTCCCGATCTCCGAGGATCGCGTCGGACGCGCAACCGGCGTTGTCGACCTGATCGGTGCGGGCGAGCCCGGCCGCACGCCGTACCAGCACCAAACCGATGCGTGGTCGAATCTGGACGCCCTCGCCGCGGGTCAGCTCGGCGACCGCCGGGGTCTGCTGGTGCTTCCCACCGGCGCAGGCAAGACGTGGACCGCCGTCGCCTGGCTGCTGCGACGCATGGACGCTGACCCGCAGTTGCGGGTGCTGTGGCTGGCCGAGCAACGCGAGCTCGTCGAACAAGCCGCCCGCGCCTTCACCGAGGGCGCCCGGACGATGCCCGCGGACTTCCGCCGGAGCCTGCGCGTGGTGCACTCCACGGCCAACCTGCCCAGTACGCTCGCCGACGCCGGCCTCGACGTCGTCTGCGCGACTCGCCAGTCGATCACCGGTCGCCGCCTCGACACCGCAGCCCGCAACCGCCTCACGCGGTACCTGTCACGGCCCACGGTGCTGGTCGTCGACGAGGCCCACCACATCGTCGCGCCGAGCTACCAGGACCTGCTCGCCCTCGTCGAGCAGGTCCAGCCGGAGGCACCGGTCCTCGGGCTGACCGCGACGCCCTGGCCCCGCGGCGCGGGCATGACCGCCGCGCTGACCCGCACGCTCCCGGTCCGCGTCGCCGACGTCCAGCTGCGCGACATGGTGGCGCAGAAGATTCTGGCCCGACCCGAGTTGCACGTCCTGGACACCGGGATCCGAATCGACCTCGATGCCGACGAGCTCGCGCAGGTCACGACGCGCGACGTGCCCGCCTCCGTGCTGCGCCGCCTCGACCACCACGGCCGCAACGCCCTTGTGGTGCGGACCTACCTCGACCACTCCACTCGCTGGGGCAAGACGCTCGTGTTCGCCTGCGACATCGACCACGCCGCGACCCTGCACGCGGAGTTCGAGGCCCAGGGAGTCGACTCGCAGGTCCTGCACAGCCAGCTCGACATCGACCCGCGCGCCGTCCTCGCCCGCTTCCGCGACCCCGCTGGCCCGCGGGTGCTGGTCAGCGTCGGCATGCTCCTCGAAGGTGTCGACGTCCCGTCGGCCACGACGGCCTTCTTGGCTCGACCCACCACCAGCCGCGTCCTGATGCGCCAGATGATCGGCCGCGTCCTGCGCGGCCCCACCGCAGGCGGTGCGGACATTGCACACATCGTCGACCTGCGCGACCGCTGGAACGACGACGTCGACGTCCTCGGGCCCGAGGACATCCCCGACTACCCGCTCGCCCCCCGCGCCCCGCGTCCCGGACAGCCCGCGCTGCCTCCGATCCTGGATCCCGCCAGCGGCCAGCCGCTGCCCGAGGACGTCGAGCACGCCATCACCCGTGCGCTGGCCGACCGTTACGCCGCCATCAGCAAGGCCCCGCTGCACGGAGTGCGGCTCGTCGGGTTCTACCAGCTCGACGCGCGCAACGTGCCCGTCTTCGCCCAAACCCGCGACCGCTGGGAACAACTCGTGGCGGCCGCCCGAAGCGGGACCAAGGCCTGGAGTAGGACGGCCCTCGAAATCTTCGACGATCTCCCCGCACCGCAGCCACGGGAGACCGAGGTCCGCGCGGTTCTCGAGTTCGTCCGCGCCACCGAGGACGCCCCTCCGCTGGTCGAGTTCACCGCCACCGTGAACCTGGCCGCCGTCGCCCAGGATCTGTGCGCCCGCGGCCCGCTCGACGAGGACCAGCGCCACCGCCACCTCCAGGAGGCTTACGAGTCGACACTGGCTCGCGACGTCTATCCGACGTTCGAGGCGTTCCGCGACGCCGTCCACGCCGAGATCGACCGCCTACGTGAGGGCGAGACCGGCACGAATCCCGAACACCTCACGATCACCGAACACATGTCGCACCGCGAGCCGCTGCGCCCCGGGGAAAGAGACCTCCAAGCGCTGCTGCGCTCTGCCCTCCGCCAGGGTCAGGACCTGCTCGTCGGCGCCGATGAGATTGCCTACAGCTGGATCCTCGCCCACCACCCGCCGGCCGCCGACTGGACGCGTCAGCAGGTCACTAGCACGTGGGCGCACTGGTCGCCCCGCCTCACCGGGCGCTCAGCGGGCGAACCGATCATCCGAGTCAACCGGGCGCTGTGTGTCTCCCCGGACCAGGTACCCGACGAGCTCCTGGAATACCTGCTCTGGCACGAACTCTGCCACCACCTGCGCCCCGCGAACGGCCACGACCCGGAGTTCCGCCGCCTGGAGCACCTCTGGCCCGATGCAGTCGGCCTCGACCACGAGCTCGACACCCTGGCCGAGCGGTTCAGGCTCGACGTCGGTGACGTGCATCGGTGAACGCCCACCGCACACGTCCACTCGGAACGACCGACCGAACCCGCGCACTCATCAGGGTGACGCGCCAACGCCGTCTTGCGGCGCAACCCGTAACCTGCCTGGGCGCGTCGGCCGGGGCACCGCCCGCGAGGAGGGAAAGCACGTGGTCAAGAAGCTGGAAGCGCACGAGCGGCAGATCAGCAAGGTGCTGAGCAGCGACTACGACTACCGGATCCCTGCGTACCAGCGTCCCTACGCCTGGGAGACCGAGCAGGCGATGGAGCTGCTCGACGACCTCACCCAGGCGCTCGACACGAACCCCGAGGAGCCGTACTTCCTCGGCTCGATCGTGCTCGTGAAGCCGCACGACGACCCCGCCGCCGAGGTGATCGACGGCCAGCAGCGCCTGACCACGTTGACGATCCTGTTGAGCGTGCTGCGCGAACTCAGCGAGAACAGCCAGTTTGCCGACAACATCGACCAGCGCATCCGGGAACAGGGAGACCTCCTCCAGGACATCGAACCCAAGCCACGCCTGACGCTGCGCGAGCGCGATCGGGACTTCTTCCGCACGTACGTGCAGGAACCCGGCGGCCTGGAGCACCTGGTGAGCAACCCAGGACCGGCGACGACGAACGACGCCCAGGTGGCCCTGCGTGCCAACGCCTGCGTGTTCCACGAGCAGCTCTCCGGATGGACGGAGAGGCGCAGGGTGGCGCTCGCGAAGCTCATCGACAGGTGGACGTACCTCGTCGTCGTCACCACGCCGGACCTCGACAGCGCCCACCGCATCTTCTCGGTGATGAACGACCGCGGCCTGGACCTGCGACCCACGGACAACTTCAAGGCCCAGGTCGTCGGTGAGATCCCGGAAGAGGACCAGGACACCTACACCACGAAGTGGGAGGATGCGGAGCAGGAGCTCGGGCGGGACGCGTTCTCCATGCTCTTCACTCACCTGCGGATGATCTTCGTGCGCCGCCGCGCGCCGCGCGAGCTGCTCAAGGAGTTCCCCGAACTCGTCCTCTCGCAGTACACCGGACGCCAGCGCCAGTTCGTCGACGACGTCCTTGAGCCCTACGCCGCCGCCTACTACGTGCTGCTGACCAGGAGCTACAAGTCCGCCGTCGGCGCCGAGAACGTCAACCTCTGGCTCCGGCGCCTGGCCCAGCTCGACAACGCCGACTGGCAGCCGCCGGCACTGTGGGCCCTGCGCCACCACGGCGCCGACGCCGGGTGGATGTCGCAGTTCCTCGAACGGCTCGAACGCCTCGCCGCGAGCCTGCTCATCCGGCGCTTCGGCCCGACGGAGCGCCAGCTCCGATACGGAGCTGTGCTGCGCGGACTCGATGCGGGCGAGGGACTCCGCTCCGCTGCTCTCGACCTGACGGCCGAGGAGCAGCAGCACACCATGACGGCGCTCGACGGAGAGATCTACCGGCAAGCCCGGGTACGCCGTTACACCCTGCTGCGGTTGGACGAGGAGCTGGCGGCAGCTCCCGGCGTCTCGTACGACCACAAGATCATCACTGTCGAGCACGTGCTCCCCCAGACACCTGCGGCGACGAGCGAATGGCGCGAGCTGTTCACCGACCGCGAGCGCGCCTACTGGACCCATCGACTGGCGAACCTCGTCCTGCTCAACCGCAGCAAGAACGCCCAGGCGCAGAACTACGACTTCACGCAGAAGAAGGCAAAGTACTTCACCGGAAAGAAGGGAGTCGTCGCCTTCGCCCTCACCAGCCAGGTGATCGCGACTGCGGAGTGGAGTCCGCGGTTGCTGGAGCGGCGCCAGCACGACGCGCTGGAGCTGCTGGCCAAGGCATGGGACCTGTCCGCGTGACATACGCACCAGGAGGTCGTGAGTGACGACCCTGCCCGCACAACGCTTCGTGCTGGCGCAGTCATGGTGGATCGCGAGCGAGCTGGTCCGTCGTCACCCGCACCTGCGCCTCATCGAGACGCATCCCGGAGGTGGGCAGTACGACTGCCTCACCCTCCTCGACAGCCGCAGCGCGAGCCCGGGCTCACTCGTCGACCTCAACCGGGCCGGCAGCATCCACATCAAGGACGGTGCTCGCGAACCACTCGATTGGAACACCGTGTTCGCTGCACGCGGCGGGCACGACATCATCCGGCGGATCGAAGCCGCCGCAGGCTTGCACCCCTCGGTGCCGGCGCCTCCCACCGGACCCACGGCGCTGACGTACCGCGTCCTTGCCCGCATCCTCACTTCCCTGGTCGACGACCGGCGTACCTGGGACGCCCGGAACGGACAGCTCGACTCGTCCGGTCACGACTGCGGCCGCCGCAGCGAACTCGACCGGTTCCCGAGCGTCGTTGAAGCCCTGCGCGACATCCTTCCCGACGACCTCTTCGGGGAGCCCGCCTACCGCTTCTGGATCCTCCTGCGCGATACAGATCCGGTCGCGGTCCTCGACACGAACGGTCGCCTGCACCTTCCTGCCGAACCTCCAGCCGAGCTACTCGCTGTCTATAAGGGATCCGGCCGCTCTCTCACCACTACGGTCGCCGAAATGCTCGGGCATCTTCTGCCTTGACCAGGCAGCTCGGACGACGCTTCACGAGGCCACGCGCACGAAGCGAGTGCGCTCGGCGAGAACCGCGGCGGCGGCATCGAGTTCAGCCAGGCGGGCAGCCAGCGTTGCCACCGCTAGCCGGTGCGGCAGCGCCTCGGAGAACTTCAGCCCTTCCAGGGCTCTGCCGTCGACCTCCGGCAAGCAGAGTCGCTGCGCCGCGTCCGCGGTGCCCGCTCGCCAGAGTTCAGCGGTGAGGTCGCTGCGCAACCTGATCGAGGTGTCGTCGAAGCGCTGGACACCGTCGCTCAGAGCGCCGAGGGTGGCAGCCAGAGTGGCGTTGGCACGATAGCCGGCCCAGGTCCACCAGCGCACATCAGCTCCGCGACCAGCGATCACGGGTCCGGCCGGGTGCACGGTCGTCATCTCGGCGGCCCGGACGTCAGCGAGCACCTTCACTGCGCGCGCTGTCATGCGAACGGGAGGATCCTCGCCGAGGAGCACCTGACGGACGGACCGCGACAACGCGAAGCCCGCTCCACCCGCACCCCTCGTGTGCCAGCGCGCACGGCCGCCGTGGTCGACGGCCTCGACGAAGCAGCGCTTGCGCGCCCAGTCGATCCACGTCACCCGCCAGCTGCGCCCGGCCAGTAGCAACAACCGCGGACCTTCGACCTTGTCCGACAGCAGCGACGGGTCGGTAAGGCCGACCTCCCGTCGGCCCTCGATGACGGTGAACTGCGGCGGTGCGGTGAAGACCGCGGTCATCCCCATGAAGTGGCGACGCCCGAACCGCTCCTCCGCCCGTTGACCGATCATCACCATCTCGCCGTCGGCCTCGACGAAGTTCTCCGCGAGCAGGTGGGCGGCGATCGGCTCGGCGCTGCGGTCGAACGGGGCAAGCCCGTTCCACTCGTCCAGCCACAGCCGACGCCCCACAGCGCCTTCCTGCAAGCACAGCGCGAGCATCTGCTGGGCCACGATGTGCCGCGGTTCGGGCGGCGCCGTCACGGGCTCGACGTACCCGGTCCCCCACAGCCGGAGCAGCCCGGCAGCCCAGAGCAACGATCGCTCGTCGAGGGCGAGGAAGAGGCAGTTCCGCGCGGAACCGGCGCGGCGACCGGTGCGGCCGAGGCGCTGCAGGAAGGACGCCACCGTGACCGGAGCGTTGATCTGCACGACGCGATCGAGGTCGCCGACATCGATGCCGAGTTCGAGCGTCGAGGTCGACACGATCACGCAGTCACGCGCCTCCGCGAAGGCCGCCTCGGCACGGCGACGCTCGTCGGTAGACAGCGACGCGTGCGACAGGAAGGTGGTGATCCCACGTTCGCGCAGAGCGGCACCGAGCTTCTCGACGAGTGCACGGCTGTCGCAGAAGACCAGCCGCTTCTCGCCGCGGTGCAGCGCCGCGAGCACCGTCGCGGCATTGTCGACGGACCCGACGTAGTCCAGCTCGATGTCCACCGGCACCGCAGCCGGGCCCGCGTCCGGGGCGACGACAGCGGCGGGTCTGCTCCCCCGCCCGGCCCCCTGCAGCCACGTGAGCAGCTCAGCCGGATTGCCCACCGTCGCCGACAGCCCGACCCGCTGCACCGGACGCCCGCACACCCTGCTGAGCCGTTCGAGGACGGCGAGCAGGTGCCATCCCCGATCATCTCCGGCGAACGCGTGCACCTCGTCGACCACCACCGCGCGAAGACCGGCGAAGAGGTGGCGGTGGTCGACCTTGGTGCTCACCAGCATCGCCTCGATCGACTCCGGCGTGGTGAGCAGGACATCGGGCGGGTCGCTCAGCATCCGCCGGCGGGCGGTCCCACCGATGTCGCCGTGCCACACGGCCACCCGCCGTCCCATCCAGGACGCGTACCCGGCCAGCCGCGGCTCCAGGTTGTTGAGCAGTGCTTTCAACGGGCAGATGTAGAGCAGCGACAGTCCGGACCAGTGCTGCTCCTCCATGGCGGTGAGCAACGGGAACATCGCCGCCTCGGTCTTGCCGCCGGCCGTCGGAGCGAGGAGCACGGCGTCGCTACCGGCCAGCAGCGGGTCGACCGCTTGCTGCTGCAGGGGTCGCAGGGTCCGCCACCCGAGGCTGTTGACGATGTGGTGGCCCAGGACCGGGTGCAGCCGGTCGACCGTCACGGCAGCTCCAGCTCGACCTCGCCGGCGCTCGACGGGGCGGCGGCGTTGCGCTCCACGTCGGTCAGCTCGCTGGTGGCCAGTGTGAGCGCGTAGTGCGCACGCGGGTCGAAGTCCGCGTGCTCGTCGACGCGATCCAGGACGTCCTGCACGAGCTTGCGGAGGAACAGCCGCGGGGCGATGCCCACCTTCCCGCCGAGCTCACCGGTCAGCGCCCGGGCCAGCTCGTCGACATACTCGTCGTCCACGCGGTCGCGGATGCGGTCCGGATGCCGCGCAGCTCCGCCGTAGAGGTCGCGGACGGCACGGCCGAGTTCGCCGAGGCGCTGCAGGTCGAAGCCGGACAGCCGCAGCTGCACCGCGCGCGGGGAGTCGAAGCGGGGATCGGTTCCGAGGTCGGTGGCCAGCCGCTGCGCCAGCGGGGGCAGGCGCTGCACGCCCTGCTGCCCGTCGAAGAACGCCGGCGTTCCGGTGATCACCAGGAAGAGGCCGGGGAACCGGTTGGCGTCCAGCTCGTCGAGGAGCTGCCGCAGCGCGTTGAGCCCCTTCTCCCGCACGTCGCCGCGGACGCGCTGCAGCGTCTCGATCTCGTCGAGGACCAGCAGCAGCCCGGGGTGCCCGCAGTCGCGCAGGACCGTGAGCAGGCCCTGGAGGAAGCCGAGGGCGGCGAAGTGGTCGAGGTCGCCCCGCACCCCGGCGACCCGACGTGCGGACGCGGCGACGGAGCGCTGGCCGCCGATCCAGGCGATGAGCGCCTCCGCGGTGGCCGGGTCGCCGTCGAGGCGGGCCCGCCGGTAGCCGCGCAGCGCGGCCGCGAACGCGGGGGTGGTGCGAGCGACCTCGGCGAGCCGCTGCTCCATCAAGCCGTCGACCGCGGTCGCGAGCGCGGCGGTGTCGGCGCTGTCGATCTCGCCCGAGTCGAGCACCTCCTCCTCGAGCGTGTAGAGCCAGGAGTCGATCACCGGCCGCAAGGCGCTGGGTTGGTGGGTGGCCGTCGTGAGGCGCTCGGTAAGCCTGCGGTACACCGTCTCCAGCTTGTGCAGCGGGGTCTCGGTCTCCGAGACCTGGATCTCCGACGTCGCCAGGCCCCCGCGCTTGGCGCGCTCGGCGAGCCAGCGGACGAAGAAGGTCTTGCCGGACCCGTACTCACCGCGGATCGCGTGAAAGGCCGCCCCACCCCGGCTGACGGTGGCGAGGTCGTCCTGCAGTGCGTCGGCGAACCGGTTCAGGCCGACCGCGAACAGGTCCAGTCCCGCGGCCGGGACCGTGCCGCGCCGCAGTGCGTCGATGACGGCACGTCGGCGGGCTTCGCTGACGGTCACCGGGACTCCACGCCGAACTGCATGCGGAGTAGGTCGACGTCGAGACGCACGCTGCGACCGCCGCTGTCGGCCGAGAGCACCCCGTAGCCCTCGACGTTGAGCAGGCGCTGCAGGGTGGCGATCACGGCGTCGGGGTCGCGCCCGGCCCGGCCGACCGCGGCCGCGACCGCCACCGCGGAGAGGGTCCCGTCCGCGGCCGCCAGGGCGTCGATGAGCGCCGCGACAGCCGGCCGGTCCGGCGCCCTGCGGACGAACTTGCGCTGCTCCTCGTACACGGTCGACGCGACGACCTTGCCGCCGAGTGTCAGCTCCGGCGCCGGAGCGGGCTCGGGCGCCGCGAAGAGGCCCTCGGCGTCGGGAGCGTGGCCGGACGGCTTGCGGGCGGGCTTCTTCGGGGCCCGGCGCGGCGCCGGGACGTCGACCGCCCGACGGCCGGTCCACCACTCCGGTTCCGTGGACTCCGGGGTCAGCACCGACCAGCCCATCGTGACCTGGTCGGGCGACGG
Organism: Pseudonocardia lacus; assembly: GCF_018531445.1. Taxonomy (GTDB): domain Bacteria; phylum Actinomycetota; class Actinomycetes; order Mycobacteriales; family Pseudonocardiaceae; genus Pseudonocardia; species Pseudonocardia lacus. The sequence continues at coordinate 16,116 of NZ_JAHDTH010000058.1, forward strand.
GAGGAGCACGAGCACGGGCACGGTCATCTCGGCGAGCGAAGCCCCGCCGTGGTACCCGGCCTTGCGGTGGGTGTACCGGACGTCGGCCCGCCACGGCACGACGACCCGGCCGTCGCCGTAGAGGACCCGCGGACCGGCGAGGGAGATCTCGTCGGGGCCGGGTTCACCGATGCGCCAGCGCGCGGACTCCACCCCGTCCGCGGCCGTCGGGGCGGTGGTCGACCGCTCCAGCACATGGCCGTGGTCGGCGACGAGCACGACCGGGCGGGCGTAGCTGCGCGCGGCGTCGAGCAGCTCGGGCAGGTAGGTGATGTCGGCGAGGCGCCAGCTGGTGCGGTCGCCCTCGCGGCCGTGGTCCAGCGCGTCATCGATGGTGTTGAGCACGACACCGACGACCGTCTTCTCGTCGGCGAGTGCCTCGACGAGGGGTTCGGCGAGCCGGTGCCCCGCGGCCCCGCCGATGCCTGCCTTGTGCACGAGCAGCGCATCGCGGCGGTGGCGGCGCCAGAACGCGGCGAAGCCCGCGTACTCCGCACGGGAATCACCGGTGCCGGCCCGGCCGGTCAGCAGGCTCGTGCGACTGGCCTGGGTGACCGACGGGACGGTCGCGACAGCGGCGATCCGCCGACCGGCCTCGCGGGAGACCTCCGTCCAGGACCGCTCGGCCAGCTGCTCACCCAGCTCCGCCGCGACGGCAGCGCTCATCCCATCGAGGACCACGACCAGCGGCGCTCCGACCGGCAGCAGCGGCACGACGACGTCGTCGAGCACCTGCTCGATCACCAGTGCCCCGGCGGCGTGCTGGGCAGAGGCGTGCTGCGTCCACGCCACGAGCAGGTCGGCGAAGGTCCGGTCCTCCTGGTCGCGGCGGAGCCGCGCCGCGTCGAAGACCAGCTGGTAGGCCCGCCCCACCGCCGGGTCGGTACCCGGTTCTCCGGCCCACACGGCGGTGATCGCGCGTTCGACCCACCCACCGTCCCGGGCGTGCCCGGCCACCCCGGCCGCCACAGACCCGATCGTCGCCGGCGGCGTGCTCAGCCAGCGCAGCAGCCGCACGGCCATCTCGGCGGCGGCGCATCGCTCGGGGAGCAGCCGGGCCAGGTGGTGCTCCCGCAGCGCCTCGAGCGCACCTCCCGCGACGGCCACGGACGTGGCGTCGGGGTCTGCCGAGAAGATCGCGGCGAGGGCGCGCAGACGAGAACGGAACGCCGAGGGCAGGAACGGGTTGGCGTCGAGATCGTCGGTCAGCCCGGCCTCGGCGGCCAGGGCGTCGGCGCGGTCGACGACCTGGAGCACCCGGCGGCGGGCCTGCTCACCGGCCGCTCCGTTGGACTCCCCCGTGGAGACCCACCGTTCGAGGGTGCCCTCGACGGCCTCCACGAACGCCCGGCGCTCATCCGGCCGGACCCGGGCGACCCCGAGCAGCCCGCCGACGGCGACGGCAGCTTCCGCCGACGTGCCCGCCTGGTCGAGCACGCCGGCGATCACTCCGAGCGCCATCGCGTCGCCGGCCCGGCCCTGTGCCACCAGGTTCATGAGGACGACCGCGACGCCGCCCACGCTCTCGGCCAGCCACCTGCTCAGGCCTGCTCGCTCGGCCTCCGCGAGGTCGGCGAACCGGGCGGGACCGGCAGCACCCTGCGACCACTCGAGCAGGGTGCCGGCGTCGGTCGGGCCGTCCCCGATCCCGAGGCGTGCCTGCAGCAGCGCCCGCACCGCGACGTCGCGGGTGAGGACCGGGCCGCTGCGCCGCCAGCCGCCGGTCGGCTCGGCGTCGAGCAGCGCGTCGACCAGCCATCCTTCCTGGCGCACCCGCGCGTCGATGTCGCCGGCCCCGAACCGGCGAGCGACGATCGCGGCCCGGTCGACGGTGAGCGTCATCCGCCCGATGGCGTGCGCGAGCACGTCCCAGCCGAGCGACGCGTCGTCCACGGCGGTCGTCAGCACGAGGACGCCGTTGCCCCCGCGTTCCCGGTGGGTCTGCCAGGCGTCGACGATGCCGAGCACCGACTGCTGGTCCTCGACGCGGATCGACCACGAGGTACCGGCTTCCTCGACGGCGAACTCGGACTTCGCCCCGGCGGGGTAGCGCCCGTGGACCAGCACGAGCTTCCGGTCGCGGGCGCGCGGCAGCTCGTCCTTCAGCAGCTCCTCGACCATCTTCTGGTCGACCTCGGGCACCGCCATGCTCAGCTCTCCCCGGTCGGCTCGTCCACGACCCGCCAGGTGAGCTCGAACCGGGCCCGCGGGTGCTCGGCGAGGAACTCGTCGAGGTCGCGGAGGGCGCTGCGGATCTCGGTGGCCGTTCCCACCCGCGACGCGGGCGCCCCAGCACCGGTTGGCTTCGGCGGCACCGGCGGGAGGACCGGCGGCACCACCGGTGGAAGCGGCGGGGTGACCACCCGGGCAAGACGGGCAGCTTCGGTGATCAGGGCGACTGCCTCCGGCCGCACCCTTCCCAACACCGCCACCAGGTCCTTCTCGAACTGATCGGAGCGACCGGCGTCCGCCACGGCGGTGACCAGTCGGTTCACCCGATCACCGAGCACCTCGTGGCCGAGGTACCCGCGCACGGACTCCAGCAGCGACCACTCGACGCCGTCCAGGGCCGCGAGAACCGCGGGCGCCGAGCTGATCGCCGTGCCCAGCACGACGTCGGAGGCCCCGGGCGACCCGCCAGCCAGCGCCGCCACGAACTGCGTCGCGTCCCGGAGGCCGGACAGTCGCGCGAGCAGCTCGGCAGCCTGTCGGGCCGTCGCCGTCCGGGCTCCCGGCTCGTCGAGACCGAGGTCGGCGGCGTGCTTGTCCAGCGAGCGCCAGAGACCGGTCACCGCTGGTTCGAGCTCGGTGACCTTCGCCCGGGTCTTCTCGACCAGCGAGTTCACGTTGCGGGCGAACAGCATGTCGGGCACGCTGATGCCGAAGAGGTCGGCGACCCGGGCCCGGGCGGTGGCGAACTCCTCGGCGGTGGGCAGCTCCTGGGCGCGCAACGCGTCGCCCGACTCGATCTTGTCGAGGTCCGGGGCGTCCACGACCGTGCCGCGGTGCACCCACGCGCGGTCAGAGAGCAGCGCATAGGTCGCGATCACCAGGTTGGCCACCGGGCGCTCCAGGCCGGTGTAGCCCAGCTCGGCGATCCAGCGCCGGATGTCGTCGACCGCGAGATCACCGGTGACGCCGTGCGCGGCGGCCTGCTGCTCGATGCGCCGCCGCCACTCCACCTCCAGCGTGAGCGGACCGTCGCTGACCACTCCCAGCTCCAAGCCGTGCACGATCCGGCGCATCAGCGGCAGCTGCTTGTCGTCGACGACGACCCGGCGCTTTCCCGTCTCCATGGCCCTGGTGATCCAGCCCAGCACGGTGCGCAGGTCGCCGAGGGTGACGGCCTTGCGGGTGCCAGCGGGGTCGAAGTCGGGGTGCTTGGGGTAGAGCGTGCCGAACAGGCCGTCCACCAGCACCTGCGCGTTGTGCTCGAACGACGCGCCGCCGGCCGGGCGCGGGGTGAACCCGGGCAGCAGCGACAGCACGTTGACGCCGTCGAGCTCGACTTTGACGGTCGCCTCGTCGGGCCGGGCGATGCCGTAGGCCTGGTTCAGCGACGCGATCAGCTGCGACGACAGGTTCTCCCGCTGCGCCATCAGCTGCTGGCGCACCCGCGCGCGGTCGTCGCTGGACATGTCCGTCGCGTACTCGTCGAGCCGGTCGCGCTCCAGCAGGTGGGAGATCTTGAGCAGCCGGCCGAGCTGGGACATCTTCTGGTCGGACAGGAAGTGCGGCAGCCACACGACGGTGGCTGCGTTCAGCCCGGCCCGGCGGAGCTTGCTGATCCGCTCGACGTCGTCGGCGGGGTAGAAGCCCGGGACGTCGAACGGGTAGTCCAGGACGAACCGCACCCGGCCGTCGAAGCCCGGCTCGAACTGCAGGTCGGGCACGTCGGTGGTGTCGCGGACGTTGGCGAACACGAACTCGGCGACGCGCCGGCTGCCGCGCCAGACGAACTCGCGCTCGCACACGAACTCGCCGGTGTCGCGCACGCCCAGCGCCGACCACAGCTGCTCCTTCACCCAGACCCGCCGGGCTCCGATCGAATCCTTCTCCCCGACGGCGTCGAGCAGCGGCTCGATGTCGAGGTCGGACAGGTGCAGGCTGAACACCGGGTCCTTGTCGCCCTCGGAGCGCAGCTCGCCGAACTCGGCCTGCAGCGCCTGCAGCCGGGTGACGACCATCGAGCCGGGCTCGACGGTGCGGGAGCGGATCGAGCCGAGGTTGAGCGCCGCGATCCGGCTGCCAGTGAGCCGGGCCAGCGCCGACAGGTTCGGCGCAAGCGAGGCGAGCAGCAGCGTCTTGACGAATCGGTCGTCGGCGATGAAACGCGGGTCTGATTCGCTGCCGTAGCGTTCCAGCAGGTTGGCCCGGACGCGCGCATGGAAGCGGTGCGCGGCGGCGGCTTCACGGCGCAGCCGGTCGGTGAACGCGTCACCGGTGCCGTCTGCGAGCACGTCCCACAGGTCGCCGAGCGGGATGAGCTGGCCGAGCGTCATGTCCCCGCGGCGCCGGTAGAGCATCTCCTGGAGGAGCTTCAGGCCCGAGCGCTCGCGCTGCAGGTACCCGGACAGGACAACGAGAACGTTGAGCAGGGCTGGCGAGAGCGGGTAGACGCTACGGAAGTCGTCCCATGTCGACTCGGTGGCGCCAGTGGCGTCCAGCAGAACATCCCGGTCGCCAGGCCGAGTGGGCTCGATCGCCGCGAACGCCTCGGCGAGCAGGTGCTCCTTTCCCGGCTGGGGCTTGAGGACTCGCTCGCGGACGATCGCCGGGAGGTTGCTATCCTCAAGACTCACCACATCGAATCGCTCGGCGAGATACCGGACCTGCGCCTCCAGGTTCTTTACATCGGCGCCGGTGACGTCTTCCCCGACCAGCTTGGTGAGATCGCGCTGCCGGGAGATGAACGAGACGATCGGCAGTGCGCGCTCCCCCGCCCCGGACTCGATCAGCTTGACCAGCTTGCTGACCTGCGTGTTGACGAACTCCTGGTTGCTCATGTGCGCCTGCAGCCACAGGATGAGCTCGTCAAGGAACAGGACCAGGCCCTGGTAGCCGAGGTCGCGGGCGTGCTGGGCGATCACCGCCAGCCCGTCCTCCAGTGGCAGGAACGCATCGGCGTCGCCGGCCGCCCCCCGGGTGTAGGACGACATGGGTCCCGACAGCAGCGCCGACTCCAGCGCGCGCCGCACCGGCGAACCGGCTCCGGCGGCGAAGGCGGTGTCCAGCTCGGCGGTGGTCCAGCCGGTGGCCGGGGAACCGTCGATCACGTCGAGGTCGTCCGGGTCGGCGGCGGTGCCCGCGTCGCCGAGCCAGCGGGCGAACGCCGCGTCGTCGGCGAGGAACTCGCGCTGCCGCCGGGCGTCGGCGAGCATCGCGTCGGACCGGTAGACCGCCGGCACGGGCGCATCCGGGTGCAGCCGCCGGACGGTCGTCACGTAGCCGCCGAGGATCGCGGCGTCGAGGTCGGTGGCGCCGATGAGGTGGTAGGGCACCATCAGGAACCGCTTGTCGCGCAGCCACTCGTCGTGCGCGGCGATCACCGGCTGCAGACCGGGCTTGCTGCGCGCCTCGGGTGCGTTGTTCAGCACCGCGTGTAGCACGGTGAGGAAGTGGCTCTTCCCGGAGCCGAACGAGCCGTGCAGGTAAGCGGCCTGCGGTGTGCCGTCCCGCACCCCGGCGCGCACTACGGACAGCGCCTTGCCGAACGCCTTGCGCAGCTGGTCGGTGACGACGTACTCGCGTACCCGCGCGGCCGTCTCCTGCTCGGTGAACCCGCCGCTCAGCTCGACCTTGAAGTCGCCGGCGTGCACCGACTCCGGCAGGTTCAGGACGTCGCGCAGGAACGTCTCGGTCACTAGCCTGCCTCCAAGGGGGCCATCGCGTCGCGGAGTTCGCGCGGTGAAGAGTCGCTGGTCCTCATGTCGTAGCCTTCGGCCTGCGGCCGCGGGTCGCCGCGGCAGGCTTCCACGCGCGCAGTGCGTCCAGGCTGAGTTCACGCTTGGTGCGCTGCTCGTCGAGGTAGGCCTGATACTCCTCGGCCGGGATCCCGTCCCACTCAGCGTCGTACTCGCCGTGCCACTGGTGCACCCACGGCAGCAGCTCGTCGAGCCCGGCCAGCAGCGGGGTCAGCCGGTCGGTGTCCCAGCCGGCCTGGCTCGCCCGGTCGTTGACCAGGTTGACCAGCGCCTGCGCCTGGTCCTTGTGGTCCCACCCGGCCCAGCCGAGCAGCAGCGTCGGGTCGGCATCGGGACTGGCGCCGGGGTAGGAGACGAACCGCTCCTTAGGCACGTCGAGCTTGCCGCGCTGGGCCCAGTAGCTGGGCTTGCGGAAGTCCGTGGGCTTGTACTTGGGCGGGACCGGGATCTGCAGGTTCTTCCCGGTCCGGTCCTCCTCACGCTGCAGCTCCCAGGTGCGCTCCCACTCGGCCCGCTTGACCAGCCCGGGGTCTTTGTAGCGCAGGGCCGCGAGGAAGGGGACGTGCTCGTCGGCGACCACCGACTCCAGGACCTTCGCCAGCGGAAGGTCGCGCTTGCCGAGGTGGTCGGTGGCGTAGAGCTGAGCGACCGAGACGACGTCGGCGTCCTCGCTGAGGCGGTCGGCGAGCTGGCTGACGGTCAGCGGGCGGGGCTGCCGCATCCCATCGCGAGGCGCGAACCAAAGGTCGGGTTGCTCGCAGCGGTCGAGCAGCCACGTCCTAAGGGCTTCGCCCTCCTTCTTCTCCCAGGTCGGGGCGGCCCAGCGGCGCTTGCACTCCGGGCGCTCAATCAGCGCGATGTCTCGGCGGTTCTCGATCAGGTCGATCCGGGCTTGGACGACTTTCTGGTACTCGGGCGACCAGTGGCTCGGGATCTCGGTGATCGGAGTGGAGCCGTGACGGTCGAACCAGGCGGTCTCGACCTCCCCTGCGGCCACCTTGCGGGCCAGCACGATCTCGAACGCCCGCTCCCCCAGTGCGAGGGGCTCGACCCAGCTGTCGGCCAGGAGGCCCTTGCTCTCGGTCTCGGTGATCAAGCCGTAGGAGCCGTAGACCTGCCAGTCCAGCTCCTCTTGCAATGCGATCATCCGGCGGCGGAGCTGCTCGTGCTCCGCGCGGGCGGCGGCGAGGTTGTCACGGGTGGGGGTGGCGCGGTCGCAGACGGCGTCCGGCTCATGGACGGCCAGGAGGCGAGCGAGGTGATCTAATTCGCGACCGAGATCGAACGGTAGATTGCAGGGAAGAGGAAAGCGGCCGACATTGGTCCCGTTGAACTGATAGAAGTCCTCCCAAGGAACAGTCGATTGCCGGGCACCCCGACTATCGACCGTACTACCCTTGCAGTGACACACTTCTTTGAGCCAGAAGCAGGCCGTCGACGAGTTGAGCAGCCCGAGCAGTGCCAGATGGTCGGGCTCACTCGCCGTCGCAGGCAGCTTAATAACCGGCGCGGTTTGCTTAAATATTTCCTCGCCGCGGACTAGTACAAAATGGTTATGAGTGGACACTTCGCCATACGCAATTGTAAATTGATGACCGCCCGGATCGACAGCCACCTGATGCCACTCGTACCAGGGGCGACCCTCTTGAATGTACGTTAATTTGCTGAAAGTTGCCCGATTGCCCATCGTAGTCCGACACGGCCACATCCAATGGAGCAGTCGATCGTGGCCCGCCAGGCTAGCCAACATCATTCCAGCATCGTAAGGAAAGAACGCGGATGTACTTCCGTCCGCCCGCCAGTTTCGGAGCTCATCACCCAAGAGCAACTTCCTTACGAGATGATCTGAACCCACACGGCGGGTCCAGGCTGAAGTCGGAGCCAGCATGACATCATCTGCGTTAGTCATCCCGAACACGCCAATTCGGTGCGTTCGTAGACCGAGAGGAGGATTTTCTCCCATGATCAGGTCGAAGACATCACTCGCGCCTCCACCACTCACACTCCATGGATGCGTGGCGTACTTGGTCCGCTGCGAGTCCTCAACGCTGACCCACTCCGACTCACTGCCCGGAAGACCGAGATGCCTAGTAATCGCCGTCCACACGAGCCCATTGGCCGGCTCGGCAGGCTCACTTGGCTCGCCCTGCACGCCGAGCACAGTACGAATCGGCTCGACCAGCCGTCCGATGTGGTTGCGTCCTATCAAGATCACTGTCGGCGTGCCGTGCGCAGGAATATAGGCTCCGGAAGTATCAATAATATGAGTAAGGTGCACATTTAGATTGAACCACTCGATGAGCTTCTTTCCGAACTCCCGCTTCATGAATGAGTTGGCAGTGATCTGTCCGACGAAGCCGGCCGTCCGGTCCGAGCCGCTTGTGCGGACGGCCAGCTGGAACAGGCGTTCAGCAAACGGCACCGACAGCGCGTATTTACCAGAGCAGGAGCCGTACCGGTCACGGTAAGCGTAGTTCTCCAGCCGGTCCTTCACCGTGATGTACGGCGGATTTCCCACTACCACCTGATAACTCGCCCGGCCGAGCAGGTCGCACGACCGGACGAAGTCATTCACGTCCTCCGTGGAGTAGATATGCGGCTCTTCCGGTTCATCCAGTTCCTGCTGAATTCCGGAGGCCCCGCGGCCGTGAATGAGCGAGTCACCCACCGCCACGTTGATCGGGAACTCTCGCGCCCGATCCAGCCGCAGCTCCCCCGCCTCGTTCAGCGCTGCCACCAGTAGCCGAAACCGGGCGACGGACGTGGCGAAAGGGTTCTTGTCGCAGCCATGCACCGACTCCATGGCCCGCCGGATCAGCGTCCAGTCGTCGGTGCCAGGCTCGGCGGCCCGCCACTTTGCGAGGATGCGGTGGAACAACCCCAGCAGGAAGTGGCCCGAGCCCGAAGCGGGATCGATGGTGCGCAGCCCGGCCAGCCCGAACTCCTCGACCGCCGGCTCCAGGGTGAGGTCGAGGATGAACTCCTCCACGAACTCCGGGGTCTGCAGCAGCGCGTAGGTCTTGCGGGCGGCCTCGGAGAGGTCCTGGTAGAGGTCGCCGAGGAAACGGGTGTCCCAGTCGGCGAACGAGTACCGGATGGCGCCGGTGTCGTCGCGGCGCCGCCAGAACGCGATCAACGCGGTGGCAGCCTCGAACGACGGGGTCAGCTCCCACAGCGGGTTGTGCCGGCGGTCGAACAGGCCGGCGGCGGTGGGGTGTGCCGCGGACAGGTGCTCGAACGCGGCGATCAGCCAGTCGCGGTCGTTGAGGGTCGGGTGCTCGGAGAAGAACTGCTCGTGCCGCTCCTCAGCGTCGGCCAGCCGGTCGTCGGGGCCGGCCAGGAACGGCCACTCGATCAAGCCGTTGTCCTCGCAGTAGCGGACAAACACAGTGCTCAGCACCCACGCCGCGGCCGCCTGGGTGATCCGGCCCTCGCGCCACTCGGTGAACCCGGCCGCGGTGCGCTCCGCGTCCCGAGCCGCGTCGTACTCGGTCTTGAGCCGCTCAGCGAACTCGGGAACGTCCTTCGCCCGGGCCAGCAGGTCCTTCTCCAGCACGGTCACCTGCGCCCGCAGGTCCTTGACCAGCTGCTGCCGAACGCCGGCGTCCACCACTGCCATGAACATCCATTCCGTGTGTCGTCACCCCGACCCGTCCGGGTCGGCACGCTCGCTCACCGTGGCCGCCCCGGCACCGGATCGTGCCATGTCACGGCGGGTGATCCTCGGCGCGTCCACGGCTCACGCCGCGTTGATCGCCCCGTTCCGCAGCCCGTCGAGGAAGTCCCCGTCCAGCACGAGGCGCTCGGAGCCGTCGACCACCTCGACGACGTGACCGTCCAGCTGCGGTGTCCCGGTCGCGGATGCCGCCGGGCACAACAGCCACAAGCCGTGCGGGGCCCTCGCCGGCTGCCGGGCCGCCGCTTGCAAAGCGACGAGCAGGTCGTGCCCGCCTGCCTCGGCATAGCGGGCCAGCAGCCCGGCGTCGTGCAGGAACAGCACGGTGCCGTCGGCGCCCTGCTCGGTGAGGTGCTCGCCCACCCGCGTCCAGCAGGTGCGGACGTAGGACGCGAGACCCGGTGGGATCCGGCCGGTCTCCCCGAAGCGGGCGTCGGTGGTGAGGACCTTGCCCCACTCCTGCCCGCGGTCGGCGACGAGCGCGCGGAACTCGGTGAGGAACAGGGCCGCGACGTCGACCGGACGCACCGGATAGGACCGGGCGAGCGCCGCTGCGGTGCCGGGCAAGTTGCGGCCACGCAGGGTCAGAGCCAGGAACCCGCCCCGCTCCACCGCGGTGGACAGGCGGGCGCGGACCACGTCGTGGCGGTCCTGGCCGATGACGAACGTGCGGCCCGCCGTCGTGCTGCTCGCCGTGAGGGAGCGCCGGGGCACCTCGCGGGCGGGCGGGCGGAACCGGCGGTCGGCGTGGTCGAACTCCAGCGGGAAGCCGGCGGTGCGCACCATCTCCTCCAGTTGGAGGTAGGTGAGCCCGGCCGGGATGCCGACCTCGGGGAACCGGGAACGCACCCGAATCAGCAGGTCCTCGACGGTGGCCCCGATCGCCCGGCGGACCCCGGCGGCGGCCTGCGACACGCGCAGCGCGGTGACGAGGTCGAGTCCGCGCGGGTACAGCTCGAAGCGCGGCGACACGAGCGCGCCGGTCGATGCCGCGGCGGCCAGGGCGACCAGCCGGGTGTCGGCCAGCGGGGCGAGGCCCTCCGGCGGCGGGATCAGCCGCAGCTCCCGGACCACCGCACCACGACCCGGGATGGGCTCGGCGACGGCGAGCTCGTCGGCCTTGCGACCAAGGGACTGGGCGAAGTCGGCGAGTTCGGCGGCGCTCGGGTCCTCGGTGCCGGGCAGCGATTCGAGGGCCACCAGCACCCGGTCGCGGCGGCGCAGCACCGCGAGCCGTGGGCCGCGCTCCAGCGCGTCGGGGTCCTCGGCGTGGTGGCCCGCCCAGCTCTCGGCCTCCACCGCCGCTCGGACGACCGCCGCCGCCTGGTCCGCCGTGCGGTCCGGCTGGTCGCCGCCCGCCCCGTGGCGGGCGCGCAACGCCGCGGCCAGCTCGTGCGACACCATCACCCGCCCGGCCGACCGGACGGCGTCCACCAGCTCGTCCCGCACCACGGCGAGCCAGCCCATCGCGGCCCAGTCCTTGGCCGCGGCCTGCTGGTTCCGCGACACCGTGGCCTGCGTGGTCTCCAGGCGCTTGGCCAGCTCGACCTGGGTCGCCCATGCGTCCGGTCGATCGTCGCCCGCGGTCAGGCCGAGCGTCGCGACGGCGACCTCGGCCTTCCGTGAGGCCCTGCGCGGCACGAGCAGCCGCGCCATCTCGTCGATGGTCAGCACGGCGTCGTCGCGGGCCAGTTCCGGCGCCGCGACGAGCAGGGCGCTCCACTGCTTGTGCCGGCGGTTGAGCTCCTTGCGGATGACCGCACCGGCCCCACGGGCCTTGGCGATCTCGTAGAGCCGCACGTCGAGCAGCTCGCCCACGGTGGTGGCGTCGAAGGACTGCGCCACCGACACCGCGCGCGGCGACAGCCCGGCCGCCTCCAGCGGCGTGTCGAGCGTGGCGGAGAGGGCGGCGGCGTCCCGGGTCTCCTCCAGCGACCGCGGGTCCAGCCCGACGGTCACCGGTGTCGTGGCTGGTGTTGTGGCGTCGGCGACGACGAACACCGAACGCCACGCCTCTTCCATCTGGCGCAGCGAGTCAAAGCGCTGGTCGACTTCGCGGTGGAAGGCGCGCTGGAAGAACGCGGTGAGCTCGTCGCGCAGCGCCGGCTCGAACAGCTCCGCAGGGATCGTCGGCGTCGCGTCGGTGGTCGTCCGCGGATCGGTCGTGCCGTCACCCCAGACGGGGCGTGACGTGGAGGCCATCTCGTGCAGCGTCACCGCGGCGGCGTAGCGCTCGGCGTGGTCGTCGAACGAGGGGCGGCGGGGCGTGCCCAGGAAGGGGTCGAGATATCCCCGGGTGCCGGCGGTGACGTCGCGCTCCGAGGCGGCGGCGAGGGAGAAGTCGAGCAGCATCAGCTGCTTGGAGCGGTCGGCCCGCTGGTAAACGACGAAGTTGTCGGGCTTCAGATCGCGGTGCCGCACCCCGTGCGCGGCGAGCTGGTCCAGCGCCCGGAACAGGTCGGCGCCGAACCGTTCGAGCTGGTGGTAGCTCAGCCGGCCCTCCGCGCGCAGCAGCGCGCCGAGCGTTCCGCCCTGCGGGTCCTCACCGCCACCGAACTGCAGGTCGATGACCGTGCGCCCGCCGAGCAGCCGGGGACCGTCCAGCTTCTGCACGATCGCGCCGCCGCCGACGAGGTCGAGGACCCGCCCCTCGGCCTGCAGCACGGCGGCCTTGTCCTCGTCCAGCGCGATCTTGAGGACGCGGGACTCCACGCCCACCTCACCATCGGGGAGGTCCACGTAGCGCTGCACGAGCACCGCACGGGCCGTGGCCCCGGTACCGAGTGCCCGGACCACCTCCCAGTCGCCGTCGAGCGTCTGGCCCACCGCCGCGGTCAGCGGATCCGCACCGGGCGAGGTCGTCTCCGGTACCGCGACGTCCTGCTCGGTCTGGTCGAGCCCGAGCAGGAAGGCCTCGGCCGAGTCCAACCGCTCCCCCGTGTCGGCGCGCGTCGCATGGAACACGAGCTGGTCGAGCACATCGACGACGGCGTCATCCACGCCGTACAGGTGCAGCCCGTGCTCGTTCGTCAAGCGCTCGATCAGCGCGCTGCGGGTCGCTGCGGGGGGCTCACCGGTGATGATCAGATATGCGACGGCACCCAGCCCGAACACGTCGAGGTCCACCGGGTCGGGGTAGGCGCTGTCGAACTCCGGCGCGAGGTAGAGGTCAGCCGTGTCGGCCACCAGGTCGCTGCCCAGCGAGCTGGCACCCAACGACGAGCTCATGGTCGTCTCGAAGTCCCGCGCGGCCGACTGCCAGTCGATCACCCGCAGCACCGGCGACGACCCGTCCTGCTTGGCCGACACGTAGACCGACCGGGCGGCGAGGGCGCGGTGGTAGAGCGAGCGGCTGTGCGCGTAGCGGACCGCCTCGGCCAACTGCCGAACCATGTCCAGGCGGGTCTCCGGGGTCAGCCTCTCCCCGTGCACCGCCAGGAAGGAGTCGAGCCGCAGGTCCGTCTTCTCGTGCCGGAACAGGATCGCCGGCCCGCCCTGGTGCTCCCGGATCTGGACGGCCTGCGCGATGCCGCGGTGGGTGATCCCCTGCAGGACCTGGTACTCGCGGCGCGCAGCACGCTCGACCGCCTGCCGACGCTCGTCGGTGGCCTGCTGCTCGGTGAGGTAGATGCGGACCCGACCCGACTCGCGGACCAAGTTGTGCCGCTCCGCCAGCCGGTCCTCCCACGTGGGTCCGGAGTCCAGCGGCGGCGACTTCAGCTTCCAGTCGTCGCCGAAGCGCAGGTGAGCGGTGGAGACGCGGATGCCGATCTCGTTGAGCAACCGGGGCAGCACCTGCCCGGCGAAGTGCGGGGTGATCCGGAAGTGCTCGCGCTGCGGGGGCCGGGAGAGCAGGTCCCGCCAGATCCACGGCAGCCCTTCGGCCGCCTCGTCGCGCCCGTAGACGCGTTGGCGCTGGACCTCGTCGAGCTCGGAACGCAAGCCCCTGTCGGAGAGGAACACCGCGGGCTCGACCCTGGGCAGCCGGTCGTTGATCCGGAGCCGGCGAGCGGCCCACTCCAACCTGCTCTTGAGGTCCTTGGACTTGCCGTCGGTGAGGTGCAACGGGTTGCGCAGCGTGCGGACCCGCCCCGAGGTGGGGTCGGTGAACGACCACGTGTCGCCGTGGTTGACCACCCGGCCGGGGTGCGCCTTGAGCTCCAGGAGGTACAGACCGCCAGGAACGGCGATCAGCAGGTCGCACTCGTTGATCCGGCCCGAGGACGCGGTGAAGGAGAACGTGGCCCAGGCCCGGTAGGGCTCAGCGTTGGGCATCAACCGCTTGACGTGGTCGAGCCCGTCCTGCTCCCACGGGTACTCCGAAGGCCGCTCCTGGAACCAGCGGCGCACCGGTGCGGACGCTGCACGGCCGGGAGGCTGCTGCTGCCTCGCCGCCATCAGCGCTGCCCCCGATCACGACCGGCTGAGTACCTCGTCGTCCCGTCCACCGTTCCCCTCCCGCGGTGTGCAGATCGACCGCCCACACTAGCCACGGAGCGCGCACAGCCAGGAGGCGCCGCCGTTCCGCATCCCGACCGTCCGCGCACACGGCAGTCAACGGCGGGACGGTGCGACACAGCCAGCAATGCCGGGTCCGACCCAGCCATAGTCGAGCGGGGGACCGACCGCACCGGCGCCTGCCAGGCGACCACGCACCATCGCGGCTGACCACGCCGCAACCACAGCTCGATCCAACAGCTCGTCCAGCCTGCGCGAAGAGCACACGAAGCGGCGGAGGGCCAGATGGCTGACGAACCAGCACGGCTGTGGACAGTCACCGAAGTGGCGACCTTCCTCGGCATCCCGCCGACCACGCTGTACCAGTGGCGCTACCGCGGCTACGGGCCCCGCGGTCGACGGGTGGGCCGCTACCTCCGCTACGACCCGCGCGACGTCCGCGCCTGGTTCGCCGCTCAGAACGACGGCGCCGCGTAGCACTGCGGCCTTCTGACTGGCCGCATCGTGGGCAGCATCGGGCGCCGCAAGCGCGCCGGCGGCTTCGTCTGGGACGCCCGCTGGCGCGACCCCGACGGCCGCCAGCGGAAGAAGGCCTTCGCCCGGCGAATCGACGCCGAGCGCTTCCTGACCACGATCTCCGCCGACGTCCTGCGCGGCGACTACGTCGACCCGAACGACCCCACGACCGTGCGCGAGTACGCCGAAGCGTGGCGCGAAGCACAGGTCCACCGACCGACGACCCGCGCCCATGTGGAGACCAACCTACGCCGCCACGTCTACCCGTACTTCGGCGACCGCCGGCTCTCCTCCGTCCGCCCCGGCGAGATCCAGGCCTGGATCAGCCGACTGACCCGCCAGCTCTCCCCGGCCACCGTCCAGGTCATCCACGGCATCCTCGCCGCCATCTACAAAGCGGCCATTCGCGATCGACTCGTCAACAGCTCACCCTGCCAGGGCACCAAGCTCCCTAAACGCCTCCCCGTAGAGGTCACGCCGCCGACCACGACAATCGTGCACGCCTTGACCGACGCCGTTCCGGAGCGCTACCGCGCGCTGATCGTCCTCGCCGCCGGAACCGGAATGCGCCAGGGCGAGTGCTTCGGCCTCGACACCGACCACATCGACCTCGACAACCACAGCCTCCGCGTCGAACAGCAGCTCGTCCTGCTCCCCTATCGGGATCCATTCCTCGGGCCGCCCAAGACACCCGCTTCGCACCGCACGATCCCGCTGCCAGACGTCGTCGTCGAAGCGATGGCCCGGCATCTTGAACGCTTCCCCGTCCAGCGCCCTGACCGCCTCATCTTCACCGACGACGACGGCAACGCCCTCCGACGGACGCGGTTCTCCCGCGAGGTCTGGCAGCCTGCCGTTGCCGCAGCAGGCGCTCGCCGGGCCACCGGCTTCCACGACCTGCGCCACTACTACGCCTCGCTGCTCATCCGGCACGGCGAATCGGTGAAGACCGTCCAGCGGCGTCTCGGCCACGCCACTGCGGCCGAAACCCTGGACACCTACGCGCACCTTTGGCCCGACTCGGACGAGCGCACCCGCGAAGCGATCGACGCGGTCCTGCGCGCACCACGCCACGAGCGCCCCTCGACCCAAGCAGCGCCGCCGAGCCGGCCAGGGTCGGCGCAAGACAGTCCGACTCGCTGATCGGTCCCGGGCCCGCACCTTGCCCGCGCCTGCATCACGGAGAGTGACTACAACCGAGCCAGCAGCCGTCCGTCCACTTCGGACGATCATCTTCACAGGCCGCTCTCATGTGCCATGAATGTGCCATGAGAACGATCACTGAGACTGTTTTCGCAGCTCAGGGGGTTGGCGCGGACGAGCTGGCCTGTAAGCCGGATCCTGTTCCCGGGGGCCTCGCGGCCCTCCGTTCGGCGACCATCCATCTAGGCCCACCGTCGCCGGTGGGCTCGTGCGACCTACCCGCAGGCTCGGACGGGCCGCCCTCGAACGCCTGCGCAGCCCCGGTGGGGGCCTTTTGGTCTTGCTCCGGGTGGGGTTTGCCGAGCCACCCCGGTCACCCGGGGTGCTGGTGGTCTCTTACACCACCGTTTCACCCTTACCCCGCGTCCCTGGGGACGTGGGGCGGTCTGTTCTCTGTGGCACTTTCCCGCGGGTCGCCCCGGGTTGCCGTTGACAACCACCCTGCCCTGCGGAGTCCGGACTTTCCTCGGCGGCGGGTCGCCCCGCCGACGCGGCCGCCCGGCCAGCTCGTCCGCCGTTCCACTCTAGTCACCCGGCCGGGACGGCGGGTCGTGTGGGGCACACGGCGCGGGCGGGGGCGGCCCGGCCGGGATAGCGTTCGCGGGGTGATCGACGCGTCGCCGGGTGCTCTGGTGTTCCTGCTGGTGGCGGGGCTGCTGGCGGGTGGGATCAACGGGGTGGCCGGTGGGGGGTCGCTGCTGGTGTTCCCGGCGCTGCTGGCGGTCGGGTTCAGCCCGCTGGCCGCGAACGTGACCAACTCGGTGGCGCAGTGGCCGGGCTACGTGGGCATCGTGGCGGGCACCCGGCAGGACCTGGTCGGGCAGCGGCGGCGGGTGCTGCACACGGTGCCGGTGGCGGTCGTGGGGTCGGCGGTGGGGTGCGTCCTGCTGCTGGTGCTGCCGGACGCGGTGTTCGACGCCGTGGTGCCCGGGCTGGTGCTGGCGGCCAGCGCGCTGACCGCGCTCGGGCCGCGGATCCGCCGGTGGATCGGGACGCCGGAGCCGGGGGCGCCCGACCGGCTGGTCGCGCTGCTGCCCGCCGTGTTCTTCGCCGGTATGTACGGCGGCTACTTCGGGGGTGCGCTGGGGGTCATCCTGATCGCCACCTTGCAGCTGTGCACGAACGACATCCTGCGCCGGCTCAACGCGCTCAAGGCGCTGCTGACGCTGCTGGTGGCCACCGTGACGGTGGTCATCTTCGCGCTGGGGGCGCCGGTGGACTGGCTGGCCGTCGCGCTGCTGGCCCCGACGACGCTGGTCGGCGGGTACCTGGGGGGCGCGCTCGCGCGGAAGCTGCCGGAGACCGTGCTGCGCTGGGCGGTGGTGGTGGTCGGCACCTGCGTCGGTGTCTACCTGCTGGTCAGCTGAGTGGCGCCGGTCGCCTCCGGCTGCCGTCGAGAACGAGGTTGTCGTGATCGTTCCGGCTTGTTGATCACGACGAGTTCGTTCTCGACGGGGTGGGTCAGCGGGTGAGGGCTTCGAGGGTGGGGACGAGGGAGGCGGGCTCGGGGAGGGCGGCGATCTCGGCGGCGACGTCCTCGGCGGCCTCGCGCAGCGCGGCGTCGCCGACCAGGCGGGTGAGGTCGTCGGCGCTGATCCGCCGGGCCGGCCTGGCCAGGCCGACGCCGCGCCGGGCCACCAGCTCGGCGTTGTGCCGGCGGTCGCCCGCGCCGGGCACCACGAGCTGCGGCACGCCGCAGGCCAGCGCCTGCACGAGGCTCCCGGCGCCGCCGTGGTGCACCAGCGCGTCGGCGTGCTCGAGGGCCCGGTCGAGCGGGACCCAGCCGGTCGCGCGCACGTTCGGGGGCAGCCGCCGGTCGTCGCGGCCGCGGACCAGCACGAACTCGGCGTCGACCCGCTCTGCCACGGCCACCACGGACGCGGTCGGGTCGCCCCCGGAGGGCCCGATGGTGGAGTGGCTGACCAGCACGCGGGGGCGGCTGCCCGGCCCGGCCAGCCACGGCGGCAGCTCCCCGGCCCCGGAGGACGGGACGGCGCGCATCCGCGGTCCCGGCCGCTCCCCCACCACGCTCGGCGGCCCGGTGCGGACGGTCAGCGCGGGCCGCAGCGCCTCCACCCCGTAGCGGTCGAGCACGCGGCGCAGCCGCGCGTCGGCGGCGGTGACCGCGAGCAGCTCGTCGCCGTCGACGAGGTTGCTCTCCTGCAGCACCGCCGGCACGCCCACGACGGCCGCCGCCAGCGCGCCCGAGGCGGCCAGCGACTCGAATAGCACCAGGTCGGGGCGCCATTGGCGGGCCAGCGCAACCGCCCCATCGGCCATCCGGGCGGCGACCGCGCCGAACAGGTGGCCGACCATCCGGGTGCCGGCCCGGCCGGTCATCTCCAGGGCGATCAGGCGGGGGTGCGCCAGCGCGATCGGCGCCGCGATGCGCCCCATCGGGACCGGACCGGTGAGGTCGCGCACCGGGATGCCGCCGGTGTCGACGGCCGCGGCGTCGCCGCCGGTCGCGATCAGGACCTCGTGCCCGGCTCCCCGCAAGGCGGCGGCCAGCGGCAGCAGCGGGGTGAGGTGCCCGACGAGGGGTGCGGCGACGGCGAGGACCTTCATGCCCACCGACCCTACCTCTACACCCGTAGAGGAACGGTCAGCCGTTGGGGTGGTGGCTGGTGTCGTTCACCAGCCGCACGCTCGCGCCGCCGTCGGGGTAGAAGGTGGCCTCGCTGAGCGAGGCCAGGTCGAGGTGCAGCCGGTAGAGGATGCCCGGGCCGCCGTCGAGCGCCGTGCGCAGCAGCAGCTTGATCGGGGTCACGTGGCTGACCAGGACGACCGTCGCCCCCGGGAACTCCTCGACCACCGCCCGCCGCTCGGCGTCGACGCGGCGACCGACGTCGGCGAAGCTCTCCCCGCCCGGCGCGGCCACCTCCTCCGAGCCCAGCCAGCGCGAGTGCAGCTCCGGGTTGCGGGCGCGGGCCTCGGCGAAGGTCAGGCCCTCCCAGCCGCCGAAGTCGGTCTCGATCAGCCGCTCCCGCACGTGCAGCGGGGCGCCGGTCGCCTCGGCGACGGCGGCCGCGGTCTGCCGGGCCCGGCGCAGCGGCGAGGTCAGCACCGCGACCACGTCCGGCACGCCAGCGAGCCGGGCCGCGGCGGCCGCGGCCTGCTCGTGGCCCAGCTCGGTGAGCTCGGGGTCGCCGTGGCCGGAGTACCGCCGCTCGACGGACAGCGCCGTCTGCCCGTGGCGCAGCAGCAGCAACCGGGTCGGGACGCCCTTCTGCCCCGTCCAGGACGCCGTCGCCTGGGCGGTGCCCGTGGCCGAGCCGCGCAGCTCGGTCATCGGTCCGACACCCGCTCGACGACCGGTCGCGCGTGCATCCGAGCCTCCATCACACGATCACCTCCACCCCGTCGTCCTCACAGACCGGACTCCGCCGACCGGATGAGGATGGTTCCGCACTCCTCGCAGTACACGACCTCATCGGGGGGTGCGGTTCGAAGATCGGCGAGCGCGGTGCGGTCGAGTTCCAGGCGGCAGGCCTGGCAGCGCCGCGCCACCAGCTTCGCCGCGCCGACGCCGCGCCGCTCGCGGCGCTTCTCGTAGGCGGTCAGCAGCTCGGCCGGCACGTCGGCGACGAGCTTCTCGCGGTCGCGCGTGCGGCCGGCCTCGGCGGCGTCGATGTCCTGCAGGGCCGCGTCGCGGCGCCCGGTGACCTCGGTCAGCCGCTGCTCGGCCGCGGCGACCTCGCCGCGGACGTGGTCGACGTCGATGCCGATCGCCTCGCGCTGCTCCATGACCTCCAGCTGCTCGTCCTCCAGCACCCCCTGGCGGCGGGCCAGGGTCTCCAGCTCGTGCTGCAGGTCGGCGGCCTGCTTGGCGCCGATGCCGGCGCCGGACAGCATCTTGTTGTCGCGCTCGGTGCGGGCCCGCACGCCCTCGACGTCGCGCTCGATGCGGCGGATGTCGCGGTCGAGGTCGCCGGCCGCCGTCTCCACCTCGACGAGCTTGTCGCGGCCGGACCGCAGCGCGGCCTCGGCCTCGGTGAGCTCGGCGTGCTCGGGCAGCGTGCGCCTTCGGTGGGCCAGCCGGTTGAGCTCGGCGTCGACCTCGGCGAGGTCGAGCAGCCTGCGCTGGACGGCGGGTTCGGCTTTCACTGCGGAGTTCCTCCTTGTTGCGAGCCGGTCCCCAGGCTCCACGGATCCGTCCGCCGGTGCGAGACGCGGACCTCGACGCTACCGCCCAGGCCCCGGCGCAGGACGTCCGCGGCCTGGGCGCACCACGGCCACTCCGACGCCCAGTGCGCCACGTCGACCAGCGCCGGGGTCGCCCGCCCGGCCAGCGAGCCCGCGAGCAGGTGCTCCGCGGCCGGGTGGTGGCGCAGATCGGCCGTCACGTAGGCGTCGACGCCCGCGCGGACGGCGTCGGCGAGGGCCGAGTCGCCCGCGCCGCCGCACACCGCGACGCGCTCGATCGGCCGGTCGGGGTCGCCCGCGGCGCGCACGCCCCACGCGGTGGCCGGCAGGGCCGCGGCGACCCGCTCGGTGAAGGCCGAGAGCGGCTCGGCGGCCGGTAGCGTCCCGATCCGGCCGAGCCCGCGCGCCGACGGGATGTCGGCCAGCTCCAGCAGGTCGAACGCCGGTTCCTCGTAGGGGTGCGTGGCCCGCAGCGCGGCCACGACGGCGGCCCGCCGGTGGCGCGGCAGCACCATCTCCAGCTTCGTCTCGGCCACCCTCTCCAGCCGGCCGACCTCGCCGATCGTCGGGTTGGCCCCGGTCAGCGGCTTGAACTGGCCGGTGCCCGCGGTGGCGAACGAGCAGTGGCTGTAGTCGCCGATCCGGCCGGCCCCCGCGTCGGACAGGGCGTCGTGCACGGCGGTGATGGCCGGCCCGACCGGGATGAACGTGATGATCTTGTCGAGCGGCTCGGTCGGCGCGGCGACCAACGGCGCCTCGACCCGCAGCCCGATCGCCTCGGCCAGCGCGTCGGAGACGCCGGGGTCGGCGGAGTCGGCGTTGGTGTGCGCGGTGAACAGCGCCGTGCCGGCGCGGATGAGCCGGTGCAGCAGGGCGCCCTTCGGGGTGTCGGCGCCGACGCCGTGCACGCCGCGCAGCAGCAGCGGGTGGTGGGTGACCAGCAACTGGGCCTCGCCGACGGCCTCGTCGACGGCCTCGTCGACGGTGTCGACGACCGGGTCTACCGCGACGAGGATGCGCGAGACCGGCTCGTCCGGGTCGCCGCAGACCAGCCCCACGGCGTCCCAGTCGGCGGCCAGCGCCGGCGGGTAGGCGGCCTCGAGCGCGGCGATCGCGTCGCCCACGGTCGCGCTCACCGCGGACCCCCGGCGGCCGTCCCGGAGGTCAGGAAAGCCACGTTCCTGACCCCACACGTCCTGATCGTGGCTTTCCTGACCCGGGGGCTCACGCCGCCCTACCTTCCAGAGACGTCCCCCGTCGTCGGAGAGGATGGGGTGATGCAGGTGGAGCGAGGATGGTTTTCATGCTGGCTGCCCTCGATGGCTCAGGTGGCTTGGCCCCTCGCTCCACCGTCTTGT
>NZ_JAHDTH010000059.1 GCF_018531445.1 Pseudonocardia lacus
ACCGGCGAGTCGCAACGCCGAAAGGCGCTACCGGGCTGGTTGCACGAGTACAACCATCACCGGCCCCACACCGCCATCGGACGGGTCCCGCCTATCACCAGGTTGACCAACCTGTCCGGTCAGTACATCTAGCCGTCCCTGTCAGACCGGGTAGCGGCGGGCGTAGTGGGTGGGCGACTCGCCGAACAGGGCGGTGAAGTCGCGGACGAGGTGGGCCTGGTCGGCGTAGCCGAGGTCGGCGGCGACGGCGGCCCACTCGACACGCCCACCCGCCGCCATCCGCTCGGTGACCTCCCGCAGCCGGTAGCGGCGGATGACCCACTTCGGGCCCACGCCGACGTGCTCGGCGAACAGCCGCTGCAGCCGGCGCACGCTGCTTCCGGTGGCCGTGGCGAGCTGGTCGACGCGGGCGATGGACGGGTCCGCGGCCACCAGCGCCACCGCGTCGCACGCCTCCCGGCCGGCGCCGTCGGGGCCGGGGGCGGGCAGGTGCCGGCGCAGCCACTCCTCGAGCGCCCCGGTCGTCACCGGCTCCTCGGGGGCGCCGGCGAACGCGGGCAGCGAGTCGGCCCGGACGGTGCGGTCGGTGAGCGCGGCCACCGGGCCGTCCAGGAAGGCCCGGAACGCGCCGGGGCGCACCGCCGCGCCGACCACCCGGCCCCGGCCGGACAGCACCTTCACCTGGAAGCCGGTGCACACGCCGTGCACCTCCGGGTGGGCGCCGGGAACCATGGTGACCTGCACGTTCGGCATCGGGACGATCTTCTGCCGGTACGGGGTGGCGTAGTCGAAGTCGACGGCCCAGTACCGCTCGACGAAGGGCGCCAGATCGGGCGCGGGTTCCGGGTAGTCGATGCGCTGGTGGCGGACCCAGGCCCCGGACAGCTCGCGCGGGTCGCGCTCTCCGCGCGTCACCACGACGCCCGCCGTCGGGCCGTGTCGCGTTCGTTCAATACCGCCGGCGCAGAGGTCCCTACCGTCGTCGCCATGCCGACCGCACTGCTCCCGACCCAGCTCATGACGGCCGCCGCCGCTCCCCTCCCGGCGATCGTCCGCGCGGCCGCCGCCGCCCCGCTCGACTCCCCCACCCCCTGCGCCGACTGGGACCTGGCCGCGCTCGTGCGCCACCAGCTGTACTGGGCGCCGTTCCTGGCCGCCGCCGGCCGCCGGACCGCGGCCACCCCCACGGCCGCGACCGAGCAGGACGTCGCGCTCGACGACTGGCCCGCCGCCCTCGACGCCGCGCACGCCGACGTCGTGGCCGCGTGGACCGACGAGGCGGCCTGGACCGGCACCACGACGATGGGCGGCCCGGAGCCGATGCCGGCCCCGGTGATCGGGAACATGGTGCTCGGCGAGCTCGTGGTGCACGGCTCGGACCTGGCGCGCGCCGCCGGCACCGCGGCGCACTGGCCCGACGACGTCCTCGCGCCGATCCTGGAGGCCGTGCGGGAGATGGGCCCGACGGGCCGCGACATGGGCATCTTCGGCCCCGAGGTCGACGTGCCCGCCGACGCCCCGCTGCTGGACCGCATCCTCGCCGCCACCGGCCGCACCCCCTGACCACGTCGTGGGGGGGGGGCGCCCGCGGGCCCGGGCGGGGCCCCCCCCCCCCCCCCCCCCCCCACGACCCCCCCGTCAGCTGGCCGCGGCGGCCTTCTTGCGCCGGGCCGGGGCCTTGCGCGGCGCCGGCTCGACCTCGGGGGTGACCAGGTCGCGCAGGAACTGGCCGGTGTAGCTGGTGGGGTGCGCGGCGATCTGCTCCGGAGTGCCCTGGGCCACCACCGTGCCACCGCCCGAGCCGCCCTCCGGGCCCATGTCGATGATCCAGTCGCTGGTCTTGATGACGTCGAGGTTGTGCTCGATGACGATCACCGAGTTGCCCTTGTCGACCAGACCGTTGATCACCAGCAGCAGCTTGCGGATGTCCTCGAAGTGCAGGCCCGTGGTGGGCTCGTCGAGGATGTAGACGGTGCGGCCGTTGGAGCGCTTCTGCAGCTCGCTGGCCAGCTTGACCCGCTGCGCCTCGCCACCGGACAGCGTGGGCGCCGGCTGGCCCAGCCGCACGTACCCCAGGCCGACGTCGACCAGGGTGCGCAGGTAGCGGCTGATCGAGGTGATCGGGGCGAAGAACTCCGCGCCCTCCTCGATCGGCATGTCGAGCACGTCGGCGACCGTCTTGCCCTTGTAGTGCACCTCAAGGGTCTCCCGGTTGTACCGGGCGCCCTTGCACACCTCGCACGGGACGTAGACGTCCGGCAGGAAGTTCATCTCGATCTTGATCGTGCCGTCGCCCGAGCAGGCCTCGCAGCGCCCGCCCTTGACGTTGAACGAGAAGCGGCCCGGCTGGTAGCCGCGGACCTTCGCCTCCGTGGTGGCCGCGAACAGCTTGCGGACCTGGTCCCACACGCCGGTGTACGTGGCCGGGTTGGACCGCGGGGTGCGCCCGATCGGCGACTGGTCGACCCGGACCAGCTTGTCGAGCCCGTCGAGCCCGGTGATGCGGGTGTGCCGGCCGGGGACCTGGCGGGCGCCGTTGAGCTTGTTGGCCAGCACCGTGGCCAGGATGTCGTTGATCAGCGTCGACTTGCCCGAACCGGAGACCCCGGTGACCGAGACCAGGCAGCCCAGCGGGATGTCGACGTCGATGCCGCGCAGGTTGTGCTCGCGGGCGCCGACGACCGTCAGCTTGCGCTTCGGGTCGCGCGGGCGGCGCACCATCGGCACCGGGATCGAGCGGCGGCCCGACAGGTAGGCGCCGGTGAGCGAGGTGTCGTGCGCCTCCAGCCCGGCGACCGGGCCGCTGTGCACGATGTGCCCGCCGTGCTCGCCGGCGCCCGGCCCGATGTCGACGGCCCAGTCCGCCGCGCGGATCGTGTCCTCGTCGTGCTCGACGACGATGAGCGTGTTGCCCATGTCGCGCAGCCGGACCAGGGTCTGGATGAGCCGGCGGTTGTCGCGCTGGTGCAGCCCGATGGACGGCTCGTCGAGCACGTAGAGCACGCCGACCAGACCAGACCCGATCTGCGTCGCCAGCCGGATGCGCTGCGCCTCGCCGCCGGACAGCGAGCCCGCCGGCCGGTCGAGCGAGAGGTAGTGCAGGCCGACGTCGAGCAGGAAGCCCAGCCGGGCCTGCACCTCCTTGAGCACCCGCCCGGCGATCATCGCCTGGCGGGCGTCGAGCACCATGCCGTCGAGGAACTGCGAGCACTCCGACACCGACATCGCCGACACCTCGGCGATGGAGCGGTCGCCCTGCTCGCGGTGCTTCAGCGTGACCGCCAGCACCTCGGGCCGGAGCCGCGCCCCCTTGCACGTGGGGCACGGCACGTCGCGCATGTACCCCTCGTACTTCTCCCGCTGCGACTCGGAGTCGGTCTGGTCGAGCCTGCGGTCGAGGAACGGGATGACGCCCTCGAAGTTGGCGTAGTACGAGCGCTCGCGGCCGTAGCGGTTGCGGTACTTGACGTGGACCTGGTCGGTGCTGCCGTGCAGGACCGCCTTCTGCGCCGCCGCGGGCAGCTTGCGCCACGGGGTGTCCATCCGGAACCCGATCGACTTGGCCAGGCCCTCCAGCAGCCGGCCGAAGTACTCCGCGGACTGCCCGCCGGCCCACGGGGCGATGGCGCCGTCGGCCAGGCTGGCGTCGGCGTCGGGGATGACGAGCTCCGGGTCGACCTCCTTCTTGATGCCGATGCCGGTGCAGTCGGGGCAGGCGCCGTAGGGCGAGTTGAAGGAGAACGTGCGGGGCTCGAGGTCGTCGAGGCTGAGCGGGTGGCCGTTGGGGCAGGCCATGCGCTCGGAGAAGCGGCGCTCGCGGTGCGGGTCGTCGTCGGGCAGGTCGACGAAGTCGAGCACGACGAGGCCGTCGGCCAGCCGCAGCGCCGTCTCCACCGAGTCCGTCAGCCGCTGCTTCGCCGACTCCTTGACGGCGAGCCGGTCGACCACGACGGAGATGTCGTGCTTCTCCTGCTTCTTCAGCGTGGGCGGGCTGCTGAGCTGGTGGACGGTGCCGTCGACCAGGACGCGCGAGTAGCCCTGCTGCTGCAGGTTGGTGAACAGGTCGACGAACTCGCCCTTGCGGGTGCGGACCACCGGGGCGAGCACCTGGAACCGGCTGCCCTCCGCCATCGCCAGCACCTGGTCGACGATCTGCTGCGGGGTCTGGCGCTCGATCACGTGCCCGCAGACCGGGCAGTGCGGGACGCCTGCCCGGGCGTAGAGCAGCCGCAGGTAGTCGTAGACCTCGGTGATGGTGCCGACGGTGGAGCGCGGGTTGCGGTTGGTGGACTTCTGGTCGATCGAGACCGCGGGCGAGAGACCCTCGATGAAGTCGACGTCGGGCTTGTCCATCTGGCCGAGGAACTGCCGGGCGTAGGCCGACAGGGACTCGACGTAGCGCCGCTGGCCCTCGGCGAAGATCGTGTCGAAGGCGAGGCTGGACTTGCCGGACCCGGACAGGCCGGTGAACACGACCAGGCTGTCGCGCGGGATGTCGAGGTCGACGCCGCGCAGGTTGTGCTCGCGGGCGCCGCGCACGACGAGGCGCGGACCCTCGATCGCGGGGTCGACGTGGCCCTCGACCCTGCCGTTCGTGGTGCCTTCGGCCACCGGGGAGCCCTCCTGGGATCAGTCCGCGGGGCGCACGGCACCCGCAGTTCCATGCTAGGCGCGGCCACCGACAAGAACCCGCCGGGGAAGTCGGGTCGGCCGGGCGGACCGGCTTCGGGGACCGGCTCGCCGCGCCGAGGATCGCACGCCTGTTCGAAGATCGGGGCGGCGGGTCGGGGTCCCGCCACCCCCACCGCCAACAGCATGGAGCGCCGCGTTGTTCCGCGCGCGTCGAGGCCGGCCACGCCCGGGCGCCCGGCGGTGATCACGGCCTACGCTGGCCGTGTGGGTGAACCCAACGTGTGGTCGGTGGCCCGGCTCCCCGACGTCGAGCACCGCAACGCCGACGTCACGGTCAACGGCTTCGAGATGCCCTGCGAGATCCCGGCCGACCACGGGCCGGAGCCGGTCGGCGCCACCCCGTTCGGCCTGCTGGCCGGCTCGCTCGCGGCCTGCACGGCGATGTCGGTGCGCACATTCCTGCGGCAGTGGCGGATCGACCCGGGCGAGGTGGAGGTCCGCGTCGCCGTGCGGCCGGGCACGCCGCCGATGATGGACCGGCGGGTGGCGGTGACCGGGGCGGTCGATCCCGACATGCGGGGCCAGCTCGCCACCGAGGTCGACAACACCCCGGTGACCCGGCTGCTGCGCGACAGCGTCAGCATCCGGACCGTCCTGACCACCGGCTGACGCTCAGGCGACCCCGAGCAGGCGCTGCGCGGTGGCGCGGTCGCGGCGGAAGGCCTCGGTCGGCACGCGGTGCACCAGCGCGCCCTTGTCCATCACCGCGATCTCGTCGGCGACGGCGAAGGCCAGGTGCAGGTCCTGCTCGACGAGCAGCACGGCAACCCCCTCCGCCCGCATCGTCGTGATCACCTCGGCGACCTGGTCGACGACCGCGGGGGCCAGCCCGTCGGACGGCTCGTCGAGCAGCACCAGGCGCGGGTTGGTGAGCAACGCGCGGGCGATCGCCAGCATCTGCTGCTCGCCCCCGGACAGCCGCCCGGCCAGCTGGCGACGGCGCTCGGCCAGCCTGGGCAGCAGGTCGAGCACGCCGTCGACGGTCCAGCTGCCGGCGCGGCGCCCGGACGCCAGGGCCAGGTGCTCGGCCACGGTCAGCGGGGCCCACACCCGCCGCCCCTGCGGCACCAGCGCCACCCCGGCCCGGGCGATCCGGTCGGGACGGCGCCCGGTCAGGTCCTCGCCGTCGAGGCGGACCGAGCCCTCCGCCGCCGGGACCAGCCCGGCCAGCGTCATGACCAGCGTCGACTTGCCGACGCCGTTGCGCCCCAGCAGCCCGAGCGCCCCGCCGGAGTCCAGGTCGAGGTCGATGCCGTGCAGCACGCGGCCCCGGTCGTAGCCCGAGACCAGCCCGCGCACCTCAAGGAACGTCATCCCAGGAACAGCTCCTCGCGCCGCTTGGCCCCGAGGTAGGCCTCGCGGACGTCCTCGCTGGCCCGCACCTCGTCCGGGGTGCCGGAGAGCAGGACCCGACCCAGGTGCAGCACGGTGACCGCGTCGGCCACCGAGAACACCAGGTCGAGGTCGTGCTCGACGATCAGCAGGGTGATGTCGGCCGGCAGCTCGGCCAGCACCTCGACCAGCCGGGCCCGCTCGGCGGCCGACATGCCGGCGGCCGGTTCGTCCAGCAGCAGCAGCGACGGCTTGCAGGCCAGCGCCACCGCGACCTCGAGCTGCTTGCGCTCGCCGTGCGACAGCGACGGGACGGGGGTGCTCCCCCGCCCGGCCAGTCCGACCCCGGCCAGCAGCTCCTCGGCGCGCTCGCGCACGGCCCGCTGGCGGCGCGGCCACGGCGTGATCCGGCTGCCGTCGTGGCGCTGCACGGCGAGGGCGACGGTCTCGGTCGCGGTCATCGAGCCGAACAGGCTCGCGTGCTGCATGGTCTGGCTCATCCCGAGCCGGCAGCGGGCGACCTCGGACAGCCCGGTGACGTCGCGGTCGCCCAGTTCCACGGTGCCGGCGTCGGCCCGCATGGTGCCGGTGACCAGCTTGAACAGCGTGGACTTCCCGGCCCCGTTCGGCCCGATGAGGGCGTGGCGGGCGCCCGGCGCGACCGCCAGGTCGACGCCGTCGACCGCGGCCAGCGCGCCGAACGAGCGCCGCAGGCCGGTGCTGCGCAGCGCCATCACGTCGATCTCCCCTTGTCGCGCCGGGGCCACCGCAGGCCGGCGGCACCGCGCGGCAGCAGGTAGACCACCAGGACGAAGACCAGACCGAGCACGAGCGGGCCGTGCCCGTCCAGGCTCGCCCCGAGCGTCTCCCGGACCAGCACGACGACGGCCGCGCCCAGGCACGCGCCCCACAGCGAGCCCGCACCGCCGATCACCACCGCGAGCAGGGCGAACGACGAGGTGAGGAAGCTGAGGTCGGCCGGCGTCACCAGGCGCTGCTGGGCCACCAGCAGCGACCCCGCCACCCCGGCCACCGACCCGGCCAGCACGAACACCGCGTACTTGTAGACCGCCGTCGGGTAGCCCAGCGCGCGCATGCGCGGCTCGTTGTCGCGGATGCCGCGCAGCGCGGCGCCCCACGGCGAGCGGGCCACCAGCCACACCAGCGCGAACCCGACCACGCCGATCGCCAGCACGTACCAGTACAGGTAGCCGGCGTTGACCAGCGGCTCCCCGGCGAGTCGCACGGACGGCACCCCGGTCAGGCCGTTGGCCCCGCCGGTGGCGTCCTCCCAGGTGTTGGCCAGTTGCTGCACCGTCTCGCCGATGGCCAGCGTCAGCATCAGGAAGAACACGCCGCCGGTGCGCACGGTGATCCAGCCGGTGAGCGCGGCGGCCACGGCCCCGGTCGCCGCCCCGACCAGCAACGGCACGGGCGCCTCGGCCGTCACGTTGATCGACACCCAGCCGGCGGCGTAGGCCCCCGCCCCGAAGTAGGCGGCGTGCCCGAGCGAGGGCAGGCCGGTGATGCCGACCAGCAGGTCGAGGCTGACCGCGAACAGCGCGAACACCACGATGCGGGTGAGCGTCGTGGTGGCGAACGGGGCCAGGAACAGCGGCGCGGCCGCCAGCACCAGCACCACAGCCACCGCGACGATCCGCGGCAGGCCGCGACGCAGCCGGTTGGGTTCTGCCGGCGCGTCGGCTACCGGGATACGGGTCTGCACAGCGGTCATCGTGCCCGGGCCCCCGCCCCGCCGAGGATCCCCTGGGGGCGTAGCACCAGCACCAGGGCCAGCGCGGCGAACAGCACGAACGAGGCCAGCTCCGGCAGCAGCAGCCGACCCAGGGTGTCGACCTGGCCGATGATCAGCGCGCCGAGCAGCGCCCCGCGCACCGAACCCAGTCCGCCGATGACCACGACGACCAGCGCCAGGATCAGCACCGTGGCGTCGAGGCCGGGGCGGGCGCCGTAGATCGGGCCGCCGAGCACGCCCGCCGTGGTGGCCAGCAGCGACCCGACGCCGAACACCACGACCTTGACCAGCCGGTTGTCCACGCCGAGCGCGGCGACCATCTCCCGGTCGGCGACGGTGGCCCGCACGAGCGCGCCGATCCGCGTGCGCTCCACGACGACGTGCACCACGATCGCCAGCACCGCGCCGACCCCGATCAGCACCAGCCGGTACGTCGGGTAGGTGGCGCCGAGCACGGTGACCGAGCCGTCCAGCCCGGGTGGCGCCGGAACGGACAGCGGGTCGTCGCCGAAGACGATGATCAACGCCTCGGCCGCCACGAACGCCACACCCAGCGTGAGCAGCGCCTGGTCGAGGTGGGAGCGGTTGCGCAGGGGCTCGGTCATCAGCGACAGCAGCGCGCCCGCGGCGAGCCCGGCGACCGCGGCGACGGCCAGCGCGGCCAGGAAGCCGCCCCAGCTGCCGGCCAACGCGGCCCCCAGGTACGCCCCGCCCAGGAACAGCGCCCCGTGGGCCAGGTTCAGCACGTCCATCATGCCGAACACCAGCGACAGCCCCACCGCCAGGATGAACAGCAGGAAGCCGATGGCGAACCCGTTCAGGACGCTGACCAGCATCAGGCCGCCGGCTGGCTCTGCGGACCGAGGTCCTGCACGATCGCGTTGACCAGGACGCCCTCGACGTTCTCGACCTTGCGCAGGTAGATGTTCTGCTTCGGGGTCTGGTTCTCGAACTCCCACGGCCCGCGCGGGCTGTCGTCGACGGTGCCGATGCCGCCCAGCGCCGTGCTCAGCGCGTCGCCGTCGAGCGCCGTCGCGGAGGCCAGCGCCCGGTTGAGCACGTTCGCCGCGTCGTAGGACTGCACCGAGAAGCAGCTGGGCGACTCGCCGCCGTAGGCGCCCTTGTAGGCCTCCACGAACGCCTTGTTGGCCGGGTTGTCGATCTGGTCGCTGTAGTGCAGCGTCGTCTGCACGCCCAGCGCGGCGTCGGCCTGCTGCTTGAGCACGCTGCCCTCGGTGAGGAAGCCCGAGCCGTACAGCGGGATCGTCGAGGACAGCCCGAACTGCTGGTACTGCTTGACGAAGGCGATGGCCTCGGCGCCGGAGTAGAAGCAGAACGTCGCCTTGGCGCCGGCCTGCTGGATGCCGGTCAGGAACGGCTGGTAGTCGGTCGTGGTGCCGAACGGCGTGGTCGCGGAGGCGAGCACGGTGCCGCCACCGGCCTCGAAGGCGCTGGTGAACCCGGCGATGACCTCCTTGCCGGCCGCGTAGTCCGGGGCGATCAGGTAGACGCCGTCCTTGAAGCCGGACGAGGCCAGGTGGGTGCCCATGGCCGCGGCGATCTGGCCGTTGGTGAACGACGAGCGCCAGATGTAGGGCGTGCGCTGGGCGCGCGTGACGTCCTCGGCTCCGGCGTTGGTGACGATCAGCAGCTTCTTGGCCTCGGTCAGGGTGTCCTTGACGCCCAGCGCGGTGGCCGAGTTCACCAGGCCGACGACGACGTCGACGCCGTCGCTCTGCAGCACCTTCTGCACCGCGGGGACGCCCGTGGGCGGGCCCTCGCCCTCGTCGGCGATCACGGTCTCGACGGTGTAGTCGCCGAACTTGCCGCCGTTCTGCTGCAGCCACAGCTCCCAGCCGCGCTGCAGGTCGGTGCCGAGCGCGGCGTAGACGCCGGACTGCGGGACGACCAGGCCGACCTTGACAGTGCCGCCCCCACCACCCCCCGATCCGCCGGAACCGGTGTCGCCGCCGCCGACGCTGCTGCCGCAGGCGGACAGCACGGGAAGCGTCGCGGCAGCCCCGAAGAGGCTGAGCAGACGGCGTCGGGTGAGGATGGGTTGGTCCGCCATGGTGGTGTGCGCTCCTCGTCGAAAGGCGGGGTAGCCAAGGGTCGACGGATCGTGGTCGAACGGTAAAGGTTCTGTCAACAATCGGATGGCGCTGACCGGGAGACCGCGACGCAACCGTTACCCACCGTGATTTGGCTAGGCTGTCCGGCTGTGGACGTCCTGGACAGCTACTCCGGTCACACCGATCCCGGCGGCCCCGCCGCCCGCCGCGACCTCGACGCGCTGAGCATCACCAAGGTGTCGGTCGGCCCGATGGACAACAACGCGTACCTGCTGGTCTGCCGGGCCACGAACGAGGCGCTGCTGATCGACGCGGCCAACGAGCCCGAGCGGCTGGCCGACCTCGTCGGCTCCGGCGACGGCCGCCCCGAGCTGCGCCACATCGTCACCACGCACCGCCACCAGGACCACTGGGTGGCCCTCGGCGCCGTCGCCGGGATGTTCCAGACGAACCAGATCGCCCACCCCGCCGACGCCGGCGAGCTGCCCATCCCCACCGACACCCCGGTCGAGCACGGCGACACGGTGCGCTTCGGGGAGGTCGAGCTGGACGTCATCCACCTGCGCGGGCACACCCCCGGCTCGATCGCCCTGCTCTACCGCGGCGACGAGCGCCCCCACCTGTTCACCGGCGACTCGTTGTTCCCCGGTGGTCCGGGCAGGACGGCGGGCCCGACCGAGTTCGGCTCGCTGATGGACGACCTGGAGGCCAGGGTGTTCGGCGAACTGCCGGACGAGACGTGGTTCTACCCGGGGCACGGGGACGACTCGACGCTCGGGGAGCAGCGGCCGTCGCTGGGCGAGTGGCGGGCGCGCGGCTGGTGAGCCGCGCAACCGCCTGACCGGGGCGCCTACGTCGCGTCGGTGGCCCGGTCGCGTGGGTGGCCCATCGGACCGCCGGGGAGCCGCCGAGCACTCCCTCCCATGTTCAACGTATAGCGCACCGGGGGGCTTGCGGCAAGACCCCGGTACTGCCGCACAATCGTCGGCCCGAGCCGGGATGCGCGAATCCGCGAACCGGTGAAATGCACCCGATGAATGGGCGGTCCATGTTCGACGTGATCGTGGCCGGTGCCGGCCCGACCGGATTGATGCTGGCCAGCGAGCTGCGGCTGCACGACGTGCGCGTGCTGGTGGTGGAGCGGGACGAGGCGCCTGCCGCTTATGTCCGTTCGCTGGGACTGCACGTGCGCAGCATCGAGGTGATGGATCAGCGCGGTCTGCTGGAACGGTTCCTCGCGCTGGGGAAGAAGCACCCGGTCGGGGGTTTCTTCGCCGGTATCGTCACACCCGTCCCCGACCTGGACAGCGCCCACGCCTACGTGCTGGGCATCCCGCAGACCACCACCGACCGGCTGCTGGCCGAGCGCGCCGCCGAGCTGGGCGCCGAGGTCCGCCGCGGCAGCGAGGTGGTGGGGCTCGACCAGGACGACGACGGCGTGACCGTCGAACTGGCCGACGGCACGCGGCTGCGCTCGCGCTACCTCGTCGGCTGCGACGGCGGCCGCAGCACCGTGCGCAAGCTGCTCGGCGTCGGGTTCCCCGGCGAGCCCGCCAAAGCGGAGACGCTGCTGGGCGAGATGGAGGCGACGGCGCCGATCGAGGAGGTGGTCGCCCGCGTCACCGAGGTCCGCGAGACCGAGAAGCGGTTCGGCCTGGGGCCCCTCGGCGACGGGCGGTACCGCGTCGTCGTGCCCGCCGACGGGCTCGTCGGCGACCGCTCGGTCACCCCGACCATCGACGACTTCCGCCGGCAGCTGCGGGCCTACGCCGGCACCGACTTCGGCGTCCACTCGCCGCACTGGCTGTCGCGCTTCGGCGACGCCACGCGCCAGGCCGAGCGCTACCGGGTCGGCCGGGTGCTGCTGGCCGGCGACGCCGCGCACATCCACCCGCCGATGGGCGGGCAGGGCCTCAACCTGGGCATCCAGGACGCGTTCAACCTCGGCTGGAAGCTGGCCGCCGACATCCGCGGCTGGGCGCCGGCGGGCCTGCTGGACAGCTACCACACCGAACGGCACCCGGTGGCCGCCGACGTGCTGGACAACACCCGCGCCCAAGCCGTGCTGCTGTCCACCGAACCGGGCCCGCAGGCGGTGCGCAGGCTGCTGACGGAGCTGGTGGACTTCGAGGACGTCAACCGGCACCTGACCGAGAAGATCACCGCGATCGCCGTGCGCTACGACTTCGGCGAGGGCCATCCCCTGCTGGGGCGGCGGATGCGCGACGTGGGCCTGAAGCGGGGCCGTCTCTACGCGCTGATGCACGGCGGGCGGGGGCTGCTGCTCGACCAGACCGGCCGGCTCTCGGTGGCGGGGTGGGCCGACCGGGTCGACCACGTCGTCGACGTCAGCGAGGAGCTGGACCTGCCCGCGGTGCTGCTGCGACCGGACGGCCACGTGGCGTGGGTCGGGGACGACCAGCGGGACCTGCTCGACCACCTCCCCCGGTGGTTCGGCGCCGCGACCGGGTAGGCCCCGACCGTGGGGGCGGTGCCGGCCGGCGCAGCGGCGGCAGCGCCCTCACACCTCGATGATGTCGAGCATGTCGCCGAGCCCCACGAGGTCCCTGCCGTTGCGGGTGTAGAGGGCGAGCCCGCGAGCCGAGGCGATCGCGGCGATCATCAGGTCCATCCGGCGAGGCTTGGGATTGCGATCGGCCGCGATGGTCAGCGCCACCAGCGTCCCGTAGCGCGCCGCCGCCGGACCGTCGAAGGGCAACGGCTCGAACTCGACGATCGCCGCACCCAACTTCTCCGTCCGGATTGCCCGGCTCGCGGCGTCCTTGGCCATCGCGACGCCCTGGTGCAGTTCAGCCATCGTGACGGCGGTCAGCTCCGGGATCCGCGGGAGCACGGCCGGGTCCAGCAACGCGAGGTCGATGTACGTACTCGTGTCCAGTACACCGGATTCGTTGCGATCCTTCACCGCTGGTGATCGGGGCCGTCGATGCGGTCCTCGGAACCGAAGAACTCGTCGACCTCGGCCCGCATGCCGTCGTGGTCGATGCGCGGCAGCTTCCTGTGCCGTTCGACGAGCTCCTCCGCGGTCAACCGCCGACGGCGCCCCACCGGACGCAGTTCGGCGATCTCCGTGCCGTTCCGGGTCACGTGGTAGGTCTCTCCGGCCTCGACGGCATCCATGATTGCCGCGGAGTTATTGCGGAACTCGCGCTGGCTGATCACCTTCACTTGGTCAGCGTAGCGCTCCGTAGCTCGTCGAGCTACGGAGGCATCAGGACGCCCGTCGCGGCGAATGCCGACCGCCGGCCGTCGGATCAGTTCAGTACGGCTGCGCAACGTGACGCCACCTCGTTGCTCCGATCACCACCGACGCCTCCGCGGGAGTGTCGTCGCAGGTCGGCGCGACTCCGCTGGGTGACCACGGAGAGTGTTGATCTACTGACCGGTAACCCCCGTGCACGGCTGCTCAACTGCTTCCTTAGAGTGGTCTCCGGCTCACTCAGTGATCTCGCACCGTGACCGCGCGGGGTCCGACGACGGAGGTAGCGTGCGCAGTCCCGGTACTCGACGAGCGGCGGTGGCCGTGGTCGCCGCCGTCGTCGCCGCGGTCACGGCCTGCGGGCAGCCCGGCGCCCCCGGGCCGGTCGCCACCCCGGCCGCCGCGTCCGACCCGCTCCTCGGCCCCGCCGATCCGGCCACCGGCAGCCCCGTGCGCGTTGGGCTGTTCAACGTCGAGGACAACCCCCTCGCCGACCTCAGCTCGACCGGCGACGCCGCGGAGGCCGCGGCCGCCTACGCCAACGAGCACCTCGGTGGGCTCGACGGGCACCGGGTCGAGGTCGTGCGGTGCGCCGACAAGGTCGACGCGCCGAGCGCGGCGGCCTGCGCGGAGCAGTTCGTCCGCTCCGGTGTGGTGGCGGTGGTCGCCGGGCAGCCGACGACCGCCGACGCCGTCCTGCCGACGACGGTCGGCGCGGGCATCCCGTGGGTCGGGTCGTCGCCGCTGTCGCCGTCGGAGATCGCCTCCGAGGACGCCTTCTTCTTCGGCTCCGGGGCCGTCGGCCTGCTGGGCGCCTACGCCCAGTACTCCCACGACCTCGGCTACGACAAGGTCACCATCTACGGCGTGGAGAGCCCGCAGGTGCTGGGGCTGGTGCAGACCGTCGGCCGGTCGCTCTTCGCGAAGGCCGGGGTCGGGATGGAACTGGTGGCCGTGCCACCGGGCGGCGACGCGACCGCCCAGGTCGAGGACGGCCTCGCCGACGACCCCGACGCGGTGCTGGTGGTGGCCGAGCGCTCGGCCTGCCAGTCGGTGCTGGCCGCGCTGAGCGCGCTCGGCGCCCAGCAGACGAAGCTGCTGGGCACCGGTTGCGTCGACCAGGGCGTGATCGACGCGCTGGGCGAGGCGGCCGTCGACAACGCCGTGGTGTTCTCGGTCGGCGACCCGAGCGGCGACCACCAGGAGTCGCAGGTCTACCGGGCCGTGATGCGCCAGTACGCCCCCGCCGCCGAGCCCACCGGCCTCACCACCGCCGGCTACGTGTCGATGCTCGGGTTCGTCCGGGCGGTGAACGCCGTCGGCCTGCCCGACGGCGACGCGGTGTCCGGCGAGCAGGTCAGCGAGGCCCTGCGCGCGGCGAAGGACGTGCCGCGCCCGCTGGGCAACAGCAGCACGTTCTCCTGTGACCGCAGCCACCTGGCGCCGGAGTTGGTCCAGGCCACCATCTGTACGAGCGAAGTGCTGTACACGACCTACACCGCCGGCCTCCCCGGCCGCTACGACAAGATCGACGTCGCCCCCATCTACGGCGGCTGAGGGGCCCTCGCCGCCCGCGCGTACCGCCCCGGGGTGGTCGAGGTGTGCCGGCGGAAATGCCGGGTCAGGTGGGCCTGGTCGTGGAAGCCCAGCTCGACGGCCACGTCGGCCGGGCGGGCGCCGGCCAGCAGCCGCGACCGGGCCGCCTCGACGCGGCGGCCCAGCACGTAGGCGTGCGGGCTCAGGCCGTGCCGGCGGGTGAAGCTGCGCACCAGGTGCGGGACCGACCGGTCGAGGAGCGCGGCGGCCTCGCGCAGCGGCAGCGGGTCGGTCAGGTGGGCGTCGAGCAGGTCGCGCAGCCGGTCGGCGACGGCGCTCTCGGGGCGGCGGGGCGCGCCGGTCGCGGGGAGGAGGTGGCCGGCGATGCGCTCGCCGATCAGCGCCAGCCGCGCCTCCGCGTCGAGCGGCCCCGACCCGGCGGCGAGCCCGTCGTGCAGGGCGGCGAGCGCGGCGCGCAGGGCGGGGTCGTCCATGGTGGTCCGGTCGACCGCGGGGCCCACCAGCGCCGCGGGCAGGAAGGACGGGTCGAGGTAGAGGTTGCGCTTGCGGAAGCCCTCGGTGGCCGCCGCGGCCGGCCGCCCGTTGTGCACCACGCCCGGCGGCAGGACGGCGACGGTCGCCGGGGACGCCCCGCGCAGCCGCCGGTCGAGGTCGTAGTCGATCGCCCCGTCGTCGACGATCAGCACGGTCCACGTGTCGTGGACGTGCAGCGGGTAGGCGTAGTCGACGATCCGGGCGTGGAACACCTCGGCGATGCCGGGGACCGCCGGGCGCCAGGCCGTGACCCGGCACCGCTGCGGCAG
Source organism: Pseudonocardia lacus (assembly GCF_018531445.1). Taxonomy (GTDB): domain Bacteria; phylum Actinomycetota; class Actinomycetes; order Mycobacteriales; family Pseudonocardiaceae; genus Pseudonocardia; species Pseudonocardia lacus. The sequence goes on from NZ_JAHDTH010000059.1 coordinate 15,433, forward strand.
CGGCTCGTCCACGTCAACAACGTACAAGAACCCCGGTGCCGACCGGGCCGATCATCGTCGGCATGACCGCACCGGTGAACCTCACCGCCGCACTGGCCTCCTTCGACGACGTCTACAGCCCCCGCATCGTGGCCCGGATGAACGACTACGACGTGCGGGTGGCGCACACCCTCGGCGAGCACGTCTGGCACGTCCACGAGCACACCGACGAGTTCTTCCTGGTCCTCGACGGCCGCTTCGACGTGGCGCTCCGCGACCCCGACGGCACCGAGCGAACGGTGGTGCTGCGGCAGGGCGACACGTTCGTCGTGCCGAAGGGCGTGGAGCACAAGCCCTCCTCCCCCGGCGGGTCGATCCTGATGTTCGAGCCGTCCGGGACCTCGACGACCGGCGACCGGCACGAGGGCGCGATCCCCGACCACGTCGACAGCACCACCGGGCACGCGCTCTGAGCGGCGCTCACCGCCCGGAGTAGTAGGCCCCCGGCGACACCCCCAGCTGCTGGCGGAACGCGGCGACGAACGCGCTCGGCGTCCGGTAGCCCACCCGTGCGGCCACCACCGCGACGGGCAGCCCGGCGGCGAGGAGCAGGAGCGCCGCCCGCATCCGGGCCTGGGTGCGCCAGCGGCCGAAGCTGAGCCCGGTGTCGGCGACGAACAGCCGGGCGAGGGTGCGGGCGCTCGCCCCGACCGTCCGGCCCCACGCCTCCAGGCCGCGGTCGTCGGCCGGGTCGTCGACGATCCCGCGGGCCACCGCGGCCGCCCGCGGGTCCGTCGGGGTGGGCAGCCGGACGCTCGTGGTGTCGACGGGGTCGAGCAGGTCCGGCAGGACGGCCTCGGCGCGGGCGCGGGCCGCGGGGGCGGGCCGGGCGGTGGCCAGGTGGTCGGACAGCTCGCGCAGCAGCGGGCTGACCGCCACCGGGGTCGGCGCGGTCCAGCCGTGCGGGTTCTCCCGCAGGTAGGCGGCGCGCATCAGGGCGGGACCGCCGTCGACGGAGTGCGGGACCCCGGCCGGGATCCACAGCGCCCGGGTGGCCGGCAGCACCCACACGGCGTCCTCGACGGTGATGCTGACGACGCCCTCGGCCGCCCAGGCCAGCTGGTGGACGCGGTGGCGGTGCTGGGCGAAGCGGGTGCGGTGGGGCAGCGCGAAGTTGCCCACCAGCACCGCGGGGTGTCCGGATCCCGACATCGCCCGTCACGTTAGCGGCATCCGGACAGCCCCGGCGGCCATAGCGTCGACGCCGTGAACACGATCCACAACCGGCTGTGCCGGTCGAACTGGTGGCACCGCGTGGTCGGGGAGCGGCTGCTGCCGTGGGCCCTGCGCGACGTCGACCTCGGCGACGAGGTACTGGAGATCGGTCCCGGCTTCGGCGCGACGACCCGGCGGCTGGCGCGGCGCGTGCCGGCGCTGACCGCCGTCGAGATCGACCCGGCGCTGGCCGCGCGGCTGCGCCGCGAGCTCGGCGGGGACGTGCGGGTCGTCGAGGGCGACGGCTCCGACCTGCCGTTCCCCGACGGCGCCTTCACCGGTGTGGTCTGCTTCACGATGCTGCACCACGTGCCGTCGGCGCGGCGCCAGGACATGCTCTTCGCGCAGGCCCACCGCGTGCTCGCGCCGGGCGGGACGTTCGCGGGCTCGGACAGCACGGTGAGCCGGTCGTTCCGGTTGCTGCACGTCGGGGACACGATGGTGCCACTCGACCCGGCCACGCTGGGCGACCGGCTGGCCGCCGCGGGGTTCGTCGACGTCGCCGTCTCGACCGCCGGGCGGTCGCTGCGGTTCCGCGCGCGCAAGCCGTGACGCGGGCCGGAAACACCGCGTTCACCCACGACGACGTGCGGAGATCGCGCTCTCTGCCTAGGGTGGATCTCGGCCCACCGGCTCCCGGCGTGCCGCTCGGGGGGCGAATCGGGGACGGATGGACGCGAGGACGGTCGGGCGGGTCGCACTGCGCACGGTGATCGCCATGGCCTCGGTCGCCACGCTGGTCGCCGTCGGGCTCGTGTGGAACCTGCAGCACCGGCTGGAGACGGGCCGGGTCACCAGCACCGCCGCGATCCCCGACGCCGTCCCCACCCCGGTCGGCGAGTCGTTCACCGCGCTGCTGGTCGGGTTGGACGCGCGCACCGACGCCGCCGGCAACCCGCTGCCCCAGCCGCTGCTCGACGCGCTGCACGCGGGCCCCGACGAGGGCCAGCTGCACACCGACACGATCATGCTGCTGCACGTGCCGGCCGGCGACGACGGCGCGGCCGTGGCCGTGTCCATCCCGCGCGACTCGTTCGTCCCGATCGCCGGCGCGCACGGCACCCACAAGATCAATTCGGCGTACCGGAGGGGCAAGGCGGCCGCCGAGGAGGCGCTGCAGGCCCAGGGCATCACCGGTCCCGAGCTCGACCGCCGCGGCCGCGAGGCCGGCCGGGCCACCCTGGTCGCCACGGTGCAGGACCTCACCGGCATCACCGTCGACCACTTCGCCGAGATCAACCTGGCCGGGTTCGTCGAGCTCACCGACGCGCTCGGCGGCGTGCCGGTCTGCCTGAACGCGCCGGTGCGCGACAGCTACTCCGGTGTCGACCTGCCGGCCGGCCAGCAGAGCGTGAGCGGGGCGGGGGCGCTGGCGTTCGTCCGCCAGCGCCACGGCCTCGACGGCGGCGACCTCGACCGCATCGCCCGCCAGCAGGCGTTCGCGGCCGGGCTGGCCCAGCGCCTGACCGACGCCGGCACCCTGTCCGACCCCGCCCGCCTCGACCAGCTCGTCGACGTCGCCACCCGCCACGTCGTGCTCGACAGCGGTTGGAGCATCGAGGAGCTGCCCCAGCAGCTGCGCCGCCTGGCGGGCGACCCGCTCGTCTTCCGCACGATCCCCACCGGTCGCCCCGACCTGCGCACCCCGGCCGACGGGGTCGCCGTGGAGATCGACCCGGAGGCGGTGCGCGACTTCGTGGACGCGGAGTTCGAGGCCGTGGAGACGAAAGCGGCGGAGCCCACCGGGGACGTCGACCGCATCGGCGGCCCCGCGGACGGCGGCAGCGCGACGCGGCCGCCGGAGCGGGTGGCCCCGACGGGCAGCGCCGCCGTGCCGGCCCCGACCACCGCGCCCCCGCCGATCAGCACCGCGGGGCCGTCCTGCGTGGATTAGCGGCTCAGCTGACCGCCACCAGGTCGACGACGAACACCAGGGTCGAGCCGCCCGGGATCGGCCCGCGGCTCTCGCTGCCGTAGCCCAGCGCGGGCGGGATGACCATCACCCGGCGGCCACCGGGCTGCATGCCCTCGATGCCCTGCGCGAAGCCGGGGACCACGCCGTCCAGCGGGAACTGGACCGGCTGGTCGCCGCCGGACCACGAGCTGTCGAACTCGCTGCCGTCGGTGTAGAAGGTGCCGGTGTAGCGCACGTCGACGGTGGCGTCGGCGGTGGCCGCCGGCCCGGATCCGACCACCAGGTCCTGGGCCAGCAGCCCGGCCGGCGGGTCGACGGTGCCCGGCCCCGCGGCCACCGGGCCGGCGAGGTCGGTCGGGGCGCCGACGAGCGCGGGGATGCCGGGCAGGGGGTCGCCGACCGGGGCGATCACCGGAGGGGCGACGGCCGTCTCGACCGGCGCGGCCGGCGGCGGGGTCGCGGCGGGCTCGGCGCCGGAACCGCATCCGGCCACCGCCGCGGCGGCGACCAGGGCGGCCGCCAGCAGGGAACGCTTCATGCGACCAGTCGACCACGTGCGGTCGCCGACCCCCCGTACGGGGTGTCCGGTCGGGGCCGTCGTACACGCGGGGCAGACTTGCCACGTGACGGACAGCTTCCCGCGCCGGCAGGCCAGGACCCGCCGGTTCACCCTCGGCGCCCCCCGCGGCGTGAACGTCTCCCCCGACGGCGAGCGGGTGGTGTTCCTGCGCAGCCGCGCCGGCACCGACCCGGTCACCTGCCTGTGGACGCTGGACGTCGCCACCGGCGAGGAGCGGCTGGTCGCCGACCCGCACGAGCTCGACGGCCGCGGCGCAGGCGACGACCTGCCCCCGGAGGAGAAGGCCCGCCGGGAGCGCAGCCGCGAGCAGGCCGGCGGCATCGTCGGCTACGCCACCGACCGGCCGGTCACCACCGCCGCGTTCGCCCTGTCCGGGCAGCTCTACGTCACCGAGTTCGCCGCCGGGCTCAGCCCGCGGCTGGTCGCGACACCGGGCGGGGTCATCGACCCGCGGCCCGACCCGTCCGGGCGCCGGGTCGCCTTCGTCAGCGGTGGTGCGCTGCACGTGCACGAGGTCGCCGCGCGGACCACGGCGCCCCTCGTCGAGCCGGACGGCCCGCAGGTCAGCTGGGGCCTGGCCGACTTCGTCGCGGCCGAGGAGATGAGCCGCATGCGCGGCTTCTGGTGGGCCCCCGACGGCGAGTCGCTGCTGGTCGCCCGGGTCGACGAGAGCCCGGTCACGCGCTGGCACATCGCCGACCCGGCCAACCCCGGCCGCACCCCCACCGTCGTCGCCTACCCGGCGGCCGGCACCCCGAACGCCCGGGTCACGGTCCACCTCGTCCGCCTGGACGGCTCCCGCGTCGCGGTCGACTGGGACGGCGAGTACCTGGCCGCCGCCGGGTGGGGCCCGGTCGGCCCGTGGATCGTCGTGCAGCCGCGCGACCAGCGCAGCGCGCTGCTGCTGGGCGTCGACCCGCAGACCGGGGCCACGACGCGGCTGCACGAGCGCACCGACCCCGTCTGGGTCGACCTCGTCGCCGGCGTGCCGGCCTGGACCGGCTCCGGTGCGCTCGTGACGGTCGCCGACGCGGAGGGGGCGCGCCGGCTCGTCGTCGGCGGCGAGGCCGTGACGCCGCCGACCCTGCAGGTCCGCGACGTGATCGACGTCGGCGGCGACACCGTGCTGTTCCGCGCCGGCACCGAGCCCACCTCGATCGGCCTCTGGACGCACGGGCCGGGCGGGCTGACCGAGCTGACGCCCGGCCGCGGGCTGCACACCGGCCGGCTGGTGGGCGGCACCCTGGTGGTGGCCCGCCACGACCTCGACAGCGACGGCGTCACCACGACCGTGCGCCGCGGCGAGGTCACCCGCACCATCGAGTCGTTCGCCGAGGCGCCCGGCCTGCTGCCCCGGGTCACCCTGCTGACGGCCGGGGAGCGGGAGCTGCCCGCCGCCGTGCTGCTGCCGTCGTGGCACGAGCCGGGCACCCCGCTGCCCGTCCTCATGGACCCCTACGGCGGGCCGCACGCCCAGCGCGTCGTGGCCAGCCGCAACGCCCACCTGACCAGCCAGTGGTTCGCCGAGCAGGGCTTCGCCGTCGTCGTCGTGGACGGGCGGGGCACGCCGGGTCGCGGGCCGGAGGTGGAGCGGGCGGTGCACCTCGACCTGGCCGCGCCGGTCCTGCAGGACCAGGTCGACGGGCTGCACGCGGTGGCGGAGCAGGTGCCCGACCTCGACCTGTCGCGCGTCGGCATCCGCGGGTGGTCGTTCGGCGGGTACCTGGCCGCGCTGGCCGTGCTGCGCCGCCCGGACGTCTTCCACGCCGCGGTCGCCGGCGCCCCGGTCACCGACTGGGCCCTCTACGACACCCACTACACCGAGCGCTACCTGGGCCACCCCGACCAGCAGCCGGATGCGTACGCGCGCTCGTCGCTGCTGGACGACGCGGCGAAGCTCAGCCGGCCGCTGCTGCTGGTGCACGGCCTCGCCGACGACAACGTCGTCGCCGCGCACACGCTGCGGCTCAGCTCGGCGCTGCTGGCCGCCGGGCGCCCGCACAGCGTGCTGCCGCTGTCCGGGGTGACCCACATGACCCCGCAGGAGGTCGTGGCCGAGAACCTGCTCCTGCTGCAGGTCGAGTTCCTGCGCGAGGCCCTGTCGGCGCCGCCGAACGGCTCTGGCAGGCTGGCCGGCTCAGTCGAATCTGGAGCAGTCGAATCTGGAGGATGAGCGTGGCCCTGCAACGACCCGAGGTCGACCCGATCGCCGGTTCCGCCCCCACCGACCTCGTCGTGACCGACATCGTCGCCGGCGACGGGCCCGAGGCCGCCGCGGGCAACACCGTCCAGGTGCACTACGTCGGCGTCGCCCACTCCACGGGCGAGGAGTTCGACGCGTCCTGGAACCGCGGTTCCACGCTGCCGTTCCGGCTCGGCGTGGGCCAGGTCATCGAGGGCTGGGACCGCGGCGTGGTCGGGATGAAGGTCGGCGGCCGGCGCCGGCTGGAGATCCCGCCGCACCTGGCGTACGGCCAGCGCGGCGCGCCCGGCGCCATCGGCCCGAACGAGACCCTGATCTTCGTGGTGGACCTGGTCGGCGTCAGCTGACACCCGCGCGGAGGGCGGGTCGACGACCCGTTCTCCGCGCCGGTCAGTGCGGGTCGCCGTAGTGGTGGTGGCCGGAGTCGGGCGCGCCCGGGTCCGGGGCACCGACACCGGCGGCGCGGTGGCGCGCCCGCCGCCACTCCACGATCCCGATCGACAGCGCCACGCAGACGGTGAGCGCGGCGATGCCGATCGCGGTGGCGGCCGCGGCCTTGAAGTCCCGGCCGTTCGTGGCCAGCACGGCGTAGAAGGTGCCGGGCAGGGCCGAGGTGCCGATCGCGGCGCCGATGCGCTGCCCGGTCTGCAGCGCCCCGCCCGCCGAGCCGGCCATGCCGACCGGCACCCGGCGCAGGGTCATGGTGGTGTTGGGCGAGATCACCCAGCCGCCGCCGATGCCGGCCACCAGCAGCGGCGCGATCACCGCGACGCCCGTCGACTCCGGCGGGGTCAGCCGGATGACCAGCGCGGTCGTCGCGAGCCCGACGACCACCATCGTCAGCCCGGTGACCGTCAGGGCCCGGCCGAACCGTTCGACCAGCCGTCCGCCGATCACCGACGAGGCCGCCGAGCCGAGCGCGAACGAGGTGACCACGAGGCCGGACTGCAGCGGCGTGTAGCCCAGCCCGGCCTGGAAGAACAGCGCGAACACCAGCCAGATGCCGCTGAACCCGACGAAGTAGGCCATGCCGAGCGCGGCCCCGGTGCCGTAGCCGGCGGTCCCGGTGAGCAGCTTGATGTTCAGCAGCGGCTCGCGGCCGCGGCGGGTCATCCGGTACTCCCAGGCCACGAACGCGGCCAGCAGCCCGGCCCCCACCGGGAACAGCCACCACAGCCGGGCCAGCCCGCCGGCCTCGGCCAGCACGAGCGGCAGCATCACGGCGAGCACACCCGCGCCGACCAGGGCACCGCCCAGGTAGTCGATCTCGGCGCGCTTCCCGCTGCCGCCGCCGCGCGGCAGCAGCCGGTAGGCCAGCACCAGCGCCACGACGCCGATCGGCACGTTCACCAGGAAGATCCACCGCCAGCCGGCCTGCTCGCCGGCCAGGGCCAGGATCACCCCGCCGGTCACCGGCCCGATGGCCGTGGAGAGCCCGACGGTGGCCCCGAAGAAGCCGAACGCCCGGCCGCGCTCGGCCCCGGAGAACAGCTGCTGGATCAGCGCCGAGTTCTGCGGGGCCATCGCCCCGGCGGCCAGGCCCTGGCACAGCCGCGCGGCGATCAGCCACCCGGTGCTCGGCGCCGCCCCGGCCAACGCGCTGAACAGCACGAACCCGCTCAGCGCCAGCATGAACAGGCGCCTGCGGCCGAACGCGTCACCCAACCGCCCGGCCGGCACGAGCGCCAGCCCGAAGGTCAGCGCGTAGCCCGAGACGACCCACTGGATCCCGGCCGCGTCGGTGCCCAGCGCGCGCTGGATCGACGGCAGCGCGACCGAGACGATGCTGACGTCGAGCAGGCTCATGAACCCCGCGGTCAGCGCGACCGACAGCGCCTTCCAGCGCCGGGGATCGGCCTCCTCGGACTGGGCGGACCGGTCCTCGGTGGCGGTGTCGGACACGCGGGGAACCTCGTTCTCGGGCGGGGTGGGGCGCCGACGGCGGTCGGCCCCGGGCACACTGTCTAACCCCACGTGCCCGAACCGGCGCGTCGGAGCACCCCGAGCGGAGGTGACGGTGCCGACACTGCTGATCGTGTCCGACACGCACCTGCCGGTGCGGGCGAAGGACCTGCCCGAGCCGGTGTGGGCGGCGGTCGACGAGGTCGACGTCGTGCTGCACGCCGGCGACTGGGTGTCCGAGCGGCTGCTCGACGAGCTGGAGGGCAGGGCGCGCCGGCTGGTCGGCGTGTACGGCAACAACGACGGTCCGGGGCTGCGCGCCCGCCTGCCCGAGGTGGCCCGCGTCGAGCTCGGCGGGGTGCGGTTCGCGATGGTCCACGAGACCGGGCAGAAGGCCGGCCGCGAGCGCCGCTGCGCCGCCGCCCACCCCGACGCCGACGTGCTCGTCTTCGGCCACAGCCACATCCCGTGGGACACCACCGCCCCCAACGGCCTGCGCCTGCTCAACCCCGGTTCCCCCACCGACCGCCGCCGCCAGCCCACGTTCACCTGGATGACAGCCGTCGCCGCCGACGGCGCGCTGACCGACGTGCGCCTGCACCACCTCGAACCCCGGAAGGTGGTGTGATGGGCCGATGGCGCGGGCGAAGACGGTCGAGGAACGCGACGGGGTCGAGCTGACCAATCTCGACCAGTCCCTGTTCGACGGGGCCGGCGCCACCAAGCGCGACCTCGTCGATTACCTCGACGCGGTGCGCGACCGCATCCTGCCCGAGCTGCGCGGCCGCGCCCTGACCGTCATGCGGGTGCGCCCCGGCCAGCAGCCGTTCATGCAGAAGAACGCGCCCAAGTACGCCCCGGAGTGGATCAGGACCGTCGGGGTCTGGGCCGAGGCCTCGCACCGCGAGGTCCACTACCCCGTCTGCGACGACCGCCGCACCCTGCTCTGGTACGCCAACCAGCGCTCGGTCGAGTACCACCCGGCGCTGATCCCGGTGGGCGAGCAGCGCGCCACCCACCTGATCCTCGACCTCGACCCGCCGGCAGGCGACGACTTCGGGCACGTGGTCCGCGCCGCCGCGCTCGTCCGGCAGGCCCTCGCCGACACCGGGCTCGCCGGCACGGTCAAGACCAGCGGCTCCAAGGGCGTGCACATCTTCGTGCCGCTGCGCGCGGACGTCGACATCGTGGACGCGGCCGCCGCCACCCGCGCCCTGGCCGCCCGCGCCGAGCGCCTCGACCCCGAGGTCGCCACCACCGCGTTCATCAAGGAGGACCGCGAGGGCAAGGTCTTCCTCGACTCGACCCGGGCCGGCGGCGCCACGGTCGTCGCCGCATACAGCCCCCGGGTGCGACCGGGCCTGCCGGTGTCGTTCCCGGTCGACTGGGACGAGCTCGACGACGTCACCCCCGCCGACTTCACCGTCGCCACGGCCGTCGAGCGCCTGGGCGAGGCCGACCCGTGGCGCGAGCGGATGCCCGAGCCGCAGGCGCTGCCGGCCGACCTGCTCGCGGAGGGCCACGAGATCCCGATCGCCCGGGTGGCGGCGATGCACGAGGGCAAGCGCCGAGCACGGGCCCGCCGGCAGAGCTGACCCTCCCTCCGGGTCGTCGCAGAGTCGGCAGGGTCGTCGCAGAGTCCACAGCACCTGCGAAGCCACGCTGCGGCTGCGAAGACGCCCGAGGTCCGACTCCGGACCGAAGCGGCCCATCCGTGCGACGATGCCGACCATGGTGCTGGAGATCGCGGACATCAAGGTCAAGGACGGGACCGCCGACGGCTTCGCCGACGCGGTGCGCGAGGGGATCAAGTACGTCTCCGACACCCCCGGCTTCCGCAGCGCCCGGCTCACCCGGGGCGTCGAGTCGCCGAACCGGTTCGTGCTGCTCATCGAGTGGGACAGCGTGGAGGCCCACAACGTCGGCTTCCGCGAGTCGGACAACTTCGGGCGCTGGCGCGGGGTGATCGGCCCGTTCCTGGACGGCGCCCCGTACGTCGAGCACGTGGACGAGGTCCCACTGTCGATCGCCGGCTAGCCGGGAGATCGCCGCTGCGGCGGGGCGAACCTCCGCCGCCGACACGTGCGGCATCATGTCCGCGTGGAGCTGCGACCGGGTCTGGCCCTCGACGACGCCTTCGTCGCCGCGTTCGCCGCCGCCCACGGCATCCGCCGGCTCGCGCTCTTCGGCTCCGCCCCGCGCGCGGACTTCCACGCGGACAGCGACATCGACCTCCTGGTCGAGTTCGCGCCCGGACGCGCTCCCGGCCTCCTGCACCTGGCGCAGATGGAGCTCGAACCGGAGGACGCCATCGGCCGCCGGGTCGAGCTCCGCACCCCGGAAGACCTCAGCCCGCACTTCCGGGATGCGGTTGTGTCGACCGCGCGGCCGCTCTCTGCAGCCTGAGGACGCCGACCGGCTCCGGCACCTCGTCGAGGCCGCCACCAAGGCCGTGGCCCACAGCAGCGGCAAGCCACCAAGCACGTTCCGTCGCACGCGGCGATCGAGGATTGCGCGCGAGATGCGCGCTGTGCATCTTCCGAGGCCGACGGAGGTGCGTGGTGTGCATCTCGGGCGCAATGATCGGGACGCTGGCCAGCCGCCCGGTCAGCCCGAGGGGTCGAGCAGGTGGTCGAACTCGCGGCCGCGGGCGCCGTCGAGCCAGGCGGCGAACTCGGCGCGGGTGAACCGCAGCACCGGGCCCGACCGGTCCTTCGTGTCCCGCACCTCGACCAGCCCCCCGTGCGCCCTCATCTCGACGCAGGCCCCCTGCTGGTTGCTGGCCGATGCCTTGATCCAGGACGTCGTCATGTCGACCACTCTCCAATCGGTACTGCGCGTTCCATCAGGATTGACCAGACCTTCTCGTAGTCGGCGCGGTCGTGCGGCTTGTCGAGGTAGTGCGCAACCCGGTCCTCTTCCACGTAGACGACCTCGGGGTCCTCCGGGTCCTCGAACGCGAGCAGCGCCCATGAGCTGTGCCGAGGCGTGGGCCCGGCGCGGAACGGGAGGATGCGCACGCTGCTGCGCGTCGGCCCGCCGGGGAGCGCTGAGCCGTGGCCCGCGTCCGGTCGGGAGCGTCCTTCGTGCGGGTGACGAGCCCGGACGGCACGTCGCACCTGGTGGCGTTCCGCCTCTACGAGGCCGGTCTGATGAGCGGCGACGGCCGGTACGCCGCCGCGTGCGGGCGGACCGTGCTCGCCGCGTCGATGGCGGCGGCGCCCGGCCGCCCGTGCCCGCTGTGCCGGGCGAGCGTCACGCCCGACTGAGAACGCCCGACTGAGAACGCGCTGAGGCCGGCCCACCGTTGCCCCACACGCAGTCGCCTACCGTCGTCGCGTGCCCCCCGTTCTGCGTAGGCTCGCGGCTGTCGCCGTGCTGGTCATGGCCGCGTCCGCGCTCACGACGGGCGTGGCCGCCGCCGCGCCGGCCGGGGAGGTGCGCACCAGCGAGCAGCGCATCCGCACCGCCGGGGCCGACCTGGACACCACGCTCTACCTGCCGGCCGCGCTGCCGGCGCCCGCGGTGCTGGTGGCGCACGGGTTCGGGGGCAGCAAGGCCTCGGTCGACACCGACGCCCGCGAGCTGGCCGAGCGCGGGTTCGTCGCGCTGACCTGGTCCGCGCGCGGGTTCGGGGCCAGCACCGGGCAGATCGCGCTCAACGCCCCCGACGCCGAGGTCGCCGACGCCGTCGAGCTGGTCGACTGGCTCGCCGCACGTCCGGATGTGCGGCTCGACGGGCCGGGCGACCCGCGCGTCGGGGTCACCGGCGGCTCCTACGGCGGCGCGCTGTCGCTGTTGCTGGCGGGCCACGACCGGCGGGTCGACGCGCTCGCCCCGGTGATCACCTGGAACGACCTGGCCCAGGCCCTGTTCCCGAACGCGGCCGCCGCGCAACCGCCGCCGGCCGACACCCCGGCGCGCGGCGCGTTCTCCGGCGACGGGGTGTTCAAGAGCGGGTGGGCGGGGGTGTTCTTCTCGGCCGGGCTGGGCGAGGCCGACACCGGCCAGGACGAGGCCGCCGACGCCTCGGCCGCACCCCCGGCCAGCGGCGGGTCCGGCGCGGGCGCCGCGCTGCCCAGCGGCCCGGCCGCCGACCCCGCCCCGAGCGGGGCGAGTCTGCCGGCCAGCGGGCTGCCGGCCAACTGCGGGCGGTTCACCGCCGAGGTCTGCACCGCCTACACGGAGGCGGCGACCACCGGGCGCCTGTCCGCGGGCATGGCCGAACTGCTGCGCCGCTCCTCCCCCGCCACCGTCACCGACCGCATCACCGCGCCGGCGCTCATCGTGCAGGGCGAGGCCGACACCCTGTTCGGGCTCGACCAGGCCGACGCCAACGCCCGCCAGATCGCCGCCGCCGGCGGTCCGGTCAAGGTCATCTGGTACTCGGGCGGCCACGACGGCGGCCCGCCCGGCGAGCCGCTGCGCGGCGAGATCGGCGACTGGTTCGACTTCCACCTGGCCGGGCGCGGCGACGACCCGGGAACCGGCTTCGGCTACACCGTCGTCAGCGGCGTGCGCGGCGGCAGCAACACCCCGACCACCCGCTCGCTGCTGGCCCCGGAGTACCCGGGCCTGCCCGGCCGCGGGGAGCTGCGGGCGCGGAGCCTGCCGCTGCAGGGCGACCCGCAGCTCGTGGTGCGCCCGGCCGGCGGCAACCCGGCGGCGATCACCGCGCTGCCCGGCCTCGGCGGGGCCCTCGGCGCGCTCGGCGGGCGGGTCACCGCCTTCACCGCGGAGCTGCCCGGGCAGTCCGCGCAGTTCCGCACGGCCCCGTTCGAGACGTCCACGCTGGTCACCGGCGCACCCCGGGTGCAGCTGGCGCTGGCCAGGCTGCCCGGCCAGCCGGCACCCGCCGACGCGGTGCTGTTCGCGAAGGTCTACGAGGTCGCCCCCGCCGGCACGCGCACGCTGCTGGGCAGCGCGGTGGCCCCGTTCCGGATCGCCGTCCCCGCCGACGGCAGCCCGGTCACCACCACCGTCACGCTGCCCGGCGTCGTCGCCCCGATCGAGTCCGGCAACTCGCTCATGGTCTCGGTCAGCACCACCGACCAGGGCTACGCGGGCGGCGTCGAGCCCGCGGTGTGGCTGGTCGGCACCGGGCCGGACGCGGCCCTCACCGTGCCCGAGGTGCCCGGCGAGAACGTCACGGCCAGCACCGTCCCGATCGGGCCGCTGGTCGGCATCGGCGTGGTCCTGGCGCTGGCGCTGCTCGGGTGGGTGGCCGGCCGCGTCCACGGCCGCCGCCGCGCCCGGGCCGCCGCACCCACCGACCCGGCCGCCGCCGAGGTGCCCCTGCGCATCCGCGACCTGGCCAAGACCTACCGCGGCGGCTTCAGCGCGGTGAAGGACGTCTCGTTCGACGTCCGGCGCGGGATGGTGCTGGGCCTGCTCGGCCCCAACGGCGCCGGCAAGACCACCGTGCTGCGGATGCTGATGGGCCTGATCACGCCAACGGCGGGCAGCATCTCGGCGTTCGGCGAGCGGGTCGGTCCCGGCTCGCCGGTGCTGGCCCGGATCGGGGCCTTCGTGGAGGGCCCCGGCTTCCTGCCGCACCTGTCCGGCGCGGACAACCTGCGGCTCTACTGGGCGGCCACCGGGCGCCCCGAGGCCGAGGCGCACCTGGGCGAGGCGCTGGAGATCGCCGGGCTGGGCGATTCGGTGCACCGCCGGGTCGGCACCTACAGCCAGGGCATGCGCCAGCGCCTGGCCATCGCCCAGGCGATGCTGGGGCTGCCCGAGCTGCTGGTGCTCGACGAACCCACCAACGGGCTCGACCCGCCCCAGATCCACGCCATGCGCGAGCTGCTGCGCCGCTACGCGCAGGGCGGGCGCACGGTGCTGGTCTCCAGCCACCTGCTGGCCGAGGTCGAGCAGACCTGCACCCACGTGGTCGTCATGCACAAGGGCCGGGTCGTCGCCGACGGCACCGTCGACGAGATCATGGCCGGCGGCGGCGCGGCGACCTTCGCCGTCGACGCGCCCGAGCGGGCCGCGGCCGTGCTGGGCGCGCTCGACGGGGTGCGCTCGGTCGAGGTCGGCACCGGCGCCGTGCACGCGGAGCTGAACGGCACCCCGCGCGCCTCCGCGGTGCGCGCGCTGGTCACCGCCGGGGTCGACGTGACCTCGGCCGGGCCGCGCCGCCGCCTGGAGGACGCGTTCCTGCAGCTGGTCGGGGAGGACACGACACCGTGACGGACCACTCCGCCGATCCCGGCGACCTGCCGTCCACCGTGCGCGGCACCGTCGGTGCGCTCGCCGCCGACGGCCCCCCGTCGGCCCCGTACCGCCCCGGTCGGACGCTGCCGCTGCGCGTCGAGCTGGTCCGCCAGCTGCGCAGGCGCCGCACCCAGGTCGCGTTCGGGCTCACGGCGCTGCTGCCGGTGATCCTGTGGGCGGCGTTCTCGCTCACCGACGACGGCCCGCCCACCGGGTCGCTGAACCTCGTCGACCTGGCCATGGGCAGCGGCACCAACTTCGCCACCTTCGCCCTGTTCGCCTCGGCGTCGTTCCTGCTGGTCGTGGTCGTCGCGCTGTTCTTCGGCGACACCGTGGCCGCCGAGGCGTCCTGGTCGAGCCTGCGCTACCTGCTGGCCGCGCCGATCCCGCGGGCCCGGCTGCTGCGCCAGAAGGCGGTCGTGGCCGGCGTCCTGTCCACCGCGGTGCTGCTGGTGCTGCCGGTGGTGGCGCTGGTCGTGGGCACCCTCGCCTACGGGGGCGGCGACCTCGTCTCGCCCACCGGCGAGTCCCTGGACTACTGGACGGCCGTCGGGCGGGTGCTGCTCGGTGCCATCTACGTGGCCGTGCAGCTGAGCTGGGTGGCCGCGCTCGCGACGCTGCTGTCGGTGTCCACCGACGCCCCGCTGGGCGCGGTGGGCGGTGCGGTGATGGTGGCCATCGTCTCGCAGATCCTCAACCAGATCACCGCGTTGGAGGACCTGCGCGACTACCTGCCCACCCGCTACGCCACCGCGTGGGCCGACCTGCTGTCGTCCCAGATCGACTGGGCCGGGATGACCCGCGGGCTGTTCTCGGCGCTGACCTACGCCCTGGTCTTCTGGGCCGCCGCGGTGTGGCGGTTCCAGCGCAAGGACGTCACCAGCTGAGCGGGGCGGGCAGCGGCCCGGCTCCTCGCCGTCGGCGCGGGAACGGGGTGACCGCGCCCGGGCCGCGGGCACTCATCGCATCAGGTCGGCTCCTCGTCGGCGCGCTCGCGCTGGGCGATCGCGCGCAGCTGCGCGCGGACGTCGGACTCCACCCACCGCGCCTGGCCCCCGACCGTCAGCAGTTCGGGTGTGATCCACCCTTCCTGCCGCCAGCGCTGCAGGGTCCGGGCCGCGATGTTGAGCCGACGGGCCAGCTGAGCCGTCGTGAGCAAGCTGGGTCGTTCGTCGGGCACGGGTATCACCCTATGTGGCGACCCGGCGACGGTGTCGTCTCCAGACGGCAATGAGCGGCAACATGACCGAAGAGCGCCGGAACGGCTCAGCGGTCCTGCGCCAAAGCGCGCACACCCGGTGCGGCCGACGTCGTCACAAGGCGCTGACCGAAAGGTCGGGCAGCTCGACGCGCACCTGTGGAGCGAGCCGGTAGGGCGGGCGAGCAGCAGCAGGATCTCGGCGTGGCGGGTCGACAGCGGGTGCACCCACTCGGTGCCGCCGCGCGGGCGGGCCCGGGCCAAATCGCGCAGATCGCCTCGTCCATGGCGCCTCCCCCGGCCACACTAGGCAGTCGCCGTGGTGGCCGCCACATCGGCCGGGGCCCGCTACGGCCGCGCGACAGCCACGGCGACGGCCTCCTCCGGCCGGGTGCGGGTGGCGGGGGGCCGGGGCGTGCCCAGCAGCACCCCGCCGACGATCACCACCGCGGAGACCAGCTCGACCGCGCTGGGCCGCTCCCCCAGCACCGCCGCGGCCACCGCCATGCCGACCACCGGCACCAGCAGCGAGTACGGCGCCACGACGCCGGCCGGGTGCTTGCGCATCAGCACCGTCCAGACGCCCGAGCCGACCAGCGTGCCCAGCACGACGGTGTAGGCCAGCCCCAGCAGCCCGGGGACACCGGCGGGGGTCACCGCAGCCGCGAACGCCGTGCCCCACGCGTGCGGCCCCTCCACCAGCCAGGACGCGGCCAGCAGCGGCAGCGGCGGCACCACCGCCATCCACATCACCAGCGACATCGGGTTCACCGGGCCGCGCGCGTCGCGCAGGGCCAGCCGGTTGGCCAGGTTGCCGAACGCCCAGCCCAGCGCGCCCAGCAGGGTCAGCACGACCGGCAGCAGCGCCGCCGTCTGCGCCCGGGCCACCGCGATGGCCGCCAGGCCGAGCACCGCCAGCCCGATGCCGACGCCCTGGCGCGGGGTGAGCCGCTCCCGCAGCAGCACCGCGCCGAGCAGGACGGTGAACGGGGCCGAGGCCTGCAGCACCAGCGAGGCCAGCCCGGTCGGCATCCCGATCCGCATCGCCACGAACAGGAAGACGAACTGCAGGGTCCCGAAGCCGACGCCGTAGGCGAGCAGCCAGCGCAGCGGGACCGGCGGGCGGGGCACGAACAGCAGCGCGGGCACCGCCATCACCACGAACCGCACCGCGGCCAGCAGCAGCGGCGGCCAGTGCTCGAGGCTGATGTGGATGGCGAGGAAGTTGACGCCCCACAGCACGGCGACGAAGCAGGCCAGCAGGCGGTCCCGGGTGGTCACGCCCCCACGTTGCGCCGCGTCGACTACGAAGACAATCGACAAAGTCTTCATGGTCTCTTTAGATGAGCTGCATGGACGTCCAGCGGTTGCGGGTGCTGCGGGAGCTGGCCGACCGCGGCTCGGTGACGGCCGTGGCCGAGGCGCTGTCGTTCACCCCGTCGGCGATCTCCCAGCAGCTGCGTGCGCTCGCCGAGGAGGTCGGCATGGCGCTCACCGAGCCGCACGGCCGCGGGGTGCGGCTGACCGAGGCCGGCCGGGTACTGGCCGTCGAGGCCGAGGCCGTGCTCACCGCGATGGCCCGGGCCGACGCCGCGGTCGACCGGCTGCGCACCACCCCGCACGGGCTCGTCCGCGCGGCGATGTTCCCCTCCGGCGCCCGGATGATGCTGCCCGGCCTGCTCAGCCGCCTCGCCGGCGTGCCCGACGTCGAGTTGCGGTGCCGCGACGTCGACCTCACCCCCGCGACCGTGCCGGCGCTCAGCGCGGACCACGACGTCGTGGTCAGCCACCGCGACGAGGCCATGGACAGCCCCTACGCCGCCACCCGGCTCGTCGTGCCACTGCTGCGCGAACCGCTGGACGTGGCGCTGCCCCCGGGCCACCCGCTGGCCCGGCGCAGGCGGCTGCGCCTCGACGAACTGGCCGACCAGCCGTGGATCAGCGTCTCGGTGGGCTGGCCCGTCGACGACGTGCTGCGCACCCTCGCCCTGCGCACCGGCACTTCCCCGCGGGTGGTGCAGCGGGTCAACGACTTCTCGGTGACCGAGGAGCTGGTCGCGGCCGGGCACGGCATCGCCCTGCTGCCGCGCTACTCCACCGACGACCGCGGCGGGCGGCGGCTGCTGCGCCGCCCGCTGGCCGGGGTGCGCGCCGCCCGCCTCATCGAGGCCGTGCTGCGCCCCAGCGCCGCCGAGCGGCCCGCCGTCCGCGTCGTGCTCGACGCGCTGCGCGCGGAGGCCGACGCGGTGGTCGCCCGCGGCTGACTCAGGGCCGGTGCCGGTCCAGGAACGCGCGGACCGCCGACTGCGCGGACGCCGACCCCGGGCCGAGCCAGAAGCCGAGGTGGTCGTCGTCGGGCAGCCACAGGTGCTCGGCGCCGGGGATCGCGGCGGCCGCGTGCTCGCCGTCGGCGAAGGGCACGTCGCCGTCGCGGGTGCCGTGCACGACCAGCGTCGGGGCGGTGACCCGGTCCAGCGGGGGCGGGACGCGGGCCAGCTCGGCGTCGTTCGCGGTGCCGGCCTGCCGGTCGGCGTAGGGGAAGGTGGTGTCCAGCATCGCCGCGAAGAACTCCCGGACGGGCGGGGTGCCCAGGACGTGCTCCGCCCGAGCGGCCTGCTGCTCGTCGGTGAAGGTGCTGGTCTCGGCCAGGGTGCCGGTGAGCACGGTGCTCAAGGAGAGTTCGGCGGTCAGCCGCACCAGCTTCTGGCCCACCGAGCTCATGAACACCGCGCGCACGGGGTTCGACGGCGCGCCCGGCGGCTTCGGTCGGCTGGTCGCGGCGACCGCGACAAGTCCCCACACCCGGTCCGGGTGCCGCGCGGCGAACGCGTAGGCCACCGGACCGCCCGCGGAGGCGGCGAACACGCCGACCCGGTCGATGCCCAGCTCGTCGAGCAGCGCGGCGAGCAGGTCGGCCTGCGCGTCCGGGGTCCGGCCGTTGTCGAGCGGGGTTCCCAGGTAGCCCGGCCGGGACGGGCTCAGGACCCGGTAGCCCGCCGGGCGCAGCCAGTCGGCGAACAGCCGGCCCTGGTCGGCGCCGCCGGCGCCGGCGTGCACGGACAGCACCACGGGCCCGCCGCTGCCGGCCAGGTCGTACTCGACCGGGCCGAGCCGGGTCTGCGCCGTGCGCAGGTCGAGCCGGACGCCGGGCAGCAGCTCGCGGCGCGGGTCGGTGTCGATCCCGCCGTCCCACACCAGCAGGGCCGCCACGGCCAGCGCGGGCAGGCCGACGAGCACCGCCACCACCGCCACGACGACCCGGCGCACCCGGCGCGGTCCGGGACCTGTCCTGGTGCTCACCGCGCCATCTCGACCGGACGCGGGGCCCGCACAGCCGCCGACGCCAGCGCCACCACGAGCACGACAAAGGCCGCCACCGCGGTGGTCAGGCGGAGGTCGTTGAGCACACCCCAGTACCGCAGCCGCTCGACGTAGTCGGGGGCCGGGCCGGTGGCCAGCCACGCGCGCACCTCGTCGTTCGCCGGGACGTTGCCGAAGCGGGTGACCGCGGCCGTGACCGCGGTCAGCACCGCCGCACCCGCCGCGGCGACGCGCAGCCGGCCGCGGGCGGCGAGCGCCAACCACACCGCCCCGACGAAGCCGATCCCCATCAGCACCGGCATGACCAGTCCGTTGGCCCCGAAGAGCGCCACCCGGAAGGTGAGGTGGACGTCGAGCGGCACGGCCTCGAAGGTGGGCACCACGTTCACGCGCCCGTAGGACAAAGCCCCGGCCAGGATGCCCGAGGGCACCACCGCGGCCACCGTGGCGGCCAGGAGGTTCGCAGATCGTTCCATGGCGTCAGGCTGGCCGGCGGCGCACACGGATCGCACACACGGCCGGACTGGCAGAGTGGCCGCGTGCAGGTGGGGATCCTCGGGCCGCTGGAGGTCCGGGACGCGGGCACCGCGGTCGCGCTGCGCGGGGCGCGGGTGCGCACGCTGCTGGCCCGGCTCGCGCTGGACAACGGACGCGCGGTGCCGGTGGGCGCGCTGGCCGACGCGCTCTGGCCGGCCCGGACCGACACCCGGCACGCGCTGCACTCGCTGATGACCCGGCTGCGCGGCGCGCTCCCCGACCCCGACGCGATCCGCACGCTGCCCGGCGGCTACCGGTTGGACCTACCGCCGGACGCGGTGGACGCCGTCCGCTTCGAGCGGCTGGCCCGCGACGGCCGCGAGGCGCTGCACGCGGGGCGGCCCGACACCGCGGCCGCGCACCTGCGCGCGGCGCTGCGGCTGTGGCGCGGCGATGCGCTGGCCGACCTGCCGGACGTCCCGTTCGCCGTGGCCGCCGCCGACCGGCTCGACGAGCTGCGGCTCACCGCCCGCGAGGACCTCGCCGACGCCGCGCTGCGCTCCGGTGCCGATCCGGCCGGTGTGGTCGCCGACCTGCACGCCCTCACCTCGGCGCACCGCACCCGGGAACGCGCGCACGCGCTGCTGCTGCGCGCGCTGCACGCGGACGGCCGCACCGCCGAGGCCCTGGCCCACTACGCCCGGGTGCGCGCCGGCCTCGCCGACCGGCTCGGCGCCGATCCGTCACCCGAGCTGCGCGCCGCGCACCTCGCCGTGCTGCGCGCCGAGCGCCCCCAGGCCCGGCTCCCCCTGCCGCTGACCAGCTTCGTCGGCCGGGAGACCGAGCTGGCGCTGGTCGCCGCACGGCTCGCCGGCCACCGGCTGGTCACGCTGACCGGACCGGGCGGCGCGGGCAAGACCCGGCTCGCCGTCGCCGCGGCCGCCGACCGCGCCGGCGACGCCGTGCTGGTGGAGCTCGCCGGGCTGACCGACCCGTACGGCGTCGGCCCGACCGTGCGCGCCGCGCTCGGCACGGCCGCGGAGGACGTCCTGCTCGTGCTGGACAACGCCGAGCACCTCCTCGACCCGGTGGCCGTCGTGGTCGAGGATCTGCTCCAGCGGCACCCGGGGCTGCGCGTGCTCGCGACCTCGCGGGAACCGCTGGGGATCGCCGGCGAGGCCGTCGTGCCGGTGCCGCCGCTGCCCGTCCCGCCGGCCGGCGCACCGCCGGACGAGCTGGCGACGAGCCCGGCGGTGCGGCTGTTCGCCGATCGCGCCGCCGCCGCGAGCCCGGCGTTCGCGCTGGGCCCGGAGCTCGTCCACCGGGTCGCCGAGCTCTGCCGCCGGCTCGACGGGCTGCCGCTGGCGATCGAGCTGGCCGCGGCCCGCGCGCGCTCGGTCCCGGTCGAGCACCTGGCCACCCTGCTCGACGACCGGTTCGCCGTCCTCGGCGGCGGTCGGGCGGCGCCGCCGCACCACCGGACCCTGGCCGCGGTCGTCGCCCGCAGCTGGGACCTGCTCGACGACGACGAGCGCGCGCTGGTCGAGGCCCTGTCCGTGTTCCCCGCCACGATCACCCCGACGGCCGCGGAGAGCGTCGGACGGCCGTCGGCGCCGGTCGCGGCGCTGCTGACCGCGCTCGTCGACAAGTCGCTGCTGCAACCGGTGACCGGGCCCGAGCTGCGCTACCGGATGCTGGAGACGATCCGCGAGTACGGGGTGCGCCGGCTCGGCTCCCGGGTGCCGGCCGCACGGGCCGCGCACGCCCGGTACTTCCTGGACGTGGCCGAGGCCGCCGTGCCCGACCTGCGCGGCCCCGACCAGCTGCGGCACCTGCCGGCCCTGCTGGCCGACCGGGACAACCTGCTGGGCGCCCTGCGCCGCACCGTCGACGGCGGCGAGGTCGACACCGCCGTCCGGCTGGCCTCGGCGATGTCGTTCCCGCTCACCCTGCACGGCGACCACGCCGAGGCGGCCCGGCTGCTGCGCACCGCGCTCGACCTGCCCGGCGCGCCGTCCGCCCGGGGGCACCCGGCGGCCGTGGCCGGCTACCTCCTCAACTCGCTGCTCGCCGGCACCACCCCGGCCGGGCTCGACCGGTTCCGTCCCGCCGCCGGCACCGACCACCCGTCCGCGTACGCGATCGGGCCCCTGCTGGCGGTGCTGTCGGGCGACCCCGACGGCCCTCCCCTGCCCGCCGCACCGCCGTCCCGGACGACCCCGTGGGGCCGGGCCCTGTACTGGCTGCTCCGCGCGCTCGTGCGCGACCACGGGGGCGACCTCCGCCGCACCGCCGACGACCTGGCCACCGCCGCCGAGCGCTTCGCCGAGGTCGGCGAGCGCTGGGGGCTGAGCACCGCGCTGACCCGCCTCGGTGTCGCCCGCCTCCGCCTCGGCGAGCACGCCGGCGCGGTCGAGGCGCTGCACGGGGCTCGCATCCCGGCCGCGGAGCTGGGTCGCGACGACCACCAGCGGATCCGGATCGCCGCCGCCCACGAGCACGCCGGCGACCCGGACGCGGCCCGCGCGGAACTCGCCGCCGTCCTCGCCCGCGCACCCGCCGCGCACGACCTGGCCGACGCCCACCTGCGGCTCGGCGACCTGCACCGCCGCCGCGGCGACCTCGACGGCGCCGACCGCGAGTACCGCGACGCCGAGCGGGTCGCCGGGCTGAACGGCGAACCCACCCGCCCCTTCCGCTCCGCGCACCGCACCGCCCGCGCCCACCTCGCCCTCGCCCGGGCC
>NZ_JAHDTH010000060.1 GCF_018531445.1 Pseudonocardia lacus
CGCGCCGGCGTGGTCGTCGACGCCGGGGGTGCCGGGCAGCCGCTGCGCAGACCGGCCGGCCGGGTGGTGACCGCCGACCAGACCGCGTACGGCGTGGTCGTGCCGGCGGAGGCGGCCGCACCGCTGGTGGCGCCGGGCGAGGCGCTGTTCATGGACTGGCGGCCCGACCACGGCCGGGGTGGCTGGCCGAGCTTCCTGTACGGGGTGCCGCTGGACGGGTCGCGGGTGCTGCTGGAGGAGACGTCGCTGGCCCGCCGGCCCGGGCTCGGGCTGCCCGAGCTGCGCGAGCGGCTGCACGCGCGCCTGGCCCACCACGGCGTGCCGGTCGCGGCCGACGCCGAGGTCGAGCGGGTGCGGTTCCCGGTGGACGTCGGGCGCCACCGCGGCGCGGGGGTGCTCGGGTTCGGCGCCGCGGCCCCGCTGGTGCACCCGGCCAGCGGGTTCAGCGTGGCCGGCGCGCTGGCACTGGCCCCCCGGGTGGCCGGGGCACTGGCCGGGCACCTGCCCGACCACCCCGACCGGGCCCTCGCCGCGGCCCGCGCCGTCGTGTGGCCGGCCGGGGCGCGGGCGGTGCACCGGTTCCGCCGGATCGGGCTGGAGGCGCTGCTGCGGATGCCGCCCGCGGACGTACCGGTCTTCTTCGAGCGCTTCTTCGCGCTGCCCGAGCACCACCGCTGGAACTACCTGACCGCCCGCGAGGACCTGCGCGCCACCGCGGCCACGATGACCGCCCTGTTCGCCCGGGCCGAGTGGCGGCTGCGGCTGCGGCTCGTGCTGCCCGCCCTGCTGCCGCCCGCGGCACCGTTGGAGCCCCCGCTGCCTCCGCGGCCGACCAGCCTGTCCCGCTAGACCGGGCCGCCGGTGGGGTCTGGTGTCTGGTGGCCTCCGGCGTTCGTGAGGGGCCGGTGATCCGGTCGTCTCGCAGCGTTGGGTGGGTCTTCGCAGCCCGCCGGCGCGCTGCGACAACCCAGCCAGCGCTGCGACACCCACCCGGCGCTGCGAGGACGCGGGGGAGCCGCGCTCGCTCTGGGTGCAGGCGGGCGGGGCGGCGGTGCGGTCGGCGGCCGCCGATCCGCGGTCGGGCCAGGCCGCCTGGGCAGTTCGGCGGAGCCTGATGTGCTGACTTTGCCACTCAGCGGCCTCCGTCCGGAGTCGGCACGGCTAGGGTCGTTCCCGTGGAGGACGCGGAGCGCGAACGCGCTGTGACGTTGCGCGTCGAGCACGGCGGCTACGTCCGCTGCGATTGGCGGCGCGGCACCCGGATCACCGGTGAGCTGGCCCGGGCCGCCATCAAACGCCTCGACGAGCTCGCCGACGGGCGCAAGCGCCCGCTGCTGGTCGACATGCGCGGTACCGCCAGCCTGACCCGCGAGGGCCGGCAGGCGTTCGCCGAGGAATGCTCGGCGTCGAGAATCGCGCTGCTCGGCGAGTCGGCGGTCGACCGGGTGATCGCCAACTTCACGCTCAGCGTGATCGTGATGGCCATGCCGACCCGGTACTTCACCTCCGAGCCCGCGGCGCTGGCGTGGTTGATCGGTGACGACGCCCCCGCCTGAGGCCTCCGACGACGCCGACACCCGCCTCGACCAGCTGGTCGGGCTGGTCGTGGCGCTCGCATCGGGCAACCTCGGCGCCCGCATGGAGCCCTCGCCGGCCAACGACCGGATCGACGCGGTCACCGTCGGGCTCACCATGCTGGCCGAGGAGCTGCAGGTGCTCACCGAGGACATGGAGCTGCGCGTCGCGGAACGAACACGCCAGGTCGCCGACGCCCACCGCCAGCTGGAGCGCCTGGCCCTCTACGACCAGCTGACCGGACTGGCCAACCGCACCCTGCTGACCGCCCGGCTCGACCGCGCCGTGGCCCGCGCCGAGCGCCGGGGCGGGCCGCCCGCCGTGCTGGTGCTCGACCTCGACGGGTTCAAGGTCGTCAACGACAGCTTCGGCCACGGCGTGGGCGACCTCCTGCTGATCGAGGTGGCCGACCGGCTGCGCGGCATCGTGCGCGACATCGACACGGTCGCCCGCCTCGGCGGCGACGAGTTCGCCGTGGTGATCTCGCACGCCACCCTGGACCAGGTCGTCGAGGTGGCCACCCGCATCCAGCAGGCGCTGGCGCGCCCGGTGCAGGCCGGTGCGCAGCAGTGCTGGGTCGGCACCAGCATCGGCATCCGGCTGGCCGAGCCGAACCTGTCGGCGGAGACCCTGCTGCGCGACGCCGACACCGCGATGTACGTGGCCAAGGGCCGCGGCCGCGGCGGGATCGAGTTCTTCGAGTCCGCGATGCACGCCACGGCGCTGCGCCGGGTCCGGGTGGCAGAGGAGCTGCGCGCCGCCATCGCCGACGGCCAGCTGCAGATGCGCTACCAGCCGATCGTCGAGTTGTCCGGCGGGCGGATCGCCGGGGTCGAGGCGCTGGTGCGCTGGCAGCACCCGGTGCGCGGGCTGCTGACCCCCGACCAGTTCATCTCCGTCGCCGAGGACACCGGGCTGGTGGTCCCGCTGGACGCGTGGGTGCTCGACACCGCGATCGCGCAGGCGGCGAAGTGGCGCTCGACGGTGCTGGGCACGAGCGACTTCGGCATGCACGTCAACATCTCGCCGCTGGAGCTGCGCTCCCCCGCGTTCGCCGACGACGTCCTGGAGCGGCTGGGCCGCAGCGGCGCCGTGGCCGGCGACCTGATGCTGGAGGTCACCGAGACCCAGCTGATGGGCGAGGACGCGCAGACCGCGCGGGCCCTGGAGAAGCTGCGCGCCGCCGGGGTCGGCGTCGCCATCGACGACTTCGGCTCGGGCTACTCCTCGATGGGCTACATGCGCCGCCAGTTCGTCGACGTCATCAAGATCGACCGGTCGTTGATCGCCGAGCTGGACAGCGACCCGCAGCAGCACCGGGTCGCCGCGGCGATCCTCGGGCTGGTGGACGCGTTCGGGCTGACCGCCGTCGCCGAGGGCGTGGAGACCCCCGCCCAGGCGGCCCGGCTGCACGCGCTGGGCTGCCGCTTCGGGCAGGGCTTCCTGTGGGGGCGCCCGGTCCGCGCCCGCACGATGACCGACCTGCTGCGCCGCTCGATCGACGCGCCGGGGGGCCGGGTTCAGCGCCCGGTCCGCCCCGGGACCGGCAGGTCGTCGACGATGCCCGGGTCGAGCGCGGGCGGGCGGGGGCCGTAGGCGTTGGAGCGGGCCGAGCGCCGCTGCACCGCCGGCAGCGCGAGCAGCGGGCGCAGGAACCGCGGCGGCGCGACGACCCGGCCGCGTTCGCGGGCGCGGGCCAGCGACCGCTCGGTGCGGACCTGGTCGGCCTGCACCTGCGCGATCGCCGGCGCGCGCTCGGCCTCGACGCGGGCGAGGTCGGCGTCCTCCACCGCGCCGCGGCGCAGCGCGGGCACGAGGGCGTTCGCCGCGGTGACGGCGTCCTGCACGGCCATCAGGATGCCGTTGCCGCCGACCGGGGAGATCACGTGCGCGGCGTCGCCGATGAGCAGCAGGCCGGGGCGGTGCCAGCGCGAGACGGCGGAGATGTCGACCGACAGCAGGCTGGTCTGGTTGAAGTCGGTGAGCAGGCCGGCCCGGTCGGCCAGCCACGGCACGTGGGTGCGCAGGAAGTCCTGCACGACCTCGACGCCGGCCTCGCGGGCCGCGGCGTATCCGCCCTTGGGGATGCCCAGGCCGATCCGCCAGTGGTCGGCCGCGCCGAGCATCCCGACGTAGCGCCCCGGCCCGCAGTAGAGGTCCAGGTCGGCTTCGGCGGGGTCGGCGGGCAGCCGCGGCAGCCGGAACCAGATCAGGTCGGTGGTGGCGCCCAGGCTGGTGGTCGGCAGGTCGGCGAGGCGGCGCACGGTCGAGTAACGCCCGTCGGCGCCGACGACCAGCGACGTGGCCAGCTCGGCCTCCCCGTCGCCGTCGCGGTAGCGCACGCCCCGCACCCGGCCGTCCGGTCCGGTCAGCAGCCCGGTGACCTTGGTGGAGGTGCGCAGCCGGAAGCCGGGGAACTCCGCGGCCCGGCGCACCAGGAAGTCGATCAGCAGCGCCTGCGGCATGATCGCGACGTAGTTGAACGGGGTGCGCAGGCGCGCGTAGCTGGCCGCGGTGACCACGCCGTGCGGGGTGTGGAAGCGGAAGCCGTCGGCCTTGCGGTGCGGGAGGCGCAGCACCTCGTCGGCCAGGCCGAGCTGGTCGAGCAGCTCCATCGTGTACGGGTGCAGCGAGTCGCCGCGGTACTCGCGCTCGAAGTCGGCCCGCGACTCGAACAGCGTCACCGCGACGCCCGCCCGGGCCAGCAGGTACCCCAGCAGGGCGCCGCCGGGCCCGCCGCCGACGACGGCGACCGGGTCGGCGCTCATGCCGGGGCTCCGGTGACCTCGAAGACGGCCATCCGGTCGAGGACGGCTTCGACCTCCTCGATGGGCGCGTCGTCGCCGAACGGGAACGCGGCCCGCACCGGACCGGTCGTGGCCGCCGCGTACGCGGCGACGACCCGGGCCGCGGGGCGCCCGTCGGTGCGGGTGACGGCGATCTCCTCGACGTCGCCGCCCGCCCCGCCCTCGATGCCGCCGTGCGGGTGCGCGTCGAGGTTGGCCACCCAGTCGCGGCGGGCGTCGGGGGCGACCAGGTAGCGGCGTCCGTCGTGGTGGACGACGGCCAGCGGCGTCGACCGCTGCTGGCCGGAGGCGCGTCCGGTGGTGTGCAGCACCCGCAGCTCGTAGGTGTCGGCGACGAGCGGGGGCGGTGCCCCGCCGCGCAGCCGTTCGACCATCGCCCGGTTCATCTCCCGGAACCGGGCGGCATCCGCACCTCTGGTCATGCTGTGCTCCACATCGCTGGAAATCGGGCAGTTCGCTAGACAGTCTAGCTACTTCTGTGACTAAGGTGGCGTCATGTCCTCGTCGCAGACGCCTGACGGCATCGCGCTCGACACCGGCGTCGGCACGAACGGCACCACGCACGCCACCACGGACGGCGGGCCGGACGTCGCGAACGCGCTGCGGGTGCTGCTGTCCCGCACCCACGACGTCGAGGCGGCGCTCGCGCGCCGGCTCGGCCTGGGCGTCAGCGACGTCATCGCGCTGCAGCACCTGGTCGACGGCGCCGCCCTGGGTCCCGTCGACCTCGCCCACCTGCTGCGCATGCGCTCGGCCTCGGCCACCGCGCTGGTCGACCGGCTGCAGTCGGCCGGGCACGTGCGCCGCGTCCGCCACCCCACCGACGGCCGCCGCGTCGTGCTCGCGCTCACCGACAGCGCCCGCGCCGAGGCCGGCGCCGCCCTCGCCCCGATGCTCGGCGCGCTCGGCGCGGTGATCGCCGACTTCACCCCCGACGAGCAGCGCAGCATCGCCCGCTTCCTGCACCGGGCGACCGAGGCCATGACGGCGTTCGCCGCCGACCCGCCGGCCCCGGACGTCGGGTAGCAGCGCTGGACGACGCGGGTCAGCGCGCACGGGCGTTGCCGTCATCGCACCTCGAGCCCACCCACCAACGCACCGAGCGCACGGACGTGGCCGGCCGACCGAGCACCGCCTCCAGCGTCGGGTCGGTGACGGCGAACTCGCCCCGCCGCGCCGCCCGGAACATGCCCAGCGTGAACTCGGCCGCGTCCGCCGGCATCCCCCGTCCGATCACGCGGGCCTTCCACTCCTCGTCGTCGACGACGACCCGTGTGACGGGGCGACCGGTGCTGTCTCCGAGAACACCCCGTGGCCGCTTCGCGGCCGGGTGGGGGCGGGGTGGGTGTCCTCGCAGCGCCGGGTGTGTGCCGCAGCGCTGGCTGGGTCGTCGCAGCGCGCCGGCGGGCTGCGAAGGCACCGCTGGGTCTGCGAGGAGCCTGAATCACATGATCGACTGGGCCGGGAGGTCGACTGTGCACACCCGGTGGCCGGCCGCCTCCAGGTCCGTCGACGCTCAGCCCACCGCCGCGAGGTCGTCGGCGAGGGCGTCGCCGTCGCGCTGGGCCTCGGCATCGGCGCCCAGCATCGCCGCGGCCAGCCACGGCTCGGGGATGCCGAAGCCGTCGACGAGCGCCCCGGCGTGCGGGCGCAGCTCGGCGCACAGGGCGTTGACCGCGGTGGTGAGCGTCTTGGCCCGGCCGGCGGTGAGGTAGCCGTGCTCGACGAACCACGCCCGGTCGGCCTCCAGGCGCGTCAGCGCGTGCAGCGAGCAGAGCCGGTCCAGGACCGCGCGCGCCGCCGGGTCCTCGGTGCGCTCGACGGCGGCGGCGAACGCGTCGAGCACCAGCCGGTCGACGTAGGCCCGCGCGGCCTGCAGCAGGTGGTCCTGGGCGCCGTTGAACACCGCGAACCGGTCGGCGCCGGGTGCCAGCGCCTTGCGCATCCGCCGGGCGGCGCCGGCGAGCAGGTGCTCCTCGCAGGCCCGCAGCAGTCGCCGCTGGTGGGCGCGCTCGCGCAGGTCGCCGCGGCTGAGCAGGGTGCGCAGCCCGGTCCGCTCGGCGACGGTGTCGACGGCCAGCCCGGCGGCGAAGCCGACCTTGCGGACCGGGTCGAGGCGGCCGACCCGGCGGGCGTAGTCCGACAGCAGCGTCTTGGCCACCAGCTGCAGCAGGACGGTGTTGTCGCCCTCGAACGTGGTGAAGACGTCGGTGTCGGCCTTGAGCTGGGGCAGCTGGTTCTCGGCGAGGTAGCCGGCGCCGCCGCAGGCCTCCCGGCAGGTCTGGATGGTCGCCGTGGCGTGCCACGTGCCGACCGCCTTGATCCCGGCGGCGCGGGTCTCCAGGTCGCGCTGGGCCGCCTCGTCCGGCTGGTCCCCGTCGGGGGCCTGCAGGTCGTGCATGCGCTCGACCAGGTCCTCCTGGGCGAACTGCAGGGCGTAGGTGGTGGCCAGCGCCGGCAGCAGCTTGCGCTGGTGCACGAGGTAGTCCAGCAGGACGACCTCGTCGCCGGTGGTCGGGTCGGTGAACTGGCGGCGCAGCTCGCCGTAGCGCACCGCGAGCGCGAGCGCCTTCTGGGTGGCCGCGCCGGCGCCGCCCGCGACGCTGATCCGCCCGCGCACGAGCGTGCCGAGCATCGTGAAGAACCGCCGCGTGCCGCCGGTGATGGGGCTGGAGTACGTGCCGTCCGCGGCGACCTGGCCGTAGCGGTCGAGCAGGTTCTCCCGCGGCACCCGCACGGAGTCGAACACGATCCGGCCGTTGTCGACGCCGTTGAGCCCGGCCTTGCGCCCGCAGTCGGAGATCGTGACGCCGGGCAGCGCGGCGCCGGCCCCGTCGCGGATCGGGACGAGCAGGGCGTGCACGCCGTGGTTCTCCCCCCGGGTGACCAGCTGGGCGAACACCACGGCCAGCCGGCCGTCGCGGGCGGCGTTGCCGATGTAGTCCTTGCGGGCGGCCGCGTCCGGGGTGTGCACGACGAACTCGCCGGCGTCCGGGTCGTAGGTGGCGGTGGTGCGCAGGTTCGCCACGTCGGAGCCGTGCCCGGTCTCGGTCATCGCGAAGCAGCCCGGCAGCGCGCCGGTGATGATCTGCTCCAGGTACCGGGCGTGGTGGCGCTCGGTACCCAGCGCCTGCACGGCCCCGCCGAACAGCCCCCACTGCACGCCCGCCTTGACCAGCAGCGACAGGTCGCCGTAGCCGAGCATCTGGAAGCCGGTCACGACACCGCCGACGTCGCCGCGCCCGCCGCGGGCCTCGTCGAAGCCGGTGCGGGGGCGCCCGCTGTCGGCGATCAGCCGCATCCCGTGCGCGACGCGGTCGCGGTGCTGCTCGGTGGTCAGGTCGGGGTCGGGCAGCAGGCGCTGCTCCCCCAGCTGCGCGCGGACCTCCTGGCGGACCTCCGCCCAGCGCCCGTCCAGGGCGCGGCGGAGGGCGGTGGCCAGTGCGGTGGCATCGGGAGCGCTCATGCGGTCACTTCCTTCGGTCGGGGGAGCACGCCGGACAGGCCGGCCCATGCGAGGTCGGTGAGGTGGGTGGCGAGCTGGTCACGGGTCATGCCGTCGGGCCGGGCGAGCCAGTTGTCGGTGGCCGCGTGCACCAGGCCGACCAGACCATGACCCCACGGGGCGGCCGCGCCGGTGTCACGACCGTGGGTCGCCAGGTGCGCCGCGATGACGACGGCGGCCTCGGCGCCGATGCGCGAGATCAGGTCGCCGACCGGGTCGCCGCCCCGGCCGCCCGGTTCGCGGTCGAGCAGCGGGCGGTGCACCACGAACCGGTAGACCTCGGGGTCGGCCTCGACCAGCCGCAGGTACTCGGCGATGGCGGCGGCGGCCATCGCGCGCGAGCCCGTCGCGGAGTCCATGGCCGCACGCACGTGGGCCACCACGGACTCCGCGACGCGCGCGCAGACCGCCGTGTAGAGGTCGGCGCGGTCGGCGAAGTGCCGGTAGACGACGGTCTTGCTGGTGCCCGCGGTGGCCGCCACGTCGTCCATGCCGGCCCCGGCGCCGCGCTCGCGGATGGCGGTGAGCGCGGCGTCGACGAGCGCGGCACGGCGCGCGCTGCGGTGGGCGTCCCAACGGGTACTCCGGCGGTCGGTCACGGTACCGACGGTACCGCGTACTCCGGGTATCAGCTACCGTTGGGTAACTTAGCTCCTCCGGGAGGACCCGTGCCCGACACCCGCAGGGCCGCCGTCATCGGCGGCAACCGCATCCCCTTCGCCCGCGCCGGCGGCGCCTACGCCCGCGCCTCCAACCTCGACATGCTCACCGCCACGCTCGACGGCCTCGCCGCCCGCTTCGGGCTGGCCGGCGAGCGGCTCGGCGAGGTGGCCGGCGGCGCCGTGCTCAAGCACAGCCGCGACCGCGACCTCACCCGCGAGGCCGTGCTGGGCAGCACGCTCTCCCCGTACACCCCCGCCTACGACGTGCAGCAGGCCTGCGGCACCGGGCTGGAGACCGTCGTCGCGGTGGCCAACAAGATCGCGCTCGGCCAGCTCGACAGCGGCATCGCCGCCGGGGTCGACACGGCCAGCGACGCCCCGGTCGGCCTCAACGACGACCTGCGCCGGGTGCTGATGCGCCTGAACAACGCCAGGACGCTCCGCGCCCGGATCGCGGCGCTCGGCGGCCTGCGCCCCGGGCAGGTCGTGCCCGAACTGCCGCGCAACGCCGAGCCGCGCACCGGGCTGTCGATGGGCGAGCACGCGGCGATCACCGCGCGGCAGTGGCGGATCGGCCGGGCGGAGCAGGACGAGCTCGCCGCGGCCAGCCACCGCAACCTCGCCGCCGCCTACGAGCGCGGCTTCTTCGACGACCTCGTCACGCCCTTCCTCGGGCTGACCCGCGACCAGAACCTGCGCCCCGACACCTCGGTCGAGAAGCTGGCGACGCTGAAGCCGGTGTTCGGCGGGCCGGACGGCACCATGACCGCCGGCAACTCGACCCCGCTGACCGACGGCGCCGCGGCCGTGCTGCTCGGCAGCGACGAGTGGGCCGCCGAGCACCGGCTGCCGGTGCTCGCCCACGTCGTGGACGCCGAGGTGGCTGCGGTCGACTTCGTGCACGGCGGCGACGGCCTGCTCACCGCGCCCGTGCACGCGGTGCCGCGGCTGCTCGCCCGCCAGGGCCTGACCCTGCAGGACTTCGACTTCTACGAGATCCACGAGGCGTTCGCGTCCACGGTGCTGGCGACGCTGGCCGCGTGGGAGGACCCGGCGTTCGCGAAGGAGCGGCTGGGCCTCGACGCCCCGCTGGGGGCCGTCGATCGCTCCCGCCTGAACGTCGTCGGCTCGTCGCTGGCCACCGGCCACCCGTTCGCCGCCACCGGCGGGCGGATCGTGGCGACGCTGGCCAAGGCACTGCACGAGAAGGCACTGCACGAGAAGGCACAGCGCGAGAAGGGCACCGGTCGGGGGTTGATCTCGATCTGCGCGGCCGGTGGACAGGGCGTCGTCGCGATCCTGGAGGCAGCGCGGTGACCGACCGGCTGCGTGACCTCTCCCAGCACCCGCTGATCCGCCGCCTCGGCGTGCCGCGCATCCCGGTGCTGCGCCGCTACCGCCCCGGCGCGCCCCTGGTCGACGGCCCGGCGCTGGTCGCGCAGGTCGGCGGGGGCGAGATGGTCGGGGCCGCGGAGACGGTACTCCGGGACGCCGGTCGCCACCCGCGAGGCGGGTGGCGGCTGAGCAGCCTGCGCCAGGGCGGGCTGCCGACCGACGTCGCCGAGACCGTGTCCTGGCTCGTGCACCCGGGGTCCGGTGGGATCACCGGGCAGGTCGTGCGGGTCGACGGGCAGAACCTGCAGGGGGCCTGATGACCGGGCTCGCCCCGCTCTACCTGCGCGCGGCCGTGCGGCCCGGTCGTGGCGACGCGCTGCCCGACCGCGACCTCGTGCGCACCGGCGTGCCCGTCGACCCCGAGCACCTCGCCCGCTACGCCCGGGTCTGCGGGTTCGGGTTCGACGGCGCCCTGCCGGCCACCTACCCCCACGTGCTCGGCCACCCGCTGCAGGTGGCGCTCATGGTCGAGCGGGCGTTCCCGCTGCCGCTGCCCGGCCTGGTGCACGTCCGCAACACGATCACCCAGGAGCGCCCGCTCGCCGTCGGGGAGCGGATCGACCTGCGGGTGCGGGCCGAGCGGCTGGCCGCCCACCCCAAGGGCACCACCGTCGATCTGGTCACCACCGCCCTCGTCGAGGGCGCGCCGGTGTGGCTCGGCCGCAGCACCTACCTCGCCCGCGGTGCCCACCCCTCGGGAGCCGGGGCGCAGGCCGCGGTCTCCTCGCCCCCGGGCGTCGAGGGCGGCGCCCCGGCCGCGGTCTGGCGCGTCGACGCCGGAACGGGCCGGCGGTACGCGGGCGCCTCCGGCGACGTCAACCCCATCCACCTGCACCCGCTGGCCGCCCGCGCCTTCGGCTTCCCGAGGGCCATCGCGCACGGCATGTGGACCGCCGCCCGCGCGCTGGCCGCGCTGCGGGGCCGGCTGTCCCCCGCGTTCACCTACGACGTCGGGTTCGCCGCGCCCCTGCTGCTGCCCTCGACGGTGGAACTCCGCACGCGCGCCGCGGCGCCGGGGTGGGACCTCGACGTCCGCTCGCGGGACGGCAGGGCGCATCTGCGGGCCGCGGTCCGGCCGCGCTGAGGCGCCCGTTCAGCCCTTGTCGTCGGAGGCGCCCTCCGGCGCGCCGACGGCCGGGGACGGGTGCACGCCGCGGTCGGTGACCCAGCCGTAGCCGATCAGCAGGCCGACGGCGACGATCAGGACGAGGACGATGATCCCTACGGCGGTCATGCCGGCATCGTGCCCGTCCCCGCTAGATTCCGCGACGTGGCCCACGACATGTTCGACCTGACCGGCCGGGTCGCCGTCGTCACCGGCGCGCGCCGGGGCATCGGCCTGGCGATCGCCGCGGCGCTGGCGGAGGCGGGCGCCGACGTCATCGCGGCCAGCGCCGGGCAGGAGCCCGCCGGGGGTGACGTCGCGAACAGCGAGGTCGAACGCCGGGTCCGGGCGGCCGGGCGCTCCTTCCGGGGCCACCGCGTCGACTTCGCCGACCGCGCCGCCGTCACCGCCTTCGCCGCCGACCTGGCCGACACCCCGGTCGACATCCTGGTGAACAACGCCGGCACCGTGCGGCGCTCCCCCGCCGCCGAGCACTCCGACGCCGACTTCGACCACGTGCTCGCGGTCAACCTGTCCAGCCAGTTCGTGCTGGCCCGCGAGATCGGGCGGCGGATGCTGGAGCGCGGCTACGGCAAGATCGTGTTCACCGCGTCGCTGCTGAGCTTCCAGGGCGGGGTGACCATCCCCGGCTACGCGGCGGCGAAGTCGGGCGTCGCCGGGCTGACCCGGGCCCTGGCCAACGAGTGGGCGGGGCGCGGGGTCAACGTCAACGCCATCGTCCCCGGCTACATCCGCACCGACAACACCCAGGCACTGCAGGACGACCCCCAGCGCCACGCGGCCATCCTCGACCGCATCCCGGCCGGCCGCTGGGGCCGCCCCGAGGACATCGCCGGCGCCGCCGTCTTCCTGGCCTCGTCCGCGTCGGACTACGTGCACGGCACGCTGCTGGCGGTCGACGGCGGCTGGCTGGGCCGCTGACGCGGCCCGCCCCGCCCACCCGTGAGTTCAGGAAAGCCACGATGCTGCCCTCTGAGGGCAGCATCGTGGCTTTCCTGAACCAGGGCGGCGGGACGGGGTCAGGCCTTGGCCTGGGCGGC
Organism: Pseudonocardia lacus; assembly: GCF_018531445.1. GTDB lineage: Bacteria > Actinomycetota > Actinomycetes > Mycobacteriales > Pseudonocardiaceae > Pseudonocardia > Pseudonocardia lacus. The sequence goes on from NZ_JAHDTH010000060.1 coordinate 12,111, forward strand.
GTCACGAGCTGGGTTGGCCTGGTCGGGGGCCTTCGGGTCGGTCTCGGCCGCCTTCTCGCGGACCCCGGCCTCGATCCGGTCGCCGAGGTCCTTGTCGACGTTGCGCCAGTACTGGAACGCGCGCGCCAGGATCGGCTCGGACACCCCGTTGAGCAGGTGCCCGACCACGTTGTCCACCAGCCGCCCGCGGGCGCCCTCGTCGAGGACCTCGCGGACCAGCGTCCCGGCCTGGCCCCAGTCGTCGTCCTCCGGGTGGTCGACGTACGCCGAGCGCATGATCGTCCCGTCGGCCTGCCAGCTCGGCACCTGCCCGTAGCGCGACGCGTCCGCGACCGGCCCGCCGTAGGAGTTCGGCGCGTACACCGGGTCGGCGACCTTCTGCACCCGCATCGCGCCGTCCTTGGAGTAGGAGTGCACCGGGCAGGTGGGGGCGTTCACCGGGATCTGCTGGTAGTTCGCGCCGAGCCGGTAGCGGTGCGCGTCGGCGTAGGAGAACAGCCGGGCCAGCAGCATCCGGTCCGGCGACGGCCCGATGCCGGGCACCAGGTTGTTGGGCTGGAACGCCAGCTGCTCGATCTCGGTGTGGTTGTCGGTCGGGTTGCGGTCCAGCGTCATCCGCCCGACCTCGACCAGCGGGTAGTCGCCGTGCGGCCACACCTTGGTCAGGTCGAACGGGTTGAACCGGTAGCCCGGCGCGTCGGCGTAGGGCATGACCTGCACGTACAGCGTCCAGCTCGGGTGCTCGCCGTCGCGGATGTGCTCGAACAGGTCGCGCGTGTGGTAGTCGGTGTCGATCGCGGCCATCTGGTCGGCCTCGTCCTGGGTGAACGTCTCGACGCCCTGGTCGGTCTTGACGTGGTACTTGACCCAGAACTGCTCGCCCGCGGCGTTGATCCAGGAGTAGGTGTGGGAGGTGTAGCCGTTCATGTGCCGCCAGGTGCGTGGGATGCCCCGGTCGCCCATCAGCCAGGTCACCTGGTGCGCCGACTCCGGCGACAGCGTCCAGAAGTCCCACTGCATGTCGTGGTCGCGCAGGTTGTTGTCGGCGCGGCGCTTCTGGGAGCGGATGAAGTGCTGGAACTTCATCGGGTCCTTGACGAAGAAGACCGGCGTGTTGTTGCCGACCATGTCGTAGTTGCCCTCGGCGGTGTAGAACTTCACCGCGAAGCCGCGCGGGTCGCGCCAGGTGTCGGGGCTGCCCCGCTCCCCCGCCACGGTGGAGAACCGCACCGCCAGCTCCGTGGTCGCGCCGGGCTGGAAGAGCGCCGCCTTCGTGTACCCGCTGACGTCGCCGGTGACCTCGAACCGGCCGAACGCGCCGCTGCCCTTGGCGTGTGGCTGGCGCTCCGGGATGCGCTCCCGGTTGAACTGCGCCATCTGCTCGATGAGGTAGCTGTCCTGCAGCAGCAGCGGGCCGCCGGGCCCGACGGTCAGCGAGTGCTCGTCGCTCTCGATCGGGATGCCGGCGTCGGTGGTGGTGGGTGGGACGTGCGCGTCGGTCACGGTCCTGGCCTCCTCGCCTGGGTCGTCGTTACTGGCTGCCCAGGCACCCGCGCCGGCTAAACCCGCCGTCTCAACCTGCGACTCACCAGCCGCGCAGGTCGACCTCCCAGGTGTCGAGCACCTCGTCGCCGCGGACCAGGTGCATCCGCTCGTGCAGGGCGATCGTCGGGTCGACGTGCGCGGGCAGCACGCGGACCCGGTCGCCGACGCCGGGCAGCGCGTCGCCGCCGAAGGTCAGGTGCTCGTCGGAGCAGAACCAGACGGTCGCGTCGGGCACCGTGGGGTTGCCGTGGTCCATGCCCAGCGACTTCAGCCCGATGTCCGCGACCGCCCACGCCGGCATGTCGCCCGCCTTCGCGGTGGCCGACACGACGGTGCCCAGCACGGTCAGGGCCTGCCGGAAGGGCAGCCCGGCCGCCGTGTACGCGGTGTCCATCAGCGCGTAGGAGCCGGCCTGGACCTCGGTGACCCAGGTGTTCATCGCGTAGGTGCCGGTGCCGCCGCCGGAGACGACGTCGCCGCCGACGTCGGCGTGCGCGGCGAGCAGCCTGGCCATGCACTCCTCGGTGAGCCGGGCCCGCTCCGCCGCGTCGGCCAGCATCATCAGGTGGCCCTCGTAGCCCATGACCCCGCGGACCTCGACGCCCGCCGCCCGCGCGCGGTCGGCCAGCCACCCTGCCCGGTCCGGGGCGATCCCGCAGCGCGGCAGGCCGACGTTCACGTCGACGAGCACTTCGCGCACGCCACCGGCCACCGCGGCCGCGAGGGTCTGCTCCGAGTCGACCGCCACGGTGATCCGGGCCCCCGACTCGACCAGCGGCCCGAGCCGGCTCGCGTCCAGCACCTCGTTGGCCAGCAGCAGGTCCTGGCCGAGCCCGGCGGCCACCATGCCCTCGACCTCGCGCACGGTCGCGCAGGTGAAGCCGGTGTGCCCGAGCGCGGCCTGGCGGGCGGCGAGCGCGGTGGTCTTGTGCGCCTTGACGTGCGGGCGCAGCCGCGGGCCGGGCAGCGCCGCCGCCATGTCGGCCAGGTTCGCCTCGAACGCGTCGACGTCGACCAGCAGGGCCGGCGTGACCAGGTCGGCCACGTACTTGGCACTCATCCCATGACCCTCTCCAGGTAGGCGTTGCCGAACCGGCGGTGCGGGTCCAGCTTCTCGCGCAGCGCGACGACGTCGTCGAACGCCGGGTAGTCGGCGCGCAGGTGCTCGGCGGTGCGGGTGTGCAGCTTCCCCCAGTGCGGGCGCCCGCCCAGGGCGACCATCACCGACTCCACGGCCGCGAAGTAGGCCTCGTGCGGCTGGCCGCGGTACACGTGCACGGCCAGGTACGCCGAGTCGCGCCCGTTCGCGGTGGACAGCGAGACGTCGTCGGCCGCGGCGACGCGCACCTCCACCGGGAACATCACCGCCCTGGCGTGGCGCTCGACCGCGGCCCGCAGCCCGGCGAACGCCTCGGGCAGCGCCTCGCGCGGCACGGCGTACTCCATCTCCAGGAACCGCACCCGCCGCGGGCTGGTGAACACCCGGTAGGAGCGGTCGACGTACTCCCCCGCGGCGAACCTGGCGGCCACGAACCGGTTGAGCCGGGGCACCGCGCGCGGCAGCGCCCGACCGACCCGGCACGCCCCCTCGAATCCGATGTTGCCCACCAGTTCGTCGCCCACCCACTCGGCGACCCGCCCGCGCCGGGGCACCTCGTCGTCGGCCGTGCGATTGTTGGCCTTGGTCGCCGCGACGTCGGTGTGCGGGAACCAGTAGAACTCGAAGTGCTCGTTGCCCCCGACCAGCTCGTCGAGCCCGTCCAGCACCCGGTCCAGCGGCTGCGCCGACTCCCGCGCGTGCAGCATGAACGCCGGCACGGCCTGCAGCGTCACCTCGACCAGCACGCCGAACGCGCCCAGCCCGAGCCGGGCCACCCCGAACAGCTCCGGCTCGACCTCGGCCGAGCAGTCGCGCACGGAACCGTCGGCCAGCACGATCCGGCACCCGACGACCTGCGCCGCCAGCCCCGGGAACCGCGCCCCGGTGCCGTGCGTGCCGGTGGAGATCGCGCCGGCGACGGTCTGCGCGTCGATGTCGCCGAGGTTGGGCATCGCCAGGCCGTGGCGCCACAGCACCTCGTTGAGCACCCGCAGCGTCATCCCGGCCGGGACCGTGGCCCGCCGCGCGGCGACGTCGACCCGCACGCCGGTCGGATCGGCCGGCGGCACGATCGCCACCCCGTCGGGCACGCCGACCCCGGTGAACGAGTGCCCCGACCCCAGCGCCTTGACCCGCAGCCCCTCCGCGGCGGCCGTGCGCACGGCGTCGACGACGTCGTCGGTGTCGCGGGCGCGGACCGTCCGGACGGGATCGGTGTACTGGTTGCCGGCCCAGTTCCGCCAGCTCACTCAGGCCTCCTGTGCGGTCGACGGAGTGGTCGAGGTGGACGAGGTGGACGAGCCGATCCCGGCGGTGCCGTCGGCGAAGCGGCGGCGCAGGACGGCGACGTACCAGATGCCGGTGAGCGCGAGGGCGCCCAGCACGACGTAGTCGGCCGAGCGGAACGCCTCGGGCAGGGTGAGCGAGGCGACGACCGCCAGCAGCCACAGCAGCGCCAGCACCGCGATCGGCATCGCCCACACCCCGAGGGTGAACCCGCCCCCGCCGGCGGCCACCAGCGTCCGGCGCCGGGCCAGGTAGCCGCCCAGGGTGAGCAGGTAGACCAGGTAGGGCACCAGCGCGGTGGCCCCGATCAGCACCGCGAACGCGTCGCCGTCGATCGAGCCGTAGGCCAGCAGCACCAGGCACACGCCCAGCGAGGTCAGCAGCGCCGGCACCGGTGTACCGGTGCGCGGGTTGACCGTGCGCAGCGCGGCCGAGAACGGCAGCAGGTTGTCGCGGGCCATCGCGAACAACAGCCGGGAGTTCGCCGCCGCACCCACCACGGCCAGCGCGAACATGGAGAAGATCACGATGATCAGGAAGAGCCCGGTGGCCGCGTCGCCCAGCCAGTACTGCGCGATCACGGCCAGCGGCACCGGCGAGTCCGACACCAGCGCGAGGTCGGGGATGGCCAGGGTGAAGCCGACCAGCGCCAGCATGCCCAGCACCGACGACACCACCACGGACAGGATCATCGCCCGCGGCACCGTGCGGCGCGCGTCCACCGCCTCCTCGGCCAGGTCGGCGGCCGCCTCGAAGCCGACCAGCGTGAACACGCCCACCAGGGACGCACCGACGATCGCGGCGAACAGCGGCTGGTCGGTGACGACGGTGAACAGGAACCCGACCCCGTGCCCGCCGTCGGGTGCGGACGACCCGCCCCGCACCCAGGCGAAGAACACCACCAGGCTGAGCAGCACCGTGCCGATGATCTCGGCGAAGACGGCGACGTTGTTGACCCGCGCGGCCAGCTGCACGCGGATGATGTTGACCAGGTAGGCCACGACCAGCGCCAGCACCGCGATGAACACCAGCAGGCGGCCGTCCTCGGCGTCGAGGCCGAGCACGGTGGCGGTCAGCGGGGCCAGCCCCACCAGCATGATCCCGGGCAGCCCGACCGCGCTGTAGAGGACGCCGAGCGCACCGACGAGGTAGCCGAACTTCGAGCTCACCAGCCGGGCCGCCCACTGGTAGTTGGCCCCGGCCAGCGGCACGTGCCCGGCCAGCTCGGCCAGCACGAGCACCACCAGCAGCTGCCCGACCGCCGCCACCGGCCACAGCCAGATCGCCGCCGGGCCCATCGCCAGCAGGCCGTAGGAGTAGTTGACGAAGATCCCGGTCGTGATCGAGACGATGGAGAAGGCCACCGCGAACAGCGCGAACCGGCGCAGCACGCGGGGGAACTGCTGGGCGTAGCCGAACCCTGCGCCGGGCTGCGCGCCCGGGTCCGGCAACTGCGAGTCGATCTCGGCCATGGCGACCTCCGGCCCGTGGGATGCCGACGATCGTGGGACCTGGGTCATTGTGTGTCAATCGTCTGGGACAAACGACCCAGAACCGCGCTCCGGCTGCGCGATCCACTGCCCGGCACAACTCCCGCTCGGCCTCCGAGCCGCTCACCCCCGATCGCACGGCGCTCTGGGTCGGACGTCTGGGACACTCGACCCGGAACCGCGGGCAGCCGCGGCACCGGAGAGGACGCCCGATGGCCCGGATCCCCGCCCGGGAGCGCCGCCACCAGCTGGTGGCCGCCGCGTTCCGGGTGATCGGCGAGGAGGGCTTCGCCGCGGCCACCACCCGCCGGGTCTGCGCCGAGGCGGGCGCCCCCCTGGCCGCGTTCCACTACTGCTTCGCCTCCAAGGCCGAGCTCCTCTCCGAGCTCACCGCCCACGCCATGGCCGAACTGGAGACCGCCCGCGCCGGTGGCGCCGTCCTGCGCCCCACGGTGGTCGAGTCGCTGCGCGCCACCCTGCGCGGCTACTGGGACACCGTGGAAGCCGACCCCAACCGCGAAGCCGTGCTGACCGCACTCACCCAGCACGCACTCGGCGACCCCTCGCTGGCCGGCGTGGCCCAACGCCAGTACGAGGCCTACCACCGCACCGCACGCACCACCCTCACCGAGATCGCCGAGGGCTGCGGCATCCGCTGGCGGCCACCGGTCGAGCAGCTGGCCAGGATGGTGGTCGTGGTGACCGACGGCGTGACGGTCGCCTGGCTGGTCGACCGCGACAGCACCGCGGCCCTCAACGTGCTCGACGCCTTCGCCGAGCAACTCGCCACCCTGGCCGCCCCCGCCACCTGACGGACCCCGCCCCGGGTAGCGACCTGCCGGTGGGCACGGGCGCCCACCGGACGGCGTGGTCTCGCCCATCTCGCAGACGTCGGGTGGGTCGTCGCAGCGGGGGGTGGGTCGTCGCAGCCCGCCGGCGCGCTGCGAGCACCCAGCCAGCGCTGCGACACACGCCCAGCGCTGCGAGGACACCGCACCCCGCGCTGCAGGGCGCCCCCGCCCGGCCCGCTCGGCCGCGAAGCGGCACTCCACCCCCCGGAAGCCCCTGGTCGATCAGAGGTCGCCCTCCGCGTAGGAGCCGCCGGAGGCAGCCCGCCGCAGGCGCCGGCGGAGGCCCCTCAAGAGCCCGCCGCAGGTCGCCGCACGACAGCCACCATGTGCGTCCCCCCATCACGAACCCCCGGCTCACGACACAACCGCCGCTCCCACGCGAGCAGCACCTCCCACTCGTCGTCGGTGAGCCCGGCGTAGAAGTCCGGGTCGGGGTTGGCGGTGAGGAAGTTCGCCGCCGCCCCCGCGACGACCTCGCCGTGCGCGGCGCACAGGCGCTCCAGCTCGGCCCACCGGAACATGTGCATCTCCTGCCCGTTCGGCTCCCGGTCGAGGTCCCCCGACGCCATCACGCCCTCCACGTAGGCGGCGCCGTGGCGGCGCCGCTCCTCGACCACCCCGGGCAGGAACGCGCGCAGGGTGCCGACGGTCGACATCACGCCGACCAGCACGTGCCCGCCGGGGCGGGTGACGCGCACGAGTTCGGCGAGGGCGTCGTCGGCGCGGTCGCGGACGTAGCTGAGCGGGCCACCGACGCACACGACGACGTCGAAGCTCGCGTCCGGCAGGTGCCCGAGGTCGCAGATGTCGAGCACCTCGCGGGCCACGACGGCGTCCTCGCGGCCGGCCTCGCCGACCCGGCGCCGGTTGGCCTCCAGCTGACCGGGTGAGAGGTCGCCGACGTGCACCCGGGCCCCGAGCCGGGCCAGCTCGACGGTCAGCCGCCCCGGTCCGGCGCCGGCGTCGAGGACCAGGTCGCCCGGCCGGACGTACTCGGCGAGCAGGTCGACGTGCACCGCCACCGACGCGCGCCCGTGCGGGGTGTCGTGCCGGGTCCACTCCTGGTCGCCGTAGTCGTCGAAGAACGCCGCCATGTACTGGGGATCGAACGCGCCGGCCACGGCCCCGACGGTAGGGGCCGGGGGCGTCGAGCCCCACCGGATTGCGCGGTCACCGACGGGCGGCCTTGCGCCGCTCGGCCTCCAGGACCTTCGCGGACCGGACCGGCCACACGTAGGGCAGATCGTCGGGGACGCCGGCGAACAGCGGGCCGTACCAGCCCGGGTCCTTGCGCAGCAGCGCCGAGCGGTGGCTGCGGTGCAGCGCCTCGTCACCCAGCCACGGCGGCAGCGCCCCGGCCGCGGCCAGCTCGGCCTGCGTGCGGACCGCGTCGACGCCGGCCTCCCGCAGGTCGTGGCGGATGCTGGCGGCGCAGGTGTCGCCGAAGCCCCGCGCGAGCCAGGCGTCGACGACCTCCAGGCCGTAGCGGCCCAGCGCCTCCAGGTGCCCGCGCCACATCAGCACGGCCGGGTGGTTCTGCCAGCCGTAGCCGGACACCGTCAGCGCCCGGACCACCTGCAGGGTCTCCACCCGCTGCTTGCCCAGCCGCTTCGTGTCGAGCGCGGCGGCGCTGGCCGCGAAGTCCGGGTGCGGCAGGAACGTCTGCACCGGTCAGCTCCGCGGGTCCTGCAGGTCGAGCTCCTCGCGCCGGACCACGCCCCGCACGACCTCGGGCTCGGTGACGACGTAGCGGATCACCCGCACCCGCTCCACCGGCACGACCTCCTTCGTCACGACGACGCGCTCCTCGTGCCGCACCAGTTCGAGCACCTGCTCGCCGATCGGCGCCGGGTTCTCCTCGGCCGGCAGCCCCGCGCGCTCGCCGGCCGGCACCTCCTCGTGCTCGATGGTGATCTCCTCGCGGGTGACCTCGACGGTGAACGTCCGCTCCTCGGTGACGAGGTGCTTGCGCACGCGCACCCGGCCCGTCACGACGGTGTCGGTCAGGACCCGCAGGCGCTCCTCGTGGCGCACCATCCAGCCCGGTTCCTGGTCGGCCACGAGCGACCGCTGCGCGTAGTGCTCGGCCAGCCGGGCGACGTCGTCGTGCGAGAGGTTCGCGCCCGGCTCGTGGGCCGGCGCCGTGCGCACCCGCTCGGCGTCGTGGGGCACGCGGATCCCGTCGCCGTCGGCGGAGGCCCGATCGAGCGGGACGAGCGCGCTCGCGCCCCCGCCGACATCGACCTCGGCGAACGTGGCCGCGCCCGTCTCCGGGTCGGTGTAGACCGTGGCCACGCGGCCCAGCGGCTCGCCGCCCGCGCCGGACACCGCATAGCCGACCCACGCCCGCGGGTCGGCGCTCGGGCTGCTCACCTGGACGTCCCCTTCCGTCGTCGACGGCGCGGACGCACCGTCGCGACCCGGGTACCCGAACGAGCGGGGCTCAGCCCTCGGTCGGGGTGGCGTTGAGGTCCAGCCACATCCCCAGCAGGTGCAGCACGTCGACCGACACCTGCACCTCGTGGGAGCGGCGGGCGGTGTCGGCCGTGCCGGGCAGCGCGATGCCGCGCCAGTACGGCGGCGGTCCCACCTCGCCGTCCACGTGGATGCGGGTGGGCCCGACCTCGACGTCCAGCACGATCCGGTGCAGCCCGACGATCCCGCCGAACGCCCGCCGCGGCCACACCACGATCGACCCGGCGGTGGGCAGCTGGACCTCGCCGTCGAGCAGGTCGCCGTCCACGCTGAACCGCAGCGGGCCCTCCGCCGTGCGCCGCCAGTGGCCCAGCAGCGGCAGGCTGCGCGCCACCGAGCCCTCCCGGTCGACCCGCAGCACCACGGTGACCTGGTCGCCGGTGGCGACGTCCGCGGGGTCGGCGCCTACCTCGACAGCAACGGCAGCAGCAGCGCGATCACCGCCGCCAGCGCCAGCACCAGCGGGGTCAGCACCGTCCACAGCCGCGACACCGGGCGGCTCGTCGTCCGGGCCGGCATCGGGAGCGTCGCCGAGATCACCGGGCTCGTCCGCGGCGGCGCCGCGGACGGTGCTTTTCCCGCCCCCACCGGCCCCCGCTCGCGGCCGAGCCGGGTCGGACCGGCCACCGCGGTGTCGGGGGCGATGACGGCCAGCGGGCTGGTGTCGTCGAGCAGGGCGGTCAGGTCGGCGGGCGAGCCGACGAGGTTGAGCAGCAGCGCCCGGCCCGGCCTGCGGTCCACCAGCAGCTCGTCCACCCGGCGGACGAACGCGGCCCTGGCCGGCGCCGAGCCCGCGTCGGCGAGCCAGTCGCGCTCCCCGACGTCGGGCGCACCCGACCGAGCCGGATCCGCGGCCGGCAGCGCCCGCACGGCCGCGACCACGCGCCGCCGCACGTCGGCCGGCGCCACCGGCTCGGGCGCGGCCAGCATGCGCTCGACCTCGTCCTCGGGGAAGGCGCCGTCCAGCGCCCGCGTCAGCCCGCCCGACCCGGGACGCGGCCCGCCCTGCTCGGACACCCAGCACCGGACGAGGGTGACGACGGCGGCCGGCTCCACCGCGGGCACACCGACACCGTCCTCCTCGACGACCAGCGTGTAGCGGATCACCGTGCCGACCGCGTCGCGCCGCGCCGACGGGATGCCGCTGAGGTAGGCCCGGTAGCCGGCCCCGTCGGACTCGACGAGCACCGTGGGCCGCTCGAACGCGGTGTGCCCGGCGTACTCGCGCCACCACGGCCGCTCCGGTCCGGCCCCGAGGAAGCCGTAGTCGCGGTGCCGTGGCCGGCCCCGCGTCTGGACGTGGACCGCCGTCACCACCGGGGTCGCCGCCGGTCGGTCACCACTGGTGGACCCGGTCGCTGTGCACGCGACGGGCCAGCGACTCCACGATCCCGGTCAGCGCCCTGGCCCGCTCGGCGGCCTGGATGGCCTCCTCGCGGCTGCTGCGCGCGGCGTCGGCCCGCAGCCTGCGCTCGCCGCTGACCAGGTACCAGATGTTGCGGAAGAAGCCCTCGTCGCGCTCGGCGAAGGTCTGCGCGGTGTCGGCCTGCTCGCGTCGCAGGCCGGCCTCGCGCTCCTCGACCTTCTGCCGGCCCGCCACCAGCTGGCGGCACAGCGCGATCATGATGTCCTCGGTGCCCTTGACCGAGCGCTCCCCCGGCGGGCGCACCCCGTAGTGCGCGACGAAGGTCAGCGCGCCGGGCTCGTCGGGCTCGGGCAGCCAGTCGGCGCGCAGGATCTCCACGCAGCCGATGGTGTCGACCGGGCAGTAGACGACCCGCATGTTGCGCACGTCCGGGGCCTCGTTCGGGACCAGCTCGACGACCTGGCGGTACACCTTGCGCACCCACTGCAGCAGCGTCGCGGACTGGTCGCGGCGCCCGCCGTTGTCGTCGAAGTACGACTCGCACTTGACCGGGCACAGCAGCAGCAGCGCCGGCTCGTCCGGCCGCTCGTTGCGCCGCTTGAGCCAGCTGCGCACGACGTCGGTGACCTGCGGGGTGCCCAGCACCGTCGGCACGGCGCGCAGGTGGCTGGCGGTGGTGGCCTCCATCAGCACCGCGGCGTCGACCGGCACGACCAGCACCGAGCACTGCTCCAGGAAGCGCTCGCACTCCTCCCACTGGGCGTCGACACCGGCCGGGCGGGTGTGCGGGTCGAGCCAGCCGCCGGGGTAGTCGAGCAGCTGCAGCTCGATGCCGGTGCCGGGGACGCCGGTGTCGAGCATCAGATGGAAGGTGAACTGGTCCTGCGAGCCGCCCAGCGCACCGGCGTCGAACTCGCCGGCCAGCAGCGAGCCGTCCAGCTCGCGGCGGTGCTGGCTGAGCCGCTTCTGGGTGGCGGTGCCGACCGCCTTCATCGAGATCGGCGTGCCCTCCAGCAGCCGCTGCCCGTCGTGCAGCAGGGCGGTGATGAGCGAGGTCTTGCCGACCCGGGACGGCCCGACCATCCCGATGCGGTAGACCAGCCTCCCGTCCTCGCCGGCCGCGGCGGCGCCCGCGGCCGCGGCCGGTGCCTGGTTGGTCACGACTGCTCCTCCTTGCGCGCGCCCAGGGTGGCGACCAGCAGGTCGCGCGCCCGGGTCACCGCGGTGAACCGGGCGTTGGCGGCGTCCATCTCCCGGTACACCCCCGGCCAGATGTCGTTCTTGTAGGCGTCGGCGAGCCGGCGGAACTCCACCTCGGACTCCCCGGAGCGGATCACCGTGTCCTCGAACTGCTCGGCCGCGGCGTGCAGCACCAGCGCCGGGGTGACCGCCTCGCGCAGCAGCGCCTTCTGGGTGAGGTAGGCGGCCTGCTCGGCCATCCGCAGCACGAAGCGGTACAGCTCCTCGGCGCCTGCCGCGGTGGCCGCCACGGTGATCTGGGTGCGCAGCTGGCCGGTCTGCGGGTCGGGCAGCTCCAGGGCCAGCCCGTCGAGCTCGGAGCGCACCCTGGGGTGCAGCTGGGAGCGGTAGTCCAACCGGATGCCGCGCAGCGTGCGCACCGCCCGGCGCAGCCGCGGGCACGGCGGCTGGGCGGCGTCGAGCAGGTCGGCGAACCGGTCGAGGGCGTCATGGCCGGTGCCCGGATCGGTCGCACCGGTCCGCGGGTCGGCGAGCAGCCCACCGAGCTCCGCGCCGAGCACGCCGGCCACGTCGGTCCAGAGCTTCTCGACGCGATCGGCGAAGAAGGCGTCGATCCGCTCGAAGCTGTCGCTGATCTCCACGCGGACCCGGTTGAGCTCCTCGCCCGCGTAGCCGCCGCTGAAGCTGTCGACCCGCATCCGGCGCAGGCCCTCGTCGCGCCACGCCTCCTCGCCGACGCCGAGCCCGCTGGTGATCCACTCGCGGGTGGCGGCGTAGGCGGCCTCCACGGTGGCGACGTACTCCGGGTCCTCCGCGGCGTCGCGGGCCTGCTCGCGCAGCCGGGCCACCAGCTCCTGCAGCCCCGCCGCCACGTCCTGGCGCAGCCGGCGGGCCCGGCGGTCGAGGTCCTCGGCCGCGCTGCCGGTGGCCGCGCGGACCGTGGCCAGCACCCGGCTCAGGTCGCCCACCAGCACGTCGACCCGGTCGACGACGACCTGGGTCTGCGCCCGGGTCGCCTCCAGCACCTCGGCGTCCATCTCCGGCAGTCGCTCGGCGAGGTGGTCGAGCACGGGGGCCAGCACCCGGCGGTGGACGTCGTCGGGGTCGGCGGCGTCGGTCTCCACGACCCGGAAGAACCGGTCGGGCCGGCCCATGTTGACCTCGCGCGTGACGTCGTCGCGCAAGGTGGTGGCCATCGCCGGGTCGACGCCGCCCTGGTTGAGCACCAGCAGCACGAAGTCGCGCTTGGCGACGAACCCGCGGGCGATGTCGAGCAGGTCCAGCGTGCGGGCGTCGGCCTCGCCCCAGTAGGCCTCGTCGCCCATCGCCCGCTTGACCAGCAGCACCACGTCGACCTCGTTCTGCAGGCCCTCGACGTGGTGGGCGTCGGCCCCGGCCGCGACCTCGCCGAGGCCCGGCAGGTCGACCACGGCCAGGCGCTGCACCCGGTTGTGCGGGAACCGCGTCTCGATGCGCAGGTCGCGCACGGCGAGGTAGCGCCGCGAGACCCCGCCCGCGCCACCGAGCTCGGCGTTGGTCGGGTAGGCGACGTAGGGGCGCAGCTCGTCGAGGTGCAGCTCGCGGTCCCCGCCGACCAGGTCGCCCGCGTAGGACGGCAGCGCGGCCTGCATGTCGCGCAGCCGCTTGACCAGCGTGGCGTGGCTGGGCGGCGCGGCCGGGTCGGTGGACTGCTCCCCCGGCGCCGCCGGCACCGGGTAGGGCCACTGCGCGAACTCCTCCAGCGAGGTCGGGAGTCCCGGCAGACCCAGCTGGGCGTGGTGCGGGGCGAGCACCTCCGCGGCGAACGTCTCGAAGGTGTGCAGGCTCAGCGTGGCGCGCTCGGCGGTCTCGCTGTGCCGGATCCGGCTGCGCACCGCCGTCACCGGCAGCCCCTTGCCGGTCGGGATCTGGTCGTCGGCCAGCCCGGAGATCGACTGCAGCAGGGTCGACTTGCCCACCCTGGCCTTGCCGCTCACCCCGACGGTGATCGTGCCGCGGGCGAAGCGGGCGCTGAGCACGCGCAGCAGCCGGGTGGCCTCGGCGACCCCGCTGCGCACCTCGTCGACCCGCCCGTCCAGCCCGAACGCGCCCAGCCCCGCGCGCAGCTCGTCCGGGGTGGACGGGTGGTCGCGCAGCACGGCGACGGCCGCGGCCAGCCCGCTCAGCTGCGCGTCGACCCGCTGCCACCACTCCAGCTCGGCCCGCACCGGGGCGACCAGCGCGTGGCGGCGGGCCAGGATGGCGTCGATCCGCGCCGGCAGGTCGTCGTCCGGCCCGGGACTCGCGGCAGTGCTCACCGGGCGGTCCGGGGTGTCCGGGGTGGCAGGGACGTCAGGCACTCAGCAGGACCTCCTCGATCCGACCGGGCCACACGGGTGAACCCGGTGCACCCATCGTCGCGGTGCTCGACCGGCGGTCGCAACCGAGGGCCCCACCGCTGCCGAACCGTTACAGCTGGCCCACGCGCCCACCCGCCGAGCGCCCCGCCGTCGAGAACGAACTTGTCGTGATCAACAGGGCCTGTCGATCACGACAAGCTCGTTCTCGATGGGTGGGGACGGGACGGGTGGGGTGTACCTCCCGTCGGGGCAGGGGCATTGGGGCGGACGGCGGTAGCGCGAGATGAAGTGAGAGCGCTCTCATTGAGACGCATCACATACCCAGGGTGACAAGGAGGTCCCGTGCCCCCCACATCACGACCCGAGACCGACCCCGGCGCCACCGCGCCGAGCCGCCGCAGGCGCTTACCCGTCGCGCTCGCCGCCGCCGGTGCCGCGCTGCTGACCACCGTCGCGTTCGCCCCCACGGCCGCGGCGGTTCCGGCGGCGCCGGCCGGGGTCCCGGCCACGCCGGCCGGCTGGTCGCTGGCCTTCAGCGACGACTTCACCGGCGGCGCCGGGGCGCTGCCCTCCTCGACCGACTGGATCGTCGACACCGGCACGAGCTACCCGGGCGGTCCGGCCAACTGGGGCACCGGGGAGATCCAGACCTACACGAACGACCCGGCCAACCTGTCCCAGGACGGCACCGGCAACCTGCGCATCACCCCCCTGCGCAGCGCGTCGGGCGCGTGGACGTCGGCGCGCATCGAGACCCGGCGCACCGACTTCCGCCCGCCGGCGGGCGGGATCGTGGCGATGGAGAGCCGCATCCAGATGCCGAACGTCACCGGCGACGCGGCGCTCGGGTACTGGCCGGCGTTCTGGGCGCTCGGGGCCCCCTACCGGGGCAACTACCAGAACTGGCCGGCCATCGGCGAGTTCGACATCATGGAGAACGTCAACGGCGTCAACTCCGTGTGGGGCGTGCTGCACTGCGGCACCAACCCCGGCGGCGCCTGCAACGAGAGCACCGGCATCGGCAACAGCCGGGCCTGCCCGGGCAGCTCCTGCCAGTCCGCGTTCCACACCTACCGGTTCGAGTGGGACACCTCGGTCAGCCCCAACCAGCTGCGCTGGTACGTCGACGGCCAGCAGTACCACAGCGTCTCGCAGGCCCAGCTCGACGCGACCACCTGGTCGAACATGACCGGCCACGGCTACTTCCTGCTGCTCAACCTGGCGATGGGCGGCGCGTTCCCGAACGCGCTGGCCGGCTCCACGCCCACCGCGGCCACCAGGCCTGGCGTGCCGATGGTCGTCGACTACGTGGCCGTGTGGACGAAGGGGTCGGGCAGCACCGACCCCGACCCCGATCCCGATCCGGACCCCGACCCGGGCACCGGCGGCGGCGACGCGTACTCCACGCTGCAGGCCGAGGCGTTCAGCCAGCAGTCCGGCACCCTCACCGAGGCGACCACCGACACCGGCGGCGGGTCCAACCTGGCCGCGCTGGCCAACGGCGACTGGGCGCGCTACTCCGGCGTCGACTTCGGCAGCACGCCCGCCAAGCAGTTCGTCGCCCGCGTCGCCTCCGGCGCGGCGGGCGGGGTCAGCGGGCTGGTCGAGGTGCGGCTCGACAGCCGCACCGCGGCCCCGATCGGCAGCTTCTCGATCGGCAACACGGGCGGCTGGCAGTCCTGGCGCACGGTCCCGGCCAACATCGCGAACGTGACCGGCGTGCACGACGTGTACCTGACGTTCACCAGCGGCCAGCCCGCCGACTTCGTCAACCTCAACTGGTTCACCTTCGGCCACTGACGATCCGGCACTGACCGAGGCGGCTACACAGCGCATCGAACGGGTGGGGCCGGGCACCAGGGTTCCACCCGTTCGATGCTGTAAGCGCTTTCATCGATCACCTCACCCGATCGCCGCAACAACCGGTTACCACCTCCGGCCCTGGTGGGGGCAGGCTGAGCCCATGAGCAGCGACGGTCGCGCCGACTTCCGGCCGCCGACCCTGGACACCGTGGCCGCCGCGGCCGGCGTGTCCCGGGCCACCGTGTCCCGGGTGGTCAACAACTCGGCCAAGGTGTCGGCCGACGTCCGCGAGCTGGTCGACGCGACCATCACCCGGCTGGGCTACGTGCCCAACCGCACCGCCCGCAGCCTGGCCAAGCGCCGCACCGACTCGGTCGCCCTCGTGCTGCGCGAGGCCGACGCCACGGTGCTGGCCGACCCCTACCTGGCCGCGATGATCATCGCGACGAGCCGGTCGCTGGTCGGGACCGGCGTGCAGCTGGTGCTGGTCAACGCCCGCGACGACCCCGAGCACGGCACCCTGGTCGACTACGTGCGCGGCGGCCACGTCGACGGCGTGCTGCTGGCCTCGATGCACGCCGACGACCCGCTGCCGCGCGTGCTGGTCGAGGCCCGGGTCCCGACCGTGGTCGGCGGCCGCCCGGAGCGCCCGGTGCCGGGCCTGGCCTACGTCGACTGCGACAACGTCGGCGGTGGGCGCCTGGCCGCCGAGCACCTGGTCGGCACGGGACGGCGGCGGATCGCCTCCATCGCCGGGCCGCCCGACATGACCGCCGCGGCCGACCGGCTCACCGGCTACCACCGCGGGCTGGCCCACGCCGGGCTGCCCATCGGCCCGATCGCCTTCGGCGACTTCACCCGGCTGTCCGGCGAGCGCGCGATGACCGAACTGCTGGAGCGCGACCCCGACCTGGACGCCGTCTTCGCCGCCAACGACCTGATGGCCGTCGGCGCGCTGCGGGTGCTGCGCGCCGCGGGCCGGCGGGTGCCCGAGGACGTCGCCGTGGTCGGCTACGACGATGTCGAGCTGGCTTCGCTCACCGAGCCGGCGCTGACCAGCGTGCACCAGCCGGTCAGCGAGCAGGCCGACACCATGACCGGGCTGCTGCTGCGCCAGATCGGCGGTGCCGCCCCCGGCGATCCGGTGCTGCTGCCCGTCGAGCTGGTGCACCGCGACTCGAGCTAACCCGGGTAGCCGCCGGCGTCGATGTCCTCCACCAGGGTGGGGCCGGTCGGCGTCCAGCCCAGCAGCTCCCGGGTCCGCGAGCTGGACGCGGACAGGTCCATGCCGAAGAAGGCGCCGATCCACCCGAAGTGCCCGGCGACCTCCTCCCGAGCGATCGAGCGCACCGGCAGGTCGTGGGCGCGCCCGATGGCCTCGGCGATCGTGCGGGTCGGCACGCCCTCCTCGGCGACGGCGTGCACGAGAGTCCCGGCGGGCGCCTTCGCCAGCGAGGCCACCACGAGCCGGGCGGCGTCGGAGCGGTGCACGGCCGACCAGCGGTTGGTGCCGTCGCCCGGGTAGCCGGCCACTCCCTTCCGCCGCGCGATGGCGGTGAGGTGGGCGACGAAGCCGTGGTCGCCGGCGCCGTGCACGGTCGGGGCGAACCGCAGGCTCACGGTGTGGACGCCGCGCTCGACGAACTCCAGCGCGAGGTTCTCGGCCCCGCCGCGCGGGGAGTCCGGTCCGTGGAAGGGCGACGGGTCGACCTCGGTCGCGGGCCGGCCCTCGGTCAGCCCGGCGACGCCGGCGGCGAGCAGGAACGGCCGGCCGCTGCCGGCGAGCGCGGCGCCGAAGGCCTGCACGGCGGTCCGTTCGGCGCTGTTGGAGACGGCGGGGTCGGTGAAGTCGTGCTTGTTGGCCAGGTGCAGGACGGCCGCGGCGGCGTCGGCGCCGGTCCGCAGGGCGTCGAGGTCGTCCAGGTCGCCGCGCAGGACGTGGGCGCCCTTGGCCCGCAGTGCCTCGGCCGAGGCGCTCGACCGGGCCAGCCCGGTGACCTCGTGCCCGGCGGCGATCAGCTCGTCGACGGCGGCGGAGCCGATCCAGCCCGACGCCCCGGTGACGAACACGCGCATGACGATCTCCCTCGTGCTGATGTCAGGTACTGACATGACGGTACTCCTTCATGTCAGTCCCTGTCATCACTATCCTGGGCGGCGTGGCGCGATGGGAACCGGGAGCCCGCGAGCGGCTGCAGGCCGCGGCGCTGGAGCTGTTCGCGACCCGCGGCTACGAGCAGACGACGGCCGCGGAGATCGCCGGGGCCGTCGGGCTGACCGAGCGCACCTTCTACCGGCACTTCGCCGACAAGCGCGAGGTGCTGTTCCTCGGCCAGCAGCGGTTCGACGAGGCGTTCCGCGCCGGCATCGACGCCGCCCCGGCCGACGCGCCACCCCTGGCGGTCGTCGCCGCCGCGCTCCGCGCGGCCGGCGAGTTCTTCCCCGACGAGCGACGGGACCACTCGCGCGCCCGCCAGGCGGTGATCGACGCCAACCCCTCGCTGCAGGAGCGCGAGCAGCACAAGCTCGCCGGGCTGGCGACCGCGATCGGCGCGGCGCTGCGCGAGCGCGGCGTCGGGGAGCCGGCGGCGACGCTCGCGGCGCAGACCGGGGTCACGGTCTTCGGCATCGCCTTCGCGCAGTGGATCCGCGAGGCGGAGACCCGCTCGCTGGTGACGATCGCCGACGACGTGCTGCGCGAGCTGGGCGCCCTGGTCGAGGGCGTCAGCGGGTGAGGCCGGCCTCGGGGCCCCAGCGGGCCAGCAGGGCGGCCTCGACGACCGCGAAGACCTCGTAGAGCACGATCGACACCAGCACCGACAGCGCCACGATCGTCCAGACACCGCCGTAGTTGCCCTGGCCCTTGTAGCCCGACAGCACCCCGCCCATGCCCTCGAAGCCGACCAGCCACTCGGCGAGCATGCTGCCCACGACCGCACCCGGCACCGAGATCCGCGCCGAGGCCAGGAACTGCGGCAGCGCGGCCGGGACGCGCACCTTGACCAGCGCGGTCAGCGCGGAACCGCCGTTGACCCGGACCAGGTCCAGCGCCTGCGGGCTGGCCGAGGTCAGCCCGAGCACGATGTTCACCAGCGCGGGGAACAGCACCACGATCGCGGCGATGACCGCGACGCCGAGCGGGCCCTGCCCGAAGATCAGCAGCAGCAGCGGGGCCATCGCCACCAGGGGCACCGAGCGCAGCAGCATCGCGATCGGCAGGAACGCGAACTCGAACGGCCGGTACAGCACGAAGCCGACGGCCACCGCCGTGGCCAGCACCATCCCCGAGCAGAAGCCGATGGCCGCGTTGCCCAACGTGGTGGCCAGCGCGCCGAAGCTGGCCGCGCGGGCCTGCTGGGCGCTCAACGAGGTCGGCCGGACCCCGCGGGCGGGCGAGTCCGCGAACAGGTACTGCCAGACGTCCAGCGGCGACTTCCCGACGAACGCCGACACGTCGAAGACGGCCAGCAGCAACTGCCACAGCGCCATCAGCACCACGAACGCGATCGCGATGGTCAGCGCCGCCGAGCCGGCCCGGCGCAGCACCGGACCGGCCGCGCGTCGCCGCTCCCCCGTCGCGGTGTCGAGCGCGGTCATCGCGGGCCCGCCGGGATCGCGCCGTCGGTGGTCCAGGGCGTCACCGCCCGGGCGAGCAGCCCGACGGCGAGGTAGCCCAGCCCGGAGATCGCCCCGCTGACCAGGGCCAGGTACCACAGCAGCGGCGCGTCGGCCTGGGTCTGCGCGGCGATCAGCGCCCGGCCGAGCGTGCCGTCGCCACCGCTGCCCAGGTACTCGGCCAGGATCGCGCCCAGGAACGCGGCCGGCGCGGCGATCTTCAGGGCGGCGAACAGGCTGGGCAGCGCGGCGACCACCCGCACCTTGCGCAGCACCGTCCAGGCCGATCCGCCGTAGGCGCGCACCAGGTCGATGCTCGTGCGCGGGGCCGCGCGCAGGCCGACCAGGCAGCCGACGACCGTGGTGAAGAAGACGCTCATGCCGGCCAGCACCACCGAGGCGCCGTCCGGGTCCTCCCGCCCGGCGACGATCACGATCACCGGCCCGATCGCCACCAGCGGGATGCAGTAGGTGACGATCGCGATCTGGTTGGCCAGCCGCTCCAGCCGCGGCGCCAGCAGCACCAGCACCGACAGCGCGATCGCGGCCAGGTTGCCCCACAGGTAGCCCCGCGCGGCGGACGACACCGTCGAGCCGGCGTTGCCCAGCGTCGTCGTCCAGCGCCGCGGGTCGAGGAACTCGGCCAGTACCGAGGGCGGCGTCGGGATGGCGCCGCTGCCCTGGAACAGCACCAGCGAGGCCAGCCACCAGACCGCGACGATCACGACGACGCCGACCAGGCCGCCCAGCCGGCCGTTGACCCCGGTCACCGCGCTACTCCCCCGCCTCGCCGCGGCCGAACAGGATCTCGGAGAGCCGGTCGACGTAGGCGTGGAACTCGGGCGTGCGCATGAGCTCGGGACGGCGCGGGCGGGGCAGGTCGATCTCCACGACCTCGGCGATCCGGCCCGGTCGCGGGGTCATGACCGCGACCACGTCGGAGAGGAACACGGCCTCGGAGATGCCGTGGGTGACCATCAGCGTGGTCGCCGGGCGCTCGGTCCAGATGCGCAGCAGCTCGACGTTCAGCCGCTGGCGGGTCATGTCGTCCAGCGCGCCGAACGGCTCGTCGAGCAGCATCACCGTGGGCTGCACGACCAGGCACCGAGCGATGGCGACCCGCTGGCGCATGCCGCCGGAGAGCTGGGCGGGCTTGGCCTTCTCGAAGCCGGTCAGCCCGACCAGCTCGACCAGCCCGTCGATCAGCCCGGGCTCCGGGGCGATGCCGGCCACCTCCAGCGGCAGCCGGATGTTGCCCACGACGCTGCGCCAGGGCAGCAGGGCCGCCTCCTGGAAGGCGATGCCCAGCTCGTGGTCGCGCTGGACCTCCAGGGTCGACCGGCCGTTGATCAGCGCCTCGCCCGCGGTCGGCGCTTCCAAGCCGGCCAGGATGCGCAGGATCGTCGACTTGCCGCAGCCGGACGGGCCCAGCAGCGACAGGAACGAGTTCTGCACGGTGCCCAGGTCGACCGGGGCCAGCGCCTCCACCGAGCGCCGGCCCATCGCGAACCGCTTGGTCAGACCCCGGATGTGGATGCCGGTGGCCGCGGCCGGCTGGGCCGCGGGGTCGGTCGTGCCGCGGGGCGAGGACGCCGTCGGGGTGCCGGTCTCGGTCATCGCCGCGCTCAGGCCTTCAGGTCCGGCTGCTCGGCGTAGACCTCCTCGAGCAGCGTCAGGTCGAACAGCTCCTCGGCGGTGATCGTGACGCCGATCTGGCCGAGCGCCGCGATGCACTCCCCGACCAGCGCGTCGGTCATCGTGAACAGCCCGTTGGCCTCGGTGTCCGCGCTGACGACGAGCTCGTTCTGGGCGGTGGCCTGCTCGGTCTGGCCGGGCAGGTCGAGGCCGAGGTCCTTGCCGTAGACCTCGACGGCGAGCTTCGCCGCACCGGCCGGGTCGGCCACCGCGTCGGTCCAGCCCCGGATCTCCGCGGTCAGGAACGCCTTGAGCATGTCGCGCTGGGAGTCGATGGTGTCCTGCAGCACCACGAACGACTCCGACACCAGCGGCAGGCCGTTGTCGGCGAAGGACAGCGTGACCGGGGTGAAGCCGTCGGCCTCGACCAGGAACGGCTCGTTGGTCAGGAACGACATGAACCCGTCGACGGTCTTCTCGGTCAGCGGCGTCGGCTCGTACTGCACGACGACCTGCTCCAGCGAGGCCGGGTCGATCCCGTTGGCCTTGAGCAGCCCCGCGAAGATCGTCTGGTTGGTGCCGGCCTGGATGCCGATCCGCTTGCCGACCAGGTCGGCCGGCGTGCGGATCGGGTTGCCCTCGGCCAGCGAGAGGATGCAGAAGGGGTTCTTCTGGAACGTCGTCCCGATGATCTTGAGCGGGGCGCCCTGCTCGACGATGAACCGCGCGGTGGCGTCCGGCGCGGACAGCCCGACGGTGATGTTGCCGGCGAGCACCAGCGCGTCGGCGCTGTCCACCGGGCCGCTGACCAGGTCGACCTTCGAGAAGCCTGCCTCGGTGTAGTAGCCCTTGGAGTCGGCCATGAACTCGCCGCCGAACTCGATGTTCTTGATCCAGGACAGCTGCACCGAGATGTCGCCGAACGATCCGGCCTGCGCGGGGGCGCCGGCGGCCGCGGGCTCGGGGGTGGTGCCGCCACCGCAGGCGGCGAGGGCGAGGCCGGCGGCGCCGAGCCCGCCCAGGCGCAGGACCTGGCGGCGGCTCAGGCGGAGGGCGGTGTGTCCGGGGGTGTCATGCACCCGGCGAATCTAGGAACCGGACGGGACGGCGGGGTTTCCCGGCCGTTACGGCCGGGCTACCAGCCGCGCTGGTCCTCCGGCGCGACCAGCGACATCTGCAGCTCGTAGCGGTCGCCGCGGTAGGTCGTCAGCGCGTGCTCCACGGCCACGTCGCCGCTGTAGGAGACCCGGTCGGCCACCAGCACCGGGCGCATCGGGGCCAGGCCGAGCAGCGTCGCCATCTCCTCGCTGGCCCCGGCCGAGCCGACGGTCTGCTCGGCCCGGTCGATCGTGTAGCCGTACTGGTCGGCCATGGCCCGGTACACCGACTTGGTCAGGTCGAGCTTGTCCATCCCGGGGAACAGCTCCGCCGGGTACCAGCCCTCGTCCACCGAGATCTGCAGGTTGTCGGCCAGCCGCAGCCGGCGCAGGTGGTAGGTCTCGGCGCGCTCGGGCAGGCCGAGCGCGGCCGCCGTGCGCGGCGGCGGCACCTCCCGCACCGCGCTCAGCACCACGGTCGAGGGCTCCATGCCCATCCGGCGCATCTCGTCGGTGAACGAGGCCAGGTGCAGCCGCGAGCGCGCCGTGCGCGCGGCGACGAACGTGCCCTTGCCGTGCACCCGCACCAGCAGCCCCTCGGAGACCAGCTGGCCGACGGCCTTCTGCACGGTGATCCGGCTGACGCCGTGGTCGAGGCAGAGCTGGCGCTCGCTGGGCAGGATGTCGCCCGGGCTGAGCGAGCGCGCCAGGTCGATCAGGATGGTGCGCAGCTGCTCGTGCTTGGGGACCATCCCGTCGACGATGTGCTGCGTTCCCTGCTGTGTTCCCGGCTGTGTGACCTGCTGTGTGACCTGCTGTGCGACGGAATGCTGTGTCCGGTCTCCCGGCTGCGCTGCCACGTGCGTTCCCCTCCCGCTGCCTGCCCGATCCATCCTCCCATCTGGTCATGACCAGGGGGCCGAACGGCCCTGCCGCTACCCCAGGTCGCACGCCGCCGCGTAGCGGTAGTGCTCGCCGTGGCGCAGCGCGCCGGCGGCCGCCTCGTCCAGCACGACCGTGACCCGCGGGTGCCACTGCAGCACCGACGCCGGGCACGACGCCGACAGCGGGCCCTCCAGCGCCGCGGCCACCGCCGCGGCCTTGCCCGCCCCCGAGGCCATCAGCACCAGGTGCTCGGCCCGGCAGATGGTGCCCAGCCCCTGGGTGATCACGCGGCGCGGGACGGCGGCCACCGACCGGAAGAACCGGGCGTTGTCCCGGCGGGTGCGCTCGGTGAGCGCGACGACCCGGGTGGTGGAGCGCAGCGACGAGCCGGGCTCGTTGAACCCGAGGTGGCCGTTGCCGCCGATCCCCAGCAGCTGCACCGCCACCGGGCCGTCCGCGCGCAGCGCCGCCTCGTAGTCGACCGCGGCCTTGGCCGGGTCGGGGTGCACGCCGTCGGGCCCGTGCACGGCAGCCGGGTCGATGTCCAGCGCGCCGGTGAGCTCGCGGCGGATCACCTCGCGGTAGGCCTGAGGGTGGCCGTCGGGCAGGCCGATGTACTCGTCGAGCAGGTAGGCGCGCACGCGGGCGAACGACAGCCCTTCCTCGCGGTGGCGGCGGATGAGCTCGCGGTAGGCCGGCAGCGGCGAGGAGCCCGTGGCCAGCCCGAGCACCGTGCGCCCGCCGCCGTCCTCGATCGCCGCCGCCAGGATGTCGGCGACCGCGCTGCCGCGCGCCCGCGCGTCGTCCAGGATGAGCACCCGCATGTCAGACCGCCTCCCGTCCGGGCTCGGGGTGCACCCACCGCCCGGCCCGCATCACGGCCAGGGGGGTGAGGTCGTCGTCGGTGAGCACGAGGTCGGCGCGCAGGCCGGCGACCAGGTCGCCCACGTCGGTCAGCCCGAGCAGCCGGGCCGGGGTGGCGCTGGCCGCGGTCACGGCCGCGGCGAGCCCGACGCCGGCGTGGCGGACCACGCGCCGCACGACGTCGACCAGCCGGGAGGTGCCCCCGGCGATGGCGCCCGGCGGGTCGCCGGCCAGCCGCGCGACGCCCTGCACGACGTCGGTGAGCAGCGTGCCGAGCCGGTAGCGCCCGTCGGCCTGCCCCGCGGCCGCCATCGCGTCGGTGACCAGCGCGATCCGCTCCGGCCCGACCAGGTCGAACACCGCGGCCACGGTCTCGTCGTCGAGGTGGACGCCGTCGGCGACCAGTTCCAGCACCATCTCCCCGCGCGCCGCGGCGGCCAGGCAGGCGGCCACCGGCCCGGGGGCGCGGTGGTGCATCGGCGGCATGCCGTTGAACAGGTGGGTGGCGCTGAGCGGGCCCCCGCCGACCTCGGCGATCGCCGTGCGGGTGAGCGCGGCACCGGCGTCGGTGTGGCCCAGGCTGGGCAGCACGTCGTACTCGGCCATGAGCTTGACCAGCTCGGCGTAGGCCGCGGTCTCCGGGGCGAGCGTCATCGACCGGACGGTCCCGCCGCCCGCGTCGAGCAGCCCGCGCAGCAGGTCGGGGTCGCCCGGCACGATCGCCCTCGGGTCCTGGGCGCCGCAGCGGGCGGTGGACAGGAACGGCCCCTCCAGGTGGATGCCGGCCAGCTCGCCCGCCTCGACCAGCGGCGCGAGCAGGCGAACCCGCTCGCGCAGGACGCCGGCCCCGGCCGAGACCAGGCTGCCCAGCAGCGAGGTGGTGCCGTGGCGGCGGTGGTGCTCGACGGCGGCCAGCACGCCGGCGCGGTCGGAGTCGGGGAAGCCGTGGCCGGCGCCGCCGTGGCAGTGCGCGTCGACCAGCCCGGGCAGCAGCGTCCCCGAGGGCGCGGGCGGGGGCTCGCCGGTCCACTCGTCGGTCGGTCCGGCGAACGCGATGCGGTCGCCGCGCACGGCGACGAGCCCGTCGTCGACCACCCGGCCCCGGTGGACCAGGGTCCCGCGCAGCAGGTGCTGCCCCGGTCTCATCCGGCCCCCTCCCGCCGCGCCCCCGCGGCGGCTTCGGTCGTGAGCGCCGCGGCGGCGGCCCTGGCCTCGTCGGCGCCGCGG
>NZ_JAHDTH010000061.1 GCF_018531445.1 Pseudonocardia lacus
CGGCCGGCGCGGCGGCGCCCACGCCGAGCAGCAGCCCGGCGGCGACCAGCACGAGGGCGAGCCGGCCGCCGGCGCCCAGCGCGTCCCAGAACGTCCCGGCGATGAGGACCGCGGCCACCAGGACCAGCGCACCGCCGACGTAGCCGAGGCCCTCGGCGACCAGCGACGCGCCGCGGTGGGGCGGCGCACCCTCCCCCGCCGGTGCACCGGCCGCGTCCCGGGGGGCCGTGCCGTCGAGGCCCTCGGCGTCCCGGATCCGCCCGGCCTGCTCCGCGGTGATCAGCCCGCCGTCGACCCACCGCCGCAGCAGGCCGGCCACGACGGCCGGCGGCGGGCTCTGCTCGCTCGTCATCGCCGGATTGTGGCCCCCCTGCCGGCCGCGACGGCTAGCCCGACACGGTGACGGCCCCGGCCAGGAGGGCATCGCGGACGCGCGCGGCGGTGGCCGGGTCGTCGCCGCGCCAGGCCACGACCTGATCGGGGCGCACGAGCGCGTGCCGGCCCGGCGGCAGGCCGTCCAGCTCCAGCACGTGGTGCGCCAGGCCATCGATCGCCGCGTCGGGTGACCCGCCGGACACCAGCGCCCAGCCGGGTCCGGCGAGGTCCAACGACGAGCGCGTGCGGGCTGCGTCGAGCCAGCGGTGCGGCAGCGGGGTGCCGACCCGCACCGCCGGGGCGAACTCGGTGACCGGCTCCTCGTCGGCCACGTCGTCGGGGCCGAGCACCAGGGCGCCCACCGGGTACCGGAACCGGGCCCCGGCCAGCACGAACGGGTGGGCGAGCGTCGGGTCCTGGGGCGCGGTGGGGTCGATGAAGGCGGCCATCCGGCGGGTCGACTGGTCGGCGGAGAACCAGCCGGCCGGGCGGCGCTCGGCGTCGTAGGAGTCGAGCAGGGCGGGCCCGGCCCGCCCGTCCAGCACGGCGGCGAGCTTCCAGGCCAGGTTGTGCGCGTCGGCGATGCCGGTGTTGGCGCCCAGGGCCGCGAACGGCGGCATGACGTGCGCGGCGTCGCCGGCCAGCAGCACCCGGCCGGCGGCGAAGCGGTCGGCGACCAGCATCTCGGCCCGCCAGCTCTGCACCGACAGCACCTCCAGGTCCGGGGCCGGGACGCCGAGGACCGCGCGCAGCGCGGCCGGCCAGTCGCGGTCGGGCGCGCCCCCGCCCATGAACACCCAGCGGAACCGGCCGTCCACCGAGGCCAGCGCGCCGGGGTGGTCGGGGTGGGAGATGTGGCAGAGGTTGAACTCCCGCCCGCGCACGGCGTCGGCCAGGTCGGCGCGGAAGTAGACCGACACGGACGGCTCGCCGACCGCGCCGCGGCCCGAGCGGTCGATCCCGAGGGCCCCGCGCACCGGCGACCGAGCGCCGTCCGCGGCCACGAGGTACCGCGCGCGCAACGATCGCCGCCGGCCGGCCCGGTGGTCGAGCAACTCGGCGTGCACGCCGTCGTCGCGCTGCTCGAACGCGGTCAGCTCGGTGGCGAACCGGACGGTCGCGCCGGCGTCGACGGCCGCCGCCCGCAGCACCGGTTCGAGCAGGTCCTGGGCGATCAGCGTCGGCGGCTCCGGGGAGGCGTCGACGACCGGCCCGTCCGGGTCCGGCGGCAGCCACAGCGGCAGCTGCTCGGACTCGACCAGGGTGCGTCCGGTGGCCATGTGGTCGTGGCCGGCGAGGTCACGGGCTGCCTCGTGCGCGGCCGCGGCCAGGCCCAGCTGCCGGAAGACCTCCATCGAGCGGGTGTGGAAGCGGCGGGCCTTGGGCTGCGCCGAGGTGGTGGCGTGCTTCTCGACGACGGTGACCTCGACGCCGTGGTGGCGCAGCAGGAGAGCGGTGGTCAGCCCGACCAGGCCACCGCCGACGACGAGCACCGCAACATCATGTGTACGTTGTCCACTCATGGGTGTACGTTGTACACTCACCCGTGGACCCCGTCCACTAGGCTGGCGCCCGATGACCCCCGACCAGCCCCGCCAGCCCGCCCCGGCCATCTGGTTCGACGCCGTGCACCCCCCGGCGCCGCAGCGGGCGCACGCCCCCGAACCGCTCAGCCGCGAGCGGATCGTCGCGGCCGCGATGGCGCTGGCCGACGCCGAGCCGCACGGCGAGATCACGATGCGGGCGCTGGCCGCCCGCCTCGGCGTGCGCAGCCCGATGGCGCTCTACCGCTACGTCGGCAGCAAGCACGGCCTGGCCGACCTGATGATGGACGAGGTCTTCGGGCTGGTCGACGTGCGGCGCGGGGCGGGGTGGCGGGCCGCGCTGCGCAGCCTGGGGCTCAGCGGGTGGGCCGCGGTCCAGCGGCACCCGTGGTTCGCCCGGCTCGCCTTCGCCCGCCCGCCGCTGGGGCCCAACGCGCTGGCCGTGTACGACGCGGCCTTCGCCGAACTGGAGCCGCTCGGTCTCCCCGCGGCAGCGGTCGGCGGCTCGGTCAACACCGTGCTCGGCCACGTCTTCGGCTCCGGGCTGGCGCTGCTGGAGGAGAACGCGATGCGGGCGCGGAGCGGCGTCGTCAACGACGAGCAGCTCACCGAGGCGGTCCGGCCCTACCTGGCGAGCATCGCCGCGTCCGGGCGCTACCCGCACTTCAGCCGCTGGGCCGCCGACCCCACCCGGTTGGACCCGCCGCCGCAGTCGTTCGAGCAGATCCTGGAGTGGCTGCTCGACGGCCTCGCCACCGTCGGTGCCACTCCTGGTGCCGCTGCTGGTGCGGCTGCCGACCCTGCACCGCAGGACTGCGCACCGTGACTGCGTAGGGCTACGGAAGGCCTGGTCAGGGGCGGCGGATAGCCTCCGATCATGCCCCTCCCCGCAGCCGACGACCTGCTGACGGGCGCGGGCATCGCGCTCGGCGCGGCGGTGGTCTTCGGGCTCGGCAGCGCCGCCCAGCAGCGCGTCGCCGCCCGCGCACCCTCCGATGCCGCCCTCGTCCGCGACCCGCAGTGGGGCGTGGGTGTGCTGGCGGTCGGGGTGGGCTCGGCGCTGCAGATCACCGCGTTCGCGTTCGCCCCGGTCGCGCTGGTGCAGCCGCTGGGGGTGACGAGCGTCCTGGTCGCCGCGCTGGCCGCGGGCCACCGGCTCGACCGGACCAGCGCCCTCGGCGCGCTGGCGTGCGCGGGCGGGCTGGCCGGCTTCCTGCTGCTGGCCCGGCCGGGCCCGGCCGTCCCCGGCGACGCGGCACCGGAGGGGGCGCTGGTGCTCGCCGTCCTGCTGGTCGTCGCCCTGGCCGTGGCGCTGGTCGTCGCCCGCCGCGGTGTCGGCGAGGTGCGCGCGGTGGCGCTGGGTGCCGCCGCCGGCACCTGCTACGGCGTCTGCGCGGGCATGCTCACCCTGGTCGTCGCGCAGGTCGGGACCGAGGGCCTCACCGGGCCGTTCGTGCACCCCGCCCTCTACACCGCCGGCGTCGTCGGCCCGGTCGGCTTCGCGCTCAGCCAGCGCGCGTTCCGGGAAGCCCGGTCGGCGGCGCCCGTGCTGGCCGCGCTCACCACGGTCGACCCGCTGGTCGCGGTGGCGGTCGGGGTCTGCTGGCTGGGCGAACGGATCGACACCACCCCGGTGGCGCTGGCCGGTGAGGCGCTCGCGGGCCTGGCCGTGCTGGGCGGGGTCGTCGCGCTCGCCCGCGGCGGGCGACGGAGGGCGGGGGTGCCGGCGTGAGGGCGCGGATCGTCGGGGTGGCGACCTTCCTGCCCGAGCGACGGATGAGCAGCCTCGAGGTCGAGGAGCGGGTGCGCCGGGAGAGCGCCGGGTTCGCCCCGCGGCCCGGGATCGTCGAGGCGATGACCGGCATCCGGTCCCGCTCCGTGGCCGAGCCGGACGTGCAGGCCTCCGACCTGGCCGTGGCCGCGTCGGCGAAGCTGCTGGCCGAGGCCGGCGTCGAGGCCGCCGAGCTGGACATGGTGCTGTTCGCCTCGGCCTCGCAGGACATGGCCGAGCCGGCCACCGCGCACATGGTGTGCGCCAAGCTCGGCGCGCGCTGCCCCACCTTCGACGTCAAGAACGCCTGCAACAGCCTGCTCAACGGCATCCAGGTGGCCGAGGCGATGATCGTCACCGGGCAGGCGCGCCGCGTGCTGGTCGCCACCGGCGAGACGCCCTCGCGGGCGATCCGCTGGCGGGTGCGCGACTTCGCCCAGTTCGTCGAGGCGTTCCCCGGCTACACGCTGGCCGACGCCGGCGCCGCCGTGCTCGTCGAGCGCGCAGAGTCCGGCGGGATCTTCCACCGCTCGTTCGTCGCCGACTCCACCCGGTGGTCGGTGGGCACGCTGCCCGGCGGCGGCTCCGCCCACCCGCGCGACCCCGACGCCACCTACTTCCGGATGGACGGACCGGCGCTGCGCCGGGCGTTCCTGGCGCTGGGCCGCGGCCCGCTCGACGCGGCGCTGGCCGCGACCGGGCTCGGCTGGGACGACTTCGCCGCCGTCTGCGTGCACCAGGTGACGATGCCGTACCTGCGCACCTTCACCGAGGGCAGCGCCATCCCGGCCGAGCGGCTGGTCGTCACGCTGCCCGAGCACGGCAACCTGGCCTCGGCCGGCCTGGCGTTCGGGCTGGCGACCGCGCTGGAGCAGGGCCGCGCCGGCCCCGGCGACCGGGTCGCGCTGATCGGGCTGGCCGGCGGGGTCAGCCTCGGCGTGCTGTTCGCCGAGCTATGAGGGAATCGGTCCGTTCCATCCCCTGCGAGGCGGCCCCGGCGGGGCCACGGATTCTGGGAAGGGCGCTGTGATGGACCTCTGGGTCGTCGTGCCGGCGTACAACGAGGAGCGCGGCGTCGGCGCGACGCTGGCCGCGCTGGCCGCCCAGCACGACCGCGACTTCCGGCTGGTCGTGGTGGACAACGCCAGCACCGACGCGACCGCCGACGTCGTCCGCGCCGCCGGCGTCGAGGTGATCACCGAGGCGCGCAAGGGCACCGGCGCCGCGGCCGACACGGGCGTGCGCCACGCCATCGCCCACGGCGCCACCCACATCGCCCGCACCGACGCCGACTGCCTGCCCGACCCCGACTGGACCGCCGCGGTCCGGCGCGGCTTCGCCGCCGGCCTGGAGCTCATCGGCGGGCGGCTGCGCCCGCGCACCGACGAGTTCGCGCTGCGCTGGTGGGAGCGGTCGCTGCTGCCCTCGGTCGTCGAGGCGGCCGCGGTGTTCGGCCGGTTCCGCCCCGGCAACCGCGACCCGGCCTACCGCGGGCCGTACGTGATGTGCCCCGGCTGCAACCTGGCCATCACCGCCGGGCTCTACGAGGCCAGCGGCGGCTTCCCGCGCACCGCGATCGAGGAGGTCCACGAGGACCGCGCGCTGGTCAACCGCGTGCGCCGGGTGACCGACGCCTACGGCAGGCGCAACGACGTCGTGGTCCGCGGCTCGGTGCGCAGGCTGCGCGCCTACGGGCTGCGCGACACGCTGGCCTGGTACGCCGACCACCGGGTCCGGCCCGACGTCGTCGACGTGCGGTGGGCGGGACCGGATGGGTGAGACCCTGGTGCACCTGGCCGCGCACCCGCTGGCGTTCCCGTTCCTGCGCCTGGTCGGGCGCTGCGGACCGGTCGTGCGGGTGCCCGGGATCGGGGTCGTCGTCAACGACGCGGCGGTGGCCCACCGTGTGCTGCGCGACACCGACGCGTTCCGCAAGAGCGGGCGCGGCTCCTCCGGCGCGCTGTGGACCCCGGTGCTCGGGCCGTCGGTGCTGCTCAACATGGACGGTCCCGCGCACGCCGAGCTGCGCCGCAAGCTCGCCGGGCTGTTCACCCCGACCGCGGTGCGCGCGATCTGCGCCGACGTGCTGGCCCCGCTGCTGGCCCGGGCCGAGGAGCGGCTCGCCGCCGGGGCGGCGGTCGACCTGGTCGAGCTGGCCCGCACCTGCGCCGGGGCGGTGATCTGCGCGATCGTCGGGCTGGACGCCGACGAGCGGGAGTGCCGGCGGATGTTCGCCCGCGGCGAGGAGATCGCGGCCACGGTGCGGCTGTCCACCAAGCAGCTCTCGGCCCGCCAGG
Organism: Pseudonocardia lacus; assembly: GCF_018531445.1. GTDB lineage: Bacteria > Actinomycetota > Actinomycetes > Mycobacteriales > Pseudonocardiaceae > Pseudonocardia > Pseudonocardia lacus. Next base: position 5,988 of record NZ_JAHDTH010000061.1, read on the forward strand.
TGAAGACCGCGCGGCGGGTGCTCGGCGGGATCACCGGGCCCGCGGCGCGGGCCTACGAGGCCGGCGACCCTGGCACGGTCGTCGGGCGGATGCGCGAGCTGGGGCTGTCGCGGGAGGAGGCGCTCGGCGCGGCGGCGGCGTTCTTCCTGACCGGCACCGAGACCGTGGCCTCGTTCGTGCCGCGGCTGGTCGCGCTGCTGTGCGACCACGACCACCAGCACGGCGACCTCGACCGGGCCGTCGAGGAGGCACTGTGGGTGACCACGCCGAGCCCGGTGATGCTGCGCGCGGTCGCCGCCCCGACCCGCATCGGCGGGGTGCGGGTGCGGCCGGGGCAGCGGGTCGTCATCGCCACCTACAACTGCACGCGCGTCCCCGGGCGTGGTTTCGCCCCGGAGCGCGCCCAGCCCGACCTCGGGCGGCTGTGGTTCGGGGCCGGACCGCACTTCTGCATCGGCTACCCGCTGGCCACGGCCCAGGTCCGGGCGGTGGCCACCGCGGTGCTGCGGCACGCCCCGCTGCGGGTCGTGCGCCGCCGCTACGCCACCGGGGTGCTGATCCCGGGCTACCGGACCCTGGAGGTCGCCCGTGCCTGAGCGGGAACCCGCCGACCTGCTCCGCGACGTGCTCGCGCACGCCGACCGCGCGCCGGGCGCCATGGCGCTGATCGACGCCCGCGGTCGGCGCACCGACTACGCCACCCTGGCCCGACGCATCCGCACCACCGCCGGTGGGCTGCGGGAGCGGGGCCTGCGCCCGGGCGACGGCGTGCTGTTCTCGATCCGGCCCGGCCCGGACGCGCTCGTGGTCGCGCTGGCCGTGGTGGCGGCCGGGGGCACCGTGATCTTCGCCGACCCGGGCGTGGGCGCGCAGCTGTTCACCGCCCGGGCCGAGCTGGCCGGCGCCCGCTGGGCCGCGGCCGAGTCGCTGCTGCACGCCGCCGCCGGGACCGCCCCCGCCCGCCGCTACGCCCGCCGCCGCGGGCTGCTGCTGCCGGACTACGCCGCGCTGGGCGTGCGGCACCTCTACAGCGGGCCGTGGCTGCCCGGCGTCCCGCGCGGCGCCGTGCCCCTGCGCCGGCTCGCCGGGCCCCCGCTCGACCCCGACCCCGACCCCGACGCCCCGGCCGTGGTGATCTTCACGTCGGGCACGACCGAGCGCCCGCGGGGTGTCGTGCACACCCTGCGGACGCTCTCGGCCGGGCTCGGCATGCTGCGCAGGCGCTGCGTGCTGGGCCCCGGCGACGTCGTGCACACCGACCAGCTGATGCTCGGCCTGCCCGCGCTGGCCGGCGGGGCGTGCTGGTCGCTGCCCGGCACCCCGCTCGACCCCGCCCGGTTCGCCGCCCAGCTCGCCGAGCGGGCGGCCACGCACGCGTTCCTCGTGCCCGGCGACGCGGCCCGCGTGCTCGACGTCGCCCCGCACTGGCCGGGCCTGCGGGGGGTGCTGCTGGGCGCGGCCCCGGTCGTGCCCGCGCTGCTGCGCCGGGTGCGCGCCGCGGCGCCCGACGCCGAGGTGCTGTGCATCTACGGGATGACCGAGGCGCCGCCGGTCGCGTTCGCCACGGCCGAGGAGAAGCTGGCCCACACCGGCCCCGGCGACCTCATGGGCACCCCCGCCGCCGGGGTGCGGGTCGGCGTCGTCGACGACGAACTGGTGGTCGGCGGGCCCCAGGTGTGCCCGCGCTACCTGGGCGAGCCCGCGCACGAGCGGGTCGCCACCGGCGACCTCGGGAGAGTCGACGACGACGGGCGCGTGCTGCTGCTCGGCCGGCGCAAGGACATGATCATCCGCGGGGAGCACAACATCTACCCCGGCCTGCACGAGCCGCGGATCGCGGCGCTGCCCGGCGTCGTCGACGCCCTGCTGGTGGGCCTGCCCGACGACCGCACCGGCGACGAGGAGGTCGTGCTGGCGGTCGTGCTGGAGCCCGGCGCGCTGATCGCGGACGTCCGCGCGGCCCTGGGCGCCGTGGTGCCCGGGTCGGCGTTCCCCGACCGGGTCGTCGCGATCGACGCGGTGCCCCGGGCCGGGCGCACCCACAAGCCCGACCGGGACGCGCTGCGGAACTCACTGCGGAACTCACCGCGGAACTCACTGCGATGAGCAAAGAGGGGGCCGCCGCCACGCGACTCGCGGTGACCGGCGCGACGGGGTTCGTCGGGGGTGCGGTGCGCCGGGCCGCCGAGGACGCGGGGTGGTCGGTGCTCGGGCTGGGCCGCCGCGCGGGCGCCGACCGGCGCTGGGACATCACCGACGGCCCGCTGACCGATCCGCCCGACGTCGACGCCGTCGTGCACTGCGCGGGCAGCGCCTCCGACACGGCCGACCGCCGGGCGCAGTGGGCGGCCAACGTCGAGGGCACCGCCAACGTGCTGGCGTCCTTCCCCGGCGCGCGGTTCGTGCACGTCAGCACGGCCAGCGTGTACGACCCGCTGCGACCGACCGCGCTGGCCGACGAGGACCGGGCGCCCGTGGCGCGCTACCCGGACGCCTACGGCGCCAGCAAGGCCGCCGCGGAGCGCCTGGTGCGCGCACGGCGCCCGGACGCCGTCGTGCTGCGCCCGCACGCCGTCTACGGGCCGGGCGACACCACGCTGCTGCCGCGGGTGCTGGCGGCGGTGCGCGGGGGCACGCTGGTGGCCGTCGGCGACGGGACCCAGCGGATCAGCCTGACCTCGGTCGACAACCTCGCCCAGGCGTGCCTGCTGGCCGCGCGCGGTGGCGCCACCGGCGTCTTCAACATCACCGACGACGCGCCGGTGCCGCTGGCCGACGCCCTCGCCGCGGTGCTGGCCGCGCGCGGGGTCGCGGCCCGGGTCCGGTTCGTCCCGCTGGCCGTGGCGTTCCCGCTGGCCTGCGCGGCCGAGCTGGCGCACCGGTGGCGCGGCGCGGGCGGTGCGCCCCGGTTGACCCGCTACGCGGCCCGCCACCTCGCCCGCGAACGCACGCTGGACATCACGCGGGCGCGCACGGAGCTGGGCTACCGCCCGTCGCCGACGAGCTTCGCGGGCGCGGCGACCTGGTGACGGGCCGGGGTGGCCGGCCCGCCGGCGACGATCCGCAGGCTCGCGTAGGAGGGGATCAGCACGCCGCGGGCCGCGCGCCGCCCCACGACGCGCACCGGGCCGGCCGAGAGCAGCCCGCCCAGCAGGTGCTCCAGTTCCGCGCGGGCCAGCGCCGCGCCCAGGCACAGGTGCCGCCCGGCACCGAACCAGAGCTGGCGCGACTCGGGCAGGTAGGGCCGGTCCAGGTCGAACCCGCCGGCGCGGTTGTTCGCCGCGTGGGTCAGCACCAGCACCCGCTCCCCCGCCCGCATCGCGGCCGGCCCGACGGTGACGTCCCGGCTCACGCCGCGCCCGATCACCGGGGCCGGGGTGGTGACCCGCAGACCCTCGCGCACCGCCGTCGCCAGCAGGTCCGGATCGGCGACCAGCCGGTGCTGCTGGCCGGTGTCGTGCAGCAGGGCCAGCGTGCGGGTCATCGCGGTGGCCGCGGTCTCGGTGCCGGCCACCAGCAGCAGCGCCGACAGCCCGGATGCCTCCTGCACCGTCAGGCCCAGCTCGCGGCAGCGCCCCAGCAGCGTCTCGGCCGGGGCCTCGGCGAACGCCCGGGGGACGTTGCGGGTCAGCTCGGCGATGATGCCCTTGGCCTGGGCGACCACGTCCGGGGCCAGCGCGGTGGAGGCGGCGCTGCCCAGCGCCAGCCGGGCCAGCCGTTCCCCCGTGCCGAAGATCCGCCGGTACTCGCCGTCGCCCGCGGGCAGGTCGAGGCCGAGCAGCTCGGCCATCATCCGCCCCACCAGCAGCCGCGACAGGTCGGCGACGTCGACCTCCCCGCCCGCGCGCAGCCGGGCCACCGCGGGCCGCAGCGCCGGGTCGAACACCCGCCCGACCAGCGGGCGGGCCGTGGCGTCGGTGAACAGGTCACGGGCCCGGCGGCGCAGGTCGGCGTGCCCGGGGCCGTCGAAGATCCGGTACACGTAGTCGCCGAGGACCTGCGCCCACAGGTGCCCGACGCCGCCCTCGCCGAGCAGCGTGAAGTGCCCCGGATCGTTGAGCACCCGCCGGGCCAGCACCGGGTCGGTGACCACCCAGCCCAGCCGGGGCACCCGGCGCACCGGCCCGCCCAGCGGGGCCAGGCGCAGCAGCCCGAACAGGGCGGGCCGGCTGGCCCACAGCACCGCCGCCTCGTGCCGGGCGGCGAGCCGCGCGGGGTCCCGGTCGACGATCGGTAGGCGCACGCCCCGACTATGTCAGCGCGCGGCGCGCGGGCCAGCCGTAGAAACGCGGACCCCCGTCACCCGGTCCCGCCCACCGCCATCTCGAACCGGCTGCACCGCCACAGCTGCTCGCCGTAGCGCACCTCGCGGTCGTCGACGTGGCGGAAGCCGGCCCGCGCGTAGTACTCGCGCAGCGGCCGGTTCTGCGCCCAGCAGTCCAGCCGCACCGCGGCCAGGCCCTCGGCGGCCGCCGTGCGCACCGCCCACCGCAGCATGCGCCCGCCGCAGCCGCGCGCCCCCGGCTCGCGCCTGCCGGCCAGGGAGTGCACGTAGAGCGCCGGCAGCGGATCGTCGCCCCACACGTCCGGGTCGGCGCGCAGGAGCTGCATCGTCGCGACGATCCGCCCGCCCCGCGCGCCGACCCGCATGGACCCGTCCGCGCAGGCGCGCTCGACCGGTCGCCGCGGGTACGGGTGCGGCCACTGGTGGATGCCCCGCCCGGTAAGCCACGCCGCCGCCCCGTCGAGGATCTCCCAGACCTCCCCCTCGTCGTCCGGCGTGGCCCTGCGCACGTCGATCCGCACGTCGATCTGCTCGGTCATCGGACTCCACCCTGCCCGACCGGGCGCCGGTCCGGAACCTGGTCGGTCGCAACGGGTGCCGCGAACGGGACCTGCGGGCAGTCGGATCACAGTCCACGGACCGTGGTGTCCCGCTCGGCGAGCCGCACCGCCAGCAGCGACCGCCGTCGCGGCGGGCCGGGCGATGTCGGAGGCGGTGAACCAGCCCATCCGCCCCGTTCGACCCCCGCCCCGAGGTCGTTCCGGGGAATCCGGCCCGCGAACGGGACATCAGGGCTCTTCGATCATGAAGGAGGCACCACGAGGTCCCGTTGATCAGGCCGTGCCGCTCACGTGCCGCCGCCGAGTTCCCGGCCGATCTCGGCGAACGCGGTGGCCAGCAGGGGCTCGGAACCCGGGGCCGCTCCCCCGCCGAGGAGCACGCCCGCCACGCCCTCGACGTCGACCAGCTCGCGGGCGTACGCCAGGGCCACCTCGACGCCCGCCGCGTACGGGTCGGCGGCGGTCAGGACGCGCTCGACGAAGCCCGCGAGCAGGGCCGCGCCGGCGAAGGACGCGAGCAGCTCGGCGCCAGGACGGTCGACGACCACCGGGACGCCGGGGATCAGCGGGACGTGCGCGCCCGCGTCGCGCACGGCCGTGGCGAACGCGGCCACGTCCGCGGCCTCGCCGCAGTACTGCAGCATCGCGAGGTGGGCGCCGGCGCGGGCCTTCTCGGCCAGCCGCGCGGCGCGGTGCGCCACCGGGGGCGCGTTCGGCGACTCGGCCACCGAGACCAGCAGCCCGGCCGAGCGGGCCAGCGGCACCAGCTCGGTGCCCTCCAGGTCGAAGACCGGCATCGCCTCCGGGCGCAGGCCGCTGAGGGTGTGGTCGCCGGTCACGCAGTGCACCGCGGCGGCTCCGGCGTGCGCGAGGGCCGCGATCTCGGCCTCCAGGGCCACCCGGTTGCGGTCGCGGCAGTTCAGCCCGGCCCACACCCGCAGGCCCTGCGCCCGGATCAGCGCCGCCCGGTAGGCGGGCGGGAACTGCACGCGGGAGGTCGCCGCGTCACCGGCCAGCACGGCGTCCACCGCGCCGCGCAGCGGCGCCGAGCACTCCACGATCGACTCGGCCGACAGCGGCGCGGCGGGCATCCCGGACAGCACCAGCGGCCGCCGCGCCGCGATCGCGAGCAGCTCGCGCCCCGGCGCGTCGACCTCGCCCGCGCCGGGCCCGCCGGACCAGGCCACCACCGGCCCGTCGAGGAACACGCAGCGCATGGTGCCGACCTCGCAGGCGCCGCCGGCCCCGACACCGCCGCACGGCCCGTAGGTCATGTGCTTGGGGCACGCCGGCAGGCCGGTCGGCAGCGCGATCGGCGGTGGGGTCGGCCGTGGGGTCGGCAGTGTCATGACGCCGTCACAGGGCGGGCTTCAGCCCGGCCGCGGCGGCGGCGCGGGTGATCCGCGCGTGCAGCTCGCCGTCGGCGTCGGCGGCCAACGGGCTGGTGCACCGGCCGTCCGCGCTGGCCAGGCGCCCGCCGACGAAGACCCGCTTCAGGTTGCGCAGCCCGCAGGCCAGCACGTAGGTGGCCAGCACGTCCCACACCGGGCCGGTGCTCGGGGCGCGGTGGTCGACGAGGACGAAGTCGGCGAACTTGCCGACCTCCAGGCTGCCGATCCGGTCGGCCGCGCCGAGCACCTCCGCCGAGCCGAGGGTGTGCATGCGCAGCACGTCGCGCGGCATCAGGATCGCGGCGTCGGTGTGCAGGGCGCGGGTGGCGTACAGGCCCATCCGCATGTTGGCGAACGGGTCGGAGATGTCGGTGCAGGACTGGTCGTCCAGGCCGATCCCGACCCGCATCCCGGCCTCGCGCAGCCGCACGACGTCGGCGAAGCCCGAGCCCAGCCTGCCGTTGGAGGTGGGCTGCCAGACCATCCCGGCGCCCGCCGCGGCCGCGGTGGCGATCATGTCGTCGGTCGGGTGGACGAAGTGCCCGAACAGGAACCGCGGGCCAGCGCGCCGGCGTCGGCGTACCAGGCGAACTTGGCCCGCTGCACGTCGATGCCCTGCGCGGTCTCCAGGAAGTGCGCCTGGTCGATCAGCCCGTACCGGTCCATGACCAGCGCCTCGAGCTGGGCGGTGCGCGGCCCGGCGGCCCATTGCGCAGCGCCGAACACCGACGCGCCGAGGTGCTGGTCGGCGGGCACGAGGTCGGTCGAGGCGGCGACCATGTCGGCGAACACCCCGAGCGTCTCGTCCTCCGGCGCGGCCTCGTCGTCGAGCCGGATCGCGTTCATCACCCGGATGCCGGCGTCGGCGGCCGCCTCGAACTGGCGGGTCAGGTAGCGCGCCGGGTGCACCGCGCCGAGGGTGTTCGAGGCCGTCGCGGGGTCGTAGAGCCAGGTCACCCGGGACTGGGTGAAGTTGTAGGCGCTGGTGACGCCGTTGGCCAGGAAGTCGAGCGCGCCGTGCAGGGTGCTCCAGTACAGGTCCTCGGCGTCGGCGTGGGCGAAGACGTCCATCATCGCCCGCACCCAGGGGTAGAGCGTCGAGCCGGGGGCGATGCCGCGCAGCCCGGAGGTGAACAGGTGCGAGTGCGCCGAGACGAACCCGGGCGCGACCATCGCGCCGCCCGCGTCGAGCACCTCGCCCTCGACCGAGGGCGGCGCACCCGGGCCGATCCCGGTGATGCGGCCGTCGGCTCCGACGGTGAGCCAGCCGTGGAACCAGTCCGGCCCGGTGTCGGCGACCGGGATGAGCAGGGCGTCGGTGACGGTGAGGGCGGGGGCGTCCGGCGTCACGGGGCGAACCGGTGCGCCTCGGCGATCACCGCGGCCAGCCGGCCCACCGCCGCGTCGAACACGGCCTTGCCGTGCTCAGCGGTGGCGCCGGTGGGGTCGCCGATGTGGCCGTCGGGACCGAAGTCGTCGCTCGTCCAGCCGAACGACACCGGCTTGCCGAAGCCGATCAGCTCGTAGTCGGCGAGGTGCTCGGGCACCCGGCGCACCGCCAGGTCCATGTGCACCAGCTCGGGGCGCAGGTGCAGCATCAGCGACGTCTCGCCGTGCCCGCCGTGGATGCCCATGCCCAGCTCGTTCTCCGCCGAGGACGTGCCGCCCTGGTCGACCGGGATGCTGAGGTGGGCGAAGAACGTGCGCAGGCCGAACCGGCGCCGGATCTCCCGGCAGGCCACCTGGCCCAGCGCGGAGTTGCCGCCGTGGCCGTTGACGAACAGCAGCCGGGTGATCCCGCACGTCCGCAGCGATCGGCCGATGTCCACCAGGGTGCGCATGAGCGTGTCCCAGGACAGCCAGATCGTGCCCGGGAACGTGTGGTGCTCGTCGGACTTGGTGTAGGCCAGCCCGGGCAGCAGCACCACCGGCACCGACGCGGCGGCCGCGACGTCGACCGCGGCGTGCGCGGCTTCGGTCGCGGTCACGTAGTCGGTGGAGACGGGCAGGTGCGGGCCGTGCTGCTCGATCGCCCCCAGCGGCAGCACGGCCACCGTGTCGGCGGGCAGCGCGGCGATCTGCGGGGCGGTCAGGTCGGTGAACCTGGGCGCCCTCGTCGGTTCGGCCATCTAGCGCACCCCCATGTTGAGCCGGCTGTCCACGGGCGGTGTCGCGGTGAGCTTGCCCGTGTTGAGCAGGCCCTTCGGGTCGGTGCGCCGGGCCGTCTCGATGGCCAGCTCGACGTTGCGGTCGACGTACCACTGGTGCGGCGAGTGCACCCCGACGCCCAGCGCGTCGAAGCGCGGGATCCCGTCGAGCAGCGCCTGCTCGCCGCGGTACTCCGCGACCACCATGGCCCCGGGGCCGTGCCGGAACAGCTCCAGGTGGATGTGCACGGGGCCGTCGTAGACCTCGCGGACGTCGTCGGGGCGGTCCCACAACGGCTCGCCGCTGCACTCCATGTGGAACAGGTTGCGCTCGGGGTGCGCGCGCTGCAGGAACCAGACGGGGTGGTTGTAGGACATGCCCGAGAGGCGATCGGTCTCCACGTAGTCGTCCAGCGCGGCCACGACGTCGCCGCCGCCCCCGGAGACCAGCGCGCGGAGCTCGTCGACGGTGGACGACTCGGCGATCACCCGCAGGCTGAACCGGGCCGGGTCGAGCTCCACCGACGCGGTCAGCGTGGGCACGAGCGCCGGCTCGTCGGCCGAGGCCAGCCGCGGCAGCACCGAGAGCCCGGTGAGCCCGCGGTGCACCGCGACCAGCTCGTCGTAGGTGTCGAAGGCGGTGTAGACGGCCGTCCAGTCGCGGGCGGGGTCGGTGCGCACCTCGACCTCGACGAGGATCCCGGTCACCCCGTAGGTGTGGATGTAGGGCGTGAGGTCGTCACCGGAGACGGTGAACGTCTCCCCCGAGCCGTCCATCGGGGCGACGGTCGCCGAGACGACCAGCCCGTCGGAGGTGGTGCGGTGCTCGATGGTGCCGGTGCCGGCGCTGCCGCCGCCGATGAACCCGCCCAGCGTCGAACTCTTGGTGGACGGGTACATCCACAGATCGCGACCCCGCGCCCGGATCGCCTTGTCGATCGTGGTCATCCGGGCGCCGGCCCCGGCGACGAGCGTGCCGTCGTCGGTGAGCCGGAACGAGTCCAGCCCGCGCAGGTCGAGCAGGATTCCGCCGTCGAACGGGGTGGCCTGGCCGTAGTTGCCGGTGCCGGCCCCGCGCGGCGTGACCGGCACGTCGTGCCGGTAGGCGACGGCCAGGACCTGGGCCACCTGCTCGGGCCGAGTGGGCCGGACCACGGCGTCGGCCACGTACCTGCCGGCCGGCACCTTCTCCTGCAGCACCGGCGACATGCGCGACCAGTCCGAGGAGACCTTGACCAGCTGCGCGCGGTCGGTGGACACCGAGATCGATCCGGCGATCGAGCCGGGCCCCGCGCCGAGATCGGCGATCTCGGCGCAGGCGGCGGCGGTGCGGTCGGCGGTGGCGCGGGTCATGAGCCCATCTTGATGTTCGGGTCGATGAAGTCGTTGGTGTAGAGCTCGGTCGCGGCCGGGACGGCCTGGATGACGCCCTGCTCCTGCAGGATCGGCGCGAACGTGTCCACGATCGCCTGCATCCGGGCCGGGTCGAACTGCCCGAACACCCCCGACGCCGGGTCGTTCGTCACGAAGCCGCCCTCGACCTGCGTCTTCGCCGAGAACTCCGCCACGCCCTCGGAGTAGGTCCAGCCGGTCTGGTAGGCGTCGACCAGCTCGACGATCAGCGTGTTGGTCGGGCCGGGCTGGGCCAGGTAGTCGATCTGGGACTGCTGCATGACCGGCACCAGCTTCTCCAGGCACGGCCGCAGCGACTCGAGCTTGTCGGCGCGCACGGCCAGCGGCTCGGGGTAGATGGTGTAGCCGTAGTCGGCCAGGTTCTGCTGGCCGATCGGGCGGCCCCACTGGCTGATCTCGTTCTCGTAGATGTAGGGCTCGGCGGTGGCGAAGCCCTGCTGCAGGATCGTCGGGTCGGAGACGAACCGCGCGGGCGTGCCCTCGTAGCTGGTGTCGATCTGGCCCGGCTGGATGATGCTGCGGCTCTGCAGCAGCGCGGGGATGATGTCGCCGGATGTCACCACCGGCACGCCCTTGGCCGCGATCTCCTCGATCGTGCTCAGCCCGGGGTGGCTCTCCGGGTCCCACATGAGGATCTGCGGGCTGTTGGTGATCTGCGTCGTGACCGCCACGGTGGGCTGCGAGGCGGCGGCGGTGATGGCGTCGTCGGTGTTGACCGCGCCGAGCGTGATCGACTCGTCGATGTACATCAGCGCCGGGATCGGCTGGAACCCCACGTTGGGGCCACCGGGGCGCACCTCGATGTCGACGCCGGTGTCCACGCCCTGGGCGACCAGCGAGCCCTTCACCGACTTCGCGTCGGCGTCGATGGTGTAGTCCGAGCCGACCAGCGCGTACATGGCGCCGTGCTCGGCCTCGGGCTGCCAGTCCTGCTGCATGACGACGGTGGCCGGGCAGCCGGCGCCGGCCAGGTCGAGCGGGCCGCCGGCCTCGGCGGCCGGGGCGGCGGACTCGGCGCCGGCAGCACCGCCACCACCGCCGCCGCCGTCACCGCCGTCACCGCCGCCACAGGCGGCCAGCAGCAGGGCGGCGGACAGGGCGGTCGCCACGACGACCGGTGACCTGCGGTTCATGAGGAGCTCCAGGAGGGTGGTGGGGACTGCTGGGGAGGCGGTGGGCGGGGAGGCGTGGGCGCTAGCGGCCGACGTGGCCGTACCAGCGGCCGACGATGGCCCGGTCCAGCACGGCGAAGACCGTGAACACCAGGACGCCGAACAGCGCGGTCAGGCTGACCGCGATGAGCAGGGCGTCGAGCTGCAGGCGTTCGGTGTAGACGCGCAGCAGGCCGCCGATGCCCACGGCGCCCTGCTGGAAGAAGTAGTCGCCGACGATGGCGCCGATCACGGCCAGCCCGGCGGCGTTGCGCAGCCCGGTGAAGATCGACGGCACGGCGGCGGGGAACTGCAGCTTCCACAGCCGCTGCCAGCGGGTGGCCTTGTTCAGGGTGAGCAGGTCGTGCGCGGCCGCGGTGGCCGACTGCAGCCCGAACAGCGTGTTGGCGATCATCGGGAACACCGCGATGATCACGCAGACCACCACCCGGGCCGGGAAGCCGTAGCCGAGCCAGATGCCGATCAGCGGCACCAGCGCCAGGATCGGGATCGTCTGCAGGATCACCGCGTACGGGTAGAGCACCCGTTCCGCGTAGCGCCACTGCGACATGACCACCGCGTACGCGATGCCGACCACCACGGCGATGACCAGCCCGAACACTGTCACCCCGAACGTGCGCCCGAGCGCGGCGGTCATCGGGCCCATCAGTCGGGCGTTGCCGAACATCTCGCCGTAGACCTCGTGCGGCGGCGGCAGCAGGAACCGCTGGTTCGGCGGCAGCACCAGGTAGCTGACCGCGTACCAGACCACCGCGATGCCGGCCAGCGCCCCGACGATCGGCACCGTGCGCGACAGCGCGGTGCGCCACCACGGGCGCCGGTCCTCCTCCCCGGCCGGGACCTGCGCCTCGCCGGGCTCGCTCAGCAGCGCGGTGTCGGCCGGGGCCATGGGCGGGGTCGTCACGAGTGCTCCCCGAGGGTGTGCGAGACGCGCCCGGTCAGCGCGGCGAACTCGGCGGTGTGGCGCAGGTCGGGCGAGCGCGGGTACCCCCACGGCACCGGGATCTCCCCCACGATGCGGCCCGGCCGCCCGCTCATCACCAGCACCTTCGTCGACAGGTAGACGGCTTCGGAGACCGAGTGCGTGATGAACAGCCCGGCGAAGCGCTTGAGCCGGAACAGCTTCTGCAGCTCGGTCTGCATGACCAGCCGGGTGATCTCGTCCAGGGCGCCGAACGGCTCGTCGAACAGGGCCAGCTCCGGCTCGGCGACCAGCGCGCGGGCCAGCGAGACCCGCATGCGCATGCCACCGGAGAGCTGGCGCGGGTGCTGGGACTCGAAGCCCGACAGCCCGACCAGGTCGAGCGCCTCCTGGGCGCGCCGCTTGCGCTCGGCCTTGGACTCGCCGCGCAGCTCGCCGACCAGCTCGACGTTGCGCGCGGCGCTGCGCCACTCCAGCAGGGTGGCGTCCTGGAAGACGTAGCTGGTGGAGGCGGCGCTGACGTCGATCCGCCCGCTGGTGAGCTTCTCCAGCCCGGAGGCCAGCCGCAGCAGCGTCGACTTGCCGCAGCCCGACGGCCCGACGACGGTGACGAAGTCGCCGGGACCCAGCGACAGCGAGACGTCGGTGAGCGCGACGGTGCCGGTGGGGAACCGCTTGGTCACCTTGTCCAGCACGAGCGTGCTGGCGGTGTCGGCGGAGTCCACGTCCGGCCGGTCGGTGCTGGCGCTGGTCAGGGGGATCACCTCGCGAGGGCGGGTCGGGACGGGTCGGGGAGCAGGTCGAGGGCGCGCGCGGTGCGCGTGTCGGCGACCACGCGGCCGCCGTGCAGCACGACGCGGGCGTCGGTGGCCCCGGCGAGCACGTCGCCCGGGGGGACGTCGGGCACCAGCATCAGGTCGGCGCGCTCTCCGGGCGCGGTGCCGGCCGGGGGCAGGCCCATCACGGCCCGCGCGCCGGAGGTCACCGCGGCCAGCGCCTCGTCGCCGCGCAGGTGGCCCGCGGTCATCAGCAGCGAGGTCGTCTCGAAGGGGTCGGCCCGGCCGACCGGGTTGAACGGGTCGCGCAGGTTGTCCCCGCCGGCCGCGAGCGGCACGCCCGCGTCGAGCAGGGCGCGCACCGCCGTCAGCGCTCGCGGCGCGCTGTGGGTGAGACCGCGGCCCTGCAGGTAGAGGTTGGTGATCGGCAGCGTCACGATGCCCGTGCGGGCCGCCGCCACCAGCGCCACCACCGGCCCCAGCCGCTCGGGCGGCAGCACGCCCAGGCGCACGCAGTGGCTGCCGGTGACCCGCCCGGGCGCGTCCATCCCGCGGGCGACGGCCTGGCGGGCCAGGTCGACGAGGTCGAAGCCGTCGTCGGGCAGGGTGATGTCGGTCTGCTCGTCGCAGTGCAGGTCGATCGGCAGGCCGTGGCGCTCGGCGAGGTCGAGCATGCGGGTGACCTCGCGGTGCGGGTCGGGCGCCAGGTGCGGGCAGCCGCCGACGACGTCGACGCCGCGGGCCACCGCCTCGGCGAGCACCCCGTCGTCGACCTCGGAGCCGGCCAGCAGGCAGACCTGCAGCTCGACCCGGCCGCGCAGCTGCTCGCGCACGGCGACCAGCGCGTCGACGCCGCGGAACGGGTCGCCCGTCAGCGGCACGTCGACGTGGCTGCGGATGGCGGTGGTCCCGCGGGCGACGTACTGCTCGATCGCGGCGAGCGCCCGCGCGGCGATGTCGGCCGCGTCGATGCCGGGCAGCATCTCCCGCCAGGCGGCGATCGCGGCGAGCAGGTCGTTGCCGGCCGCCGGGTCCATCCGGGCGCCGGTGAGCGCCTTGTCCAGGTGGGCGTGCGGCTCGCACGCCGCGGGCAGCACGCGCCAGCCGGTGGCGTCCAGCGCGGTGCCCTCCCCCGGGGCGCCGCCGGCCCCGACGACCGTCTCACCGTCGACGAGGACGTCGCCGACGGTGCCGTCGGGCAGCCGCACGCCGTACAGGCCGGCCACGGCGACACCGGCGAGGTGGGGAACGCCCCCCGGCTCGCCGATGCCCGGACGACTCTCGCTCACATATGCTCCGACCTGCACAGTATTGACGGCACCACCATTCGCCCGAAAGCTAGGGAGCGCATGTTTCGCCGTTGTGTCCGAACCCTCGCGGACGTGTGAAGAATGCCCGACGCCGCCCTCGGTCGAGCCATCCGGGCTCTGCGCCGCGAACGGGGGATGACGCTCGTACAGGTGGCCGTGGCGTCCGGGCTCTCCCAGCCCTTCCTGTCCCAACTGGAGCTGGGGCGCTGCCAGCCGTCGATGCGATCGCTCTTCCGGATCGCCAGCGCGCTGGGCACCACGCAGCAGACGCTACTGGGTCTGGCCGCGGGCGACCTCCCGGAACAGCCGGTGCGCGGCGCGGAGGCGCCCCTGCTCGACGTCGAGAGCGGCGGTGCCCGGCTGCTGCTGCACGACCCCGACGGCGCCGACGTCACCGAGTTCGTCGGGGTGCCCGCGGAGTACGGCGAGTTCTTCGCCCACGGTCGGAAGGAGCTGCTGTACGTGGCGCACGGACGCATCGAGGTCGAGCTGCGCGAGGACGGCGTGAGCCGGTTCGCCGAGCTGGGACCGCGCGACAGCCTCGCCTACGCCGGCTCGGTCGAGCACCGGTTCCGCCGCGTCGGGCCGGCGGACTGCGTGGTGCTGGTGGTGCACACCGGTGCCTGAGCCCCTCGAACCCGACGCGATGGCGGTGCTGGCCCGTTGGGTGCGCGAAGCCGGCGGGGCCGGCCTCCCGCTGCCCAGCACGATGAGCTTCGCCACCACCGGCCCCGACGGGCCGCACGCGCGCACCGTGCTCGTCACGACGATCGACGCCGACGCGGTGCTGTTCCACTCCTCGACCCCGACCGGCAAGACGGTCGACCTCGATGCCGACCCGCGGGCAGCGGGGGTGTTCCACTGGCCGGCGCTCGGGCGGCAGGCGGTGCTGACCGGACGGGCGGTGCGGCTCGACGCCGCGGTGAGCCGGGCGGCCTTCCCGACCCGCCCGCGCCAGCTGCAGCTGGTGGCCTGGGCCTACGAGGAGCTGCTGCCCGGCGTGTCCGAACCGGCCTACGGGGTGGCTCCGGGCGCGGTGGAGGCGGCCTTCGACGCGGCCGCGGCCAGGGAGGGCTCCGCCGCCGCGCCGCCGAGCTGGACGACGATCGCCTTCACCCCGCACCGGCTGGACTTCTGGCAGGCCGGCACCGAGGCCACCCCGCCCACCAAGCAGCGCTACGACCGCACCGACCGCACCCCCACCGGCTGGACGAGCACGCCCGTCCTGCCCTGAGGGGCCCGGCGGCCCGACCGGTCGAACCGCCGACGGCCGGTGTCAGTCCCGCGGAACGACACCGAAGAGGGCGTGGTCGACCAGGGTCGCGGCGTAGGACGCGTCGAACTCGTTGTCGGGGACGAGCAGCCGCTTGTAGCAGGCGCCCCACAGCAGGTCGATGACCACGTCGAGGTCGACCTCGGGGCGCAGCTGCCCCTGCTCCTGGGCCGTGCGCAGCCGGGCCCTGGCCAGCTCGCGGCGGGGCCTGGTGTAGTGCTGCGACCAGGCGGCGGCCAGCACCGGGTCGGTCTGGGCGGCGCCGATGAGCTCGGCGACCGGACGCCCGGCCCCGCCCTGCACGAGCATGCCGACGAACGCCGAGACCTGCGCCGTGAGGTCGGCGCGCAGGTCCCCCGTGTCGGGGAACTCGAGGACCTGCTCGCTGCGCGCGAAGTACGCCTCGGCGGCCAGTGCGCCGGGCGAGGGCCACCACTTGTACAGCGTCATCTTGCTGGAGCCGGCCTCGGCCGCGACCCGGTCGAAGGTCACCGCCCCGAGCCCGTCGTCCATCAGGATGCGGCCGGCGGCGCTGAGGACTCCCGCCCGCACCTCGGCGGCCGGCCGCCGCCCCCGTCCGCGGCGCACCGGGGGTGCCTCCGCCATCATCGCCTCCCCACGAAATGGACAACTCGTCCATAAGCTCGGTACCGTCGTAAATGGCCACACAGTCCATATACGGTCGGAGTCATCATGCCACGCCACTCATCGCGAGCCGCGGCGCTGGGCGCCACCCTCGCCGCCACCCTGGCCCTGACGGCCTGCTCGCCGGCCGGACCGGCGACCGTCGCCCCCGTCGGGACCCCCGCCAGCACCGCCGCGGGGCCGGCCGCGACGCTCGGCGACCCCACCGAACTCGTCAGCGGCCTCGAGGCCCCATGGGGGCTGACATTCCTGCCGGACCGCTCCGCCCTGGTGTCCGAGCGGCTCAGCGGCCGGATCGTGCACGTGCCCGCGGCCGGCGGCCAGGCCCGGCCCGTCGGCGTCGTGCCCGGCGTCGTCCCCAGCAGCGAGGGTGGCCTGCTGGGCATCGTCGCCTCGCCGGGCTTCGCCACCGACCGCACCGTCTACGCGTCGGTCTCCGGCGCCACCGAGAACTCGATCGTCGCGCTGCGCATCGCCGAGGACCTCGGCTCCCTCAGCCAGCAGCGCGTCCTGCTGGCCGGCATCAGCACCGCCGACCGCCACCACGGCGGCCGCATCGCGATCGGGCCCGACGGGAACCTCTGGATCGGCACCGGCGACGCCTTCGAGCCGGCCGACGCCGCGGACGCCAGCAGCCTCAACGGCAAGATCCTGCGCATCCGCCCGGACGGCTCGGTGCCCGACGACAACCCCGGTGACAGCCCGGTCTACTCGTCCGGGCACCGCAACGTCCAGGGCATCGCCTTCGGCCCGGACGGCACCGCCTACGCCTCCGAGCTGGGGCACCGCACCTGGGACGAGGTCAACGTGCTGCGCGCCGGGCAGGACTACGGCTGGCCGGAGACCGAGGGCGTGGCGGGCGACACGGGGGTGGCGCCGATCTTCACCGTGCACCCCGACGACGCCTCGCCGTCCGGGGTCGCCCACTCCGGCGGCTCGCTCTGGATCGGCGCCCTGGGCGGGCAGCGCCTGTGGCAGTTGCCCGTCGAGGGTGGCGCGGCCGTCGGGGACGCGGTCGAGCACTTCACCGGCGAGTACGGCCGCATCCGCACCGTCGAGGTCGCCCCCGACGGCGCCCTGTGGTTGATGACCTCCAACACCGACCGCGCCACCTGGGGCGGCACCGACCCGCGCCCCGGCGACGACCGGATCCTGCGGGTCGAGGTCCGGCCCGCCGACCGGTGAGCACGAGCACCGGGGTCGGCGCGGCGGCGCTCACCCACGGCGGGTGAGCAGGGCGGTCAGGGTCGTGGCGACCTCGCGCTCGTCACGGGTGACCAGCTCACCGTCGCGCACGACCACCCGCCCGCCCACGACGACGTGCCGGGGGCGCCGACCGGGGGCGGCCCAGAGCAGCCCGGCCAGCGGGTCGGCCACCCCGGCGTCGGCGACGCCGGTGACGTCCCAGCAGACCGCGTCGCCGGCCGAGCCGGGCTCCAGCGACCCCAGCTCCGGGCGGCCCAGCCCGGCAGCTCCCCCGGCGGTGGCCCAGCCCAGCACCTCGCGGGCGGACACCGGGCGCCCGACCAGCGGGGCCACCTGCAGCGCGAGGCGGGCGTCGGCGAGCAGGTGCCCGGCGTCGTTGCTGCCCCCGCCGCTGGTCCCCAGCCCGACCGCCACCCCGGCGTCGGCCAGCGCGGCCATCGGCGCGACACCCCAGCCCATCGGCAGGTCGCAGCCCGGCGCGTGGGTGGCCGACACGCCGGCGGCGGCCACCCGGTCGCGCTCGGCGTCGGTGATCGCGCACAGGTGGGCCAGCGTGACGTCAGGGGCGAGCCAGCCCCACTCGTCGAGCAGCTCCAGCGGCCGGCGGCCGTAGCGCCGGGCGGCCACCTCGACGTCGACCTGCTCGTTGGCCTGGGTGCGCCGGCGCAGGCCGCGGCGCGCCGCCACCTCGCCCAGCAGCGCGAACGTCTCCGCGGCGTCGCTGTGCACGCCGGCCGGACCCACCGCGACCTGCACGAGCGGGTCGTCGGCCAGCGCGGACGCGACCGCGTCGGCGGAGGCCGCGGCGGACTGCGGGTCGTCGCGGGCGCTGCCGCGCACGAACACCAGCCGCGCCCCGAGCCCGTGCGCGGCGGCGGCGACCGCCCGGGCGATCCCCACCCCGTCGCCGGTCGACGCCGGCCAGGTCAGGTGATGGTCGGCGACGGTGGTGACCCCGCACAGCAGCGCCTCGGCCAGCCCGGCCGCGGCCGCGGCGTGGGCCAGCTCGTCGTCCACGCCGACCGCGGCGTAGGCCGCGGCCATCCGCGGCAGCCACTCGCGCATCGGCACGCCGCGGGTGCCCGGCAACGTCCGGAAGGCCGTCTGCAGCAGGTGGTGGTGGGCGTTGACCAGACCGGGGGTGACCACGCACCCGGAGGCGTCGAGCACGTCACCGCCCACCGGACCGTCCGCGACCAGCCCGTCCGCCCCGACCGAGACCTCGGCCCCGGGCCGCTCGGCCGACCCCGTCCACACCAGCTCGGCCCCGCGCACCGTCAGCACCGGGCGAGTTCTAGCACGAGGGCCGGCCGAACGTCGCAATCGCGAGCCCGCCGCCGCGGCGGCGTTTGCCCGCCGTCGTGCCGGGGACGTCTCCACGACCACGACCGATCAGCACCGAAGAGGAGCAGCACGTGTTTCTGCACCGCCAAGAGCTGCAGTTCAAGTCCACCCCGGACAAGCCCGACGCCGTCTACGCCCGCAAGCTGCAGGAGGTGCTCGGCGGCCAGTACGGCGAGATCACCGTGGCCATGCAGTACTTCTTCCAGGGATGGAACATGCACATCCCGGGCAAGTACCGCGACCTCGTGTTCGGCATCGCGGCCGAGGAGATCGGCCACGTCGAGATGCTGGCCACGATGATCGCCCAGCTGCTGGAGAAGTCCCCGCTCGGGATCACCGAGGACGCGGTCCAGGACGACCCGACCGTCGCCGCGATCATCGGCGGCACCGATGTCCAGCACGCCATCGTGGCCGGCGCGGGCGCCCGCCCGGTGGACTCCAACGGGAACCCGTGGCAGGGCAGCTACATCACCGCCAGTGGCAACCTGCTCGCGGACTTCACCGCCAACGCCAACGCCGAGATGCAGGGCCGCGTGCAGGTGGCCCGGCTCTACCACATGACCGACGACCACGGCGTGCGCGACCTGCTGTCGTTCCTGCTGGCCCGCGACACCATGCACCAGAACATGTGGCTGGCCGCCGCCGCGGAACTGCAGGAGGAGGGTTCGGAGAAGCTGCCGACCCCGAGCAACTTCCCGCAGAACAAGGAGTTCACCGAGGTCTCCTACCAGTACCTGAACTTCAGCGACGGCCAGCAGGCCGGCGAAGGCCGCTGGGCGAAGGGGCCGAGCCCCGACGGCAACGGCGAGTTCACCTACCACGACGGGCCGACGACGTCGGCGCCGATGCCCCCGCCCACCCACCCGGACAGCCGCCTCTACGGCACCACCGAGCTGCCCAACACCGTGGAGAAGGTGGCCGGGCTCGCGCAGGACAAGCTCAACCGGGAGTAGAACCCGCAGATGATCGGCTGGAGCTGATCGGCCGGAGCCCGGCTCATCCGCACGCGGGTGGGCCGGGCTCCGGCCGTTCGACCGAACGCGTGGTCAGGGGTACCGAGCGGCGCCAGCGGGTAACACAAGCCCATGAGTTCACCGCACCCCGGCGAGAGTCCGCCAGAGCAACTGTCCACCTCCGACCTCGTCCGCCGGCTCACCGAGCAGACCCGCACCCTCGTCACCGACGAGGTGGCGCTGGCCAAGGCGGAGATGACCACCAAGGCCAAGTCCATGGGCGTGGGCGCCGGGCTGGCCGGCGCCGGAGCGGTGCTCGCCCTGGGCGGCGGGCTCACCCTGATCGCCGCGGCCGTCGCCGCGCTCGCGCTGGTGCTGCCGGTCTGGGCGTCCGCGCTGATCATCGGCGTGGTACTGGTCGCGGTGGGCGGGGTGCTGGCGCTGGTCGCCAAGAAGCGCTTCCAGGCCGCCACGCCGCCGGTGCCCGAGCAGGCCATCGCCAGCACCAAGCGCGACGTCGAGACCGTCAAGGCCGCCGCGCACGGCGGCCCGAGCACCGGGGTGCACGCATGAGCGACCCGAACTCCACCGCCGCCCCCGACGCCGACGACCTGCGGGCCAGGATCGCCGAGGAGCGCGCCGAACTGGGCGACACCGCCGCCGAGCTGGCCGCCCGGCTGGACGTGCAGGCGCGGGTCAAGGCGAGCAGGCAGCAGGCCGTCGACCAGGCCAGGGCCACCGTCGAACAGGCCAAGGCGAAGGTCGCCGAGGTGCTCGGCGAGGCGAGGACCAAGGCGGCCCCGGTCGTCGAGCAGGCCAGGACGAAGGCCGCCCCGGTCGTCGAGCAGGTCAGGACGAAGGCGGGCCCCGTCGTCGAGCAGGCCAGGACGAAGGCCGCGCCCGTCGTCGAGCAGGTCAGGACCAAGGCGGCGCCGACGGTGGAGCAGGCCAGGATCAAGGCCGGGCCGGCCGTCGAGCAGGCCAGGGCGAAGGCCGGCACCGCCATCGAGGAGGTGCGCGCCGCCGCGCGGGACGACGAGCGCCGCCCGAAGCTGATCGCCGCCGCCGTCGGCGGGGTCCTGCTGGGCTTCTTCGTGGTGCGCCGGCGCCGCCGCAGGCGCTGACCCGCCCGGGCCGACCGGCCGGTGCCGCCCGGTCGGCCGGCGGTTGACGCGATCCCGCCCGGGTACGTGGCAGGGCATGGCGAGCATCGGCTACTTCCTGTCCTGCGAGCAGTACGGACCCAAGGAGCTGGTCGCGCAGGCCCGCGCGGCCGAGCGCGCGGGCTTCGAACGGCTGTGGATCTCCGACCACTTCCACCCGTGGAACGACGAGCAGGGCCAGAGCCCGTTCGTGTGGTCGGTGATCGGCGCCCTGTCCGAGGCCGTGTCGCTGCCGGTCACCACCTCGGTCACCTGCCCCACCATGCGGATCCACCCCGCGGTCGTCGCGCAGGCGGCCGCCACCGCGGCCGTGCAGCTCGAGGGCCGCTTCGTGCTGGGCGTCGGGTCCGGCGAGGCGCTCAACGAGCACATCCTCGCCGACCCGTGGCCCTCGGTCGGGCAACGCCTGGCCATGCTGGAGGAGGCCGTCGAGCTGATCCGGCTGCTGCACCGCGGCGAGCAGGTCAGCCACCACGGCGAGTTCTACGAGGTGCAGGAGGCCCGGATCTACACCCGGCCCGAGCAGCCGGTCCCGATCTACGTCTCCGGGTTCGGCCCGCAGGCCACCGAGCTGGCCGGGCGCATCGGCGACGGCTACTGCACCGTCAGCCCCGACGCCGACCTGGTGCGCACGTTCCGCGGGTCCGGCGGCGGCGCCAAGCCGGTGCAGGCGGGCATGAAGGTCAGCTGGGACGCCGACCGCGAGCGCGCGATCGACACCGCGCACCGGCTGTGGGCCAACGACCTGCTGCCCGGTCAGCTCGCCCAGACCCTGCCCCGCCCGCAGGACTTCGCCGACGCCATGACGCTGGTCCCCCGCGAGGCGATCACCGAGGCGATCGTCTGCGGCGACGACCCGAAGGCGCACGTCGAGCAGGTCCGCGCCTACCTGGACGCGGGCGTGGACGAGGTCTACGTCCAGCAGGTCGGCGACGACCACGACGGGTTCTTCCGCGGCTGGGCCGAGCACGTGCTGCCCGAGCTGCGCTGAGGCTGTTGCGCGGCTCACTCCCCGACGCCGGGCGGATGATCGCGGACCCGCCTGATGTTGAACCAGTCAAGAAGAGGTTCGAGCGAACGGGAAGAGGAGCAGCCATGGCCCAGCCCATCACCAGCCCCCTCGGCGACCAGGAGCGCGACATCACCGCCGACGCCCTGCAGGCGACCCTGGTCGATCTGGTCGACCTGTCCCTGGTGGCCAAGCAGGCGCACTGGAACCTGGTCGGGCGCCAGTTCCACGACGTCCACCTGCACCTCGACGAGCTCGTCGAGACCGCCCGCAGCTACTCCGACAAGGTCGCCGAGCGGCTCGCCGCGATCGGCGTCTCCCCGGACGCGCGCACCCGCACCGTCGCCGCCGCCTCGGCGGTCCCGGAGTTCGCCGCGGGCTGGGTGAGCGACCGCGACGTCGTCCGGCGGGTCTTCGAGTCGATCGACGTGGTGGTGCGCGGCGTGCGCTCGCGCATCGAGCAGACCGAGAAGGCCGACCTGGTCAGCCAGGACCTGCTGATCGCGCTGACCGCCGCCCTGGAGGAGGCGCGTTGGATGTGGCAGGCCCAGAACGCCGGCTACGAGCAGGCCGACCCCGCCGACCCGCGGCCGGTGTGACCCCCGGCCGATAGCGGGTACACGGGCGCGTGCCCGAGCGTTCCCGCACCCGTGCCCTGATCACCAACGACGACGGGATCGGCTCCCCCGGGCTGGTGGCGCTGGCCGCCGCCGCCCGGGACGCCGGTCTCGACGTCGTCGTCGCCGCGCCCGACCGCGAGTACTCCGGCGCGTCGGCCTCCATCAACGCCGTCCAGGAGGACGGGCGGACCGTCATCGAGCGGGTCACCCTCGACGACCTGCCCGACGTGGAGGCCTACGCGGTGCGCGCCGCACCCGCCCACATCGTCGTGCTCGGCCTGCACGGCTGGCTCGACCCCGTGCCGGACCTGGTGCTCTCGGGCATCAACCGGGGCGCCAACGTCGGGCGCGCCGTGCTGCACTCGGGCACCGTCGGCGCCGCCCTGACCGCGGGCCTGCTGGAGCACCGCGGGCTGGCCGTGTCGCTGGCCGTGCCCCTGCACCCGACGCGCGACCCGCACTGGGACTCCGTGGTCGCGCACCTCCCCCACGTGCTGGAACTCCTCATGGACAGCCCGGAGAGCACCACGCTGTCGCTCAACGTCCCGGACCTGCCCGTCGAGGAGGTGCGCGGGTTGCGCGAGGCCTCGTTGGCCCAGCGCGGCGTCGTGCAGAGCGTGGTCGACGAGATCGGCGACGCCGGGGTCAAGCTGCGCGAGGTCGAGACCGGCGACGAGGAGGACGACCCCGACTGCGACCGCGTGCTGCTGGCCCGCGGCCACGCCACCTTGACCGCCCTGCAGGGCCTGCGCGAGGACGGCGCGCTGCGCTTCGGCGACCGGGTGCGTCCGGACGTCGCCGCACGGCGTTGACCGATCGGCGTCCGGATCGTCGACCGGATGATCGACCGGATCGGGGGTGGCCGCCGGGCGTGGCGCGCGCCCGGCGGGGTACGCGCCCGCCATGGCATTCCAGGTGACCGAAGTGCAGAAGGCCCTCAAGGGCGCGGACTACCCGATGGACGGCGAGCGGCTCGCCGAACTGGCCGAGAGCAACAGCGCCCCCGACGATCTCGTCTCGGCGCTGCGCGGGCTGCCCGAGGTCGAGGGGCCGAACGGCGTCATGAAGCACCTGTCCGGGCAGCTGGGCGGCCCGACCGACGGCTGACGGGCCGCGCGCCCCCGGGCCGGACCACCGTGCCGGGGCGCGCGGTGTTGCGGACCGGGACCGCGGGTAGGTACACCGCGAAGGCCCCCACCCGATCGCGAGGAGCAGCCATGAGCAGCGCCGAACGCCCCGAGGCCGACGTCGCCGAGCAGTCGCGCGACGTGGCCGAGCACGACGACCGCCCGCTCGACGACGCCCCGACCCCCGACACCGAGGCCCCGATCGAGGACGTCCTGGAGCAGTCGCGCGACGCCGGCCTGCCCGACGAGGACGAGGCCCCCCGCCTGGGCTGAGCCGGCAATCCCCGCCGACAGCCCGAGCCGACAGCCCGAGCGGATCCTCTACGCCGCCTCCGCCGCGCGCTCGGCCGCCAGCGCGGCCAGGTCCGCCACCCGCCGCGCCGTCTCCTCGGGCAGTCCGGTGATCGCCGTGGGCACCGCGGCCAGCGCGGCGTGGATCGCGTCCACCAGCGCGAGCGCGGACCGCGCCGTCAGCTCCAGCGCGACCCGGTCGCCCGGGCCCCGCGCCGGGTCGATCAGGTCGATGTTGAGGGCGTGGTCGGCGCGGGCGTGCACGGGGTGGTCGTAGTAGACCGTCGCCCGGGTCACCGGGACCCAGCCCGCCCGGCCCTTCGCGCTGCCCTCGATGTCGGTCTGCTCGGTGTTGTAGGTGCACATGGCGACTCCGTGGGATGGGTCGGGGGCTCGGGTCGGTGGGCTCGGGTCGGTGGATCGGTCGGTCAGGACAGGTGGCGGCCGAAGAAGTCGCGGACCTTCGCCCAGCCGTCCACGGCGGCGACCGGGCGGTAGGAGGGCCGGTCGACGGCGAAGAACCCGTGGCCGGCGTCGGGGTAGCTGTGGAACTCGTGCTCCTTGCCGTGCTCGGTGAGGATCCGGTCGAGCTCGGCGACCTCCTCCGGCGTCGGGTTCTTGTCCTCGTCGCCGAACAGGCCCAGCACCGGGCAGCGCAGGTCGACCAGCGCGTCGCCGATCGGGTCCCAGTCGATCCCGAGCGCCGACGGCGGCGCGCTGAGCACGAACGCGCCGTAGCAGTTCACGGCCGCGTCGACGGGCAGCCGGCAGCCGGCCAGCACCGACTGCCGCCCGCCGGAGCAGTAGCCGATCGTGGCGACCTTCCCGTTGGACGACCCCAGCCCGCGCAGGTGCTCGACCGCGGCCCCGACGTCGCCGAGCATGCGCTCGTCGGGCACGCCGCCCGCGGCCCGGGAGGCCGCCGCGGCGTCGTCCGGGTCGGCGCCCGGCGCGTCGCGGTGGTGCAGGTTCGGGCAGATGGCCGCGTAGCCCCACGCGGCGAACCGGCGGGTGATCTCCTTGGTGGCCGCGTCCCAGCCGGGCATGTGGTGGATCACCACGACCCCACCGGTCGGAGGGCCGTCGATCGGGTGAGCCAGGTAGGCGTCGATGGCGTCGCCACCCGCTCCGGTGATCGTGACCAGTCCCGCCCGCAGCGCGTCGCGCACCCCGGCACCCCCGATTCCCGTCGCGTCGCACCGGCCCCCACGGCCGGCGTAGATCGCCATACTGGCACCGTGGCGGGCAACGGGGTGGGCGGCGCGGCGACGGGCGGCGTGGGCGGCGGGGCGACCGGCGGGACGGACGGCGGCGTCGAGGTGGTCCCGGTCGACGCGCTCACCGCGACGGTCCGCGACATCTTCGCCGCGGCGGGCTGTGCCCCGGCCGAGGCCGAGCGCGTGGCCACCGACCTCGTCGGGGCCAACCTGACCGGGCACGACAGCCACGGCGTCGTGCGCGTGCCGCTCTACGTGCAGTGGCTGCGCGCCGGCTACGTGCACGCCGGCCGCTCCGCCGAGGTCGTCACCGACGGCGGCGCCTTCGTCGTGCTCGACGGCCGCTCGGGCCTGGGCCAGACGGTCGCCACCGAAGCCGTCGCGCTGGGCGTGCGGCGGGCACGGGCGCAGGGCTCGTGCATCGTGGCGCTGCGCAACGCCGGCCACATCGGCCGGGTCGGGCTCTACGCCGAAACCGCCCTGACCGAAGGGCTCATCTCGCTGCACTTCGTCAACGTGGCCCGCTCCGCGCTGGTGGCCCCGTTCGGCGCGGTCGAGCGCCGGTTCTCCACCGCGCCGGTCGCGATCGGCGTCCCGCTGCCCGGGCGTCCCATCGTGCTGGACTTCGCCACGTCGCTGGTGGCCGAGGGCAAGGTGCAGGTGGCCTCGCACGGCGGCAAGCCCCTCCCGCCCGACGCCCTCATCGCCGCCGACGGCGAGCGCTCCGGCGACCCGCGCGTCCTCTACGGCGACTACGCCGATGCCGACCTGCGGTCCGCGGCCAACGGCACCGGCGCGATCCGGGCCTTCGGCGAGCACAAGGGCTCCGGGCTGGCGCTGGTGGTCGAGCTGCTGGCCGGGGCGTTCACCGGTGGCGGCTGCGCCGGGCCGCCGGGGGGCCCGCCCGGCATCGCCAACGGGATGCTCTCGGTGTACCTGTCGCCCGAGCACTTCGGCACGCGCGAGGAGTTCGAGCGGATCGGGCGCGAGTACCTGGACTGGGTGCTCTCCGCCCGGCCGGCCGACGCGGCCGAGCCGGTGCTGGCCCCCGGCGACCCGGAGGCCCGCACCCGGGCGGCCCGCATCGCCGCCGGCGTGCCGCTGCCGGCGAGCACGTGGGCCGCTCTGCGGCGCACCGCGGCCGAGCTCGGGGTCGAGGTGGCGGCGGCCGGGTAAGAGGACACGTATCCGCGCCCGCGCGGCGGGCCCGGCAGGAGAGGTGGAGCGATGAGCGAGCCTGCGAGCGAATCATCCGATACAGCGCCCGCGCAGCGCCGACCGAGCGCTAGCGAGGGAGTGCGATGAGCACCCAGGGATCGGACCGAGGGTCCGAGCAGCAGCACGGCGTCGTCGTCCCGATCGACCCGCGCCGGCCCTACGTCGACGGCAGCGCGGCCACGCCCGAGCAGCTGCGCGCCGAGGTCGACCTGCACACCGGGGAGCAGGTCCAGCGGGTCGAGGAGGCCCGCGACGAGCTCGCCGCCACCCTGGCCGAGCTGGTCGCCCGGCTCGACCCCCGACCGCGGCTGCAGGCGGCCGCGGAGCGGATCGTCGCGAGCACCCGGCGCCCGGGGGTGATCGCCCCGGTGGCCGGGGTGGGGGTGCTGGTCGTGCTGGCCAGGCTGGCCAGGGCCCGCC
The DNA here is from genome assembly GCF_018531445.1 of Pseudonocardia lacus. Lineage (GTDB taxonomy): Bacteria > Actinomycetota > Actinomycetes > Mycobacteriales > Pseudonocardiaceae > Pseudonocardia > Pseudonocardia lacus. The sequence continues at coordinate 32,450 of NZ_JAHDTH010000061.1, forward strand.
GCGGATCGCGGGGCTGAGCACCCGCTCAGCAGGTACCCGGGCGCCGTGACGTCCGGGACCGCCGGCCGGCCCTGCGCGACTACCTGCTGTGCTGACCGCCCGCGGCCAACCGCCAGACGCGGTCGGCGGTCATCGGCAGGGCGTGGGGGCGCACCCCGATGGCGGCGCGCACGGCGTTGGCGACGGCGGGGGCGACCGGGTTGTAGGGGGCCTCGCTCATCGACTTCGCCCCGTACGGTCCCAACCGGTCGCTCGTCGCGGCCAGCAGCACCTCGGTGCGCGGCACGTCGGCGAACTGGGGCAGGTGGTAGTTGCGCAGCACCCCGGTGGTGACCGCCCCGTGCTCGTCGACCAGCAGCTCCTCGAACAGCGCCGTGCCCAGCGCCTGGGCCACACCGCCCTCGATCTGGCCGCGCAGCTGCTCGGGGTTGAGCACGGTGCCGGCGTCGGCGGCGTGCACCGAGCGCAGGAACCGGACCTCGCCGGTGCCGACGTGCACCGCGACCCGCACGGCGTGCACGTTGAAGGCCACCGAGCGCGGGGTGCCGTCGTGGGTGGCCCGCGCGGTGAGCCCGTCCGGGCCGGCGATCGCGGTCAGCGGCACGAACCCGGCGCCCGATTGGACCCCCAGCGGGCCGAGCTCGCCGGGCGCGCGCCGCGCGATCAGCTCGCGCAGGGCGAGCGCGGCGGCGTGCACGGCCTTGCCGGCGACGACGCTGCCGGCCGAGCCGAAGGCCCCGGTGTCGTGGCCCACGGCGTCGGTGTCCGACTGCCAGAGCCGGACCCGGTCGGGCTCGGTGGCCAGCGCGGTCGCCACCAGCTGGGTGTGCACGGTGCTGGTGCCGTTGCCGAACTCGGCGGTGCCGACCCGGACCGCGTAGCGCCCGTCGGGCTCCAGCGTCACCGACGCCTCGGCCAGGTGCCCGCGCGGGGGCACGGTGGCGATCATGGCCGCGGCCATGCCCTCCCCCACCCGCCACTCGGGCCCGCGCGGCGCGGGCACGTCGTCGCCCGCCCGGACGGCGGCGCGGGCCATGTCGAGGCACTGGTCCAGGCCGTAGGAGCCGTAGGTGAGGTCGTCGTCGGGGTCGGGCCCGTGCGCGGCGACGATCGGGTCCCCGGGGACGACGACGTTGCGGGCGCGCAGGTCGAACGGGTCGATGCCGAGCCTGCGGGCCAGCTCGTCGAGCGCGCACTCGATGCCGAACATCACCTGGCCCAGGCCGTAGCCGCGGAACGCGCCCGAGGGCACGTTGTTGGTGTACGCGGCGCGGGCGTCGACCCGCTTGTTCGGGCAGCGGTAGAGCCCGACCGACTCGTGGCAGCCGTGGAACAGCACCCCCACCGAGTGGTTGCCGTACGCGCCGGCGTCGGACAGGACGTCGACGGCCAGCGCGGTGAGCACGCCGTCGGCGGTGGCGCCGACCCGCACCCCCACCCGCATGGGGTGGCGGCAGGGCAGCGCGGTGAGCGACTCGGTGCGGGTGATCTCCCACTGCACGGGCCGGCGCAGGCGCAGCACGGCCAGCGCGACCAGGTCCTCGGTGAGCATCTCCTGCTTGCCGCCGAACCCGCCCCCGACGCGCGCGGTCAGCACCCGCAGCCGTGCGTGGTCCAGGCCCAGCACCCGGGCCAGCTCGCGGCGGACCAGGAACGGCACCTGGGTGCTGGTCCGCACGACGAGCCGATCGCCCTCGTCGAGCCAGGCCACGGTGCCGTGGGTCTCCAGCTGCCCGTGCGAGACCCGCTGGGTCGTCCAGGTGCCCTCGACGACCTCCGCGGCCGCGCGCAGACCGGCCTCGACGTCGCCGACCCCGCCGTGCAGCTCGGCGACCAGGTTGGCGCCCGGGTCGGCGATGCCCGCGGCGCGGTCCTTGTCCGCGTGCAGCAGCGGCGCCCCCGGCGCCAGCGCGGCCAGCGGGTCGAGCACGGCGGGCAGCACCTCGTAGTCCACGACGATCGCCCGGCACGCGCGCTCGGCCGCGGCCACCGAGTCGGCCACCACGGCGGCGACCCGCTGCCCCACATGGCGCACCATCGCGTCGAGCATCAGGGTGTCGTCCGGGTCGTCGTGGCGGTTCTCGTGCCGCCCGGTCGAGTAGTGCACCCGCGGGACGTCGGCGTGGGTGAGCACCAGGTGCACCCCGGGCAGCGCCCGCGCCGCCGCGGTGTCGATCGAGCGGATGCGGGCGTGCGCGTGCGGGCTGCGCAGCACCGACAGGTGCAGCACGCCCGGCGGCGGCTCGTCGAGGGTGTAGGGCTCGCGACCGGTGACCACCCGGACGCCGGCCGGTGCGGGCAGCGAGCGGCCGGGCGCGGCGCCGTCCTTCTCGGTGTTGACCCCGCCGGCGAGCGCGTCGGCGACGGACCGGTAGCCGGTGCACCGGCAGAGGTTGCCCTTGAGCAGGTGGCCCAGGTCGGCGCCGTCAGGGTCGCCGAGGCCGTCGGGGCGCTCGGCGTCGAGGGCGGCGGCGGTGACGACCAGGCCCGCGGTGCAGAAGCCGCACTGGAACCCGCCGGCGTCGACGAACCGGCGCTGGACGGGGTGCAGGTCGTCGGGGGTGCCCAGGCCGGCCGCGGTGGTCACCGAGCGCCCGTCGGCGCGCGCGGCCGGGTAGACGCAGGAGTGCACGGGCGTGCCGTCCACCAGCACGCTGCAGGCCCCGCAGTCGCCGGAGTCGCAGCCCTTCTTGACCGCGCTGTGGCCCTGCTCGCGCACGAACGTGCGCAGGCACTGGCCAGGGCGCGGGTCGCGGTCGGCGGGCACGCCGTCGATCTCGATCATGCGAGTTCGTCCACGACCTCGGCGGCCAGCCGACCGGTGACGTGGGCGCGCCAGTCCGGGGCGCCGTGCGGGTCGTCGTACCAGCGCTCGACCGTCGCGAGCGCCGCGCTCAGCTCGGCCTCGCGGGGCGGCGCGGCGAAGGCGAACCGGAACGGTCGCTCGGTGGCCGCGGTGACGGTGAGCACGAGCCCGCCGTCCGGGTCGCGGCGGCCGATCACGACGGCTCCCGACCGCCCCTGGGCGGTCAGCGCGGCGCGGCGGAACGCGGTCGGGGCGGCCAGCGCCGCGGCCGGCAGCCGCACCGACCGCAGGACCTCGCCGGGACGCAGGTCCGTGGTGCGGACGCCGGTGACGAACCGGGCCACCGGGACGCGGCGGACCGAGCCGCCCGGCCCCCACAGCTCGGCGACGCCGTCGAGGGCGGCGCACAGCGAGGTCATCGGCCCGGCCGGCAGCGCGAGGCAGACGTTGCCGCCGACGGTGGCCGTGTGCCAGATCTTGAACGAGCCGGCCAGCGCCCGGCAGCAGGTGCGGAACAGCGCCGGGCCGGCCGCGGCCAGCTCGGCCAGGGTGCAGGTGGCCGAGATCGTCAGCGCGCCGTCCGACCCGGTGACCAGCGAGGGCCAGCCGAGCCCGGTCAGGTCGACCAGCGCGGCCAGGTGCGGCTGCGGCTCGGAGAACAGCCAGGTGCCGCCGGCGAGCACGGCCGAGCCCGGGCCGAGCAGGGCGTCGAGGCCGGCGCGGTCGGTCGGGCGGTGCAGCGCGCCCACGGTGTGCAGGTCCATCGTCCTCTCTGTCCGGTCGGTGCTTGTCAGGTCGGGCTCAGTACGCCACCCGGTCGGCCTTGTCCCGCCACGCGTCGAACGGGGCGACGGCGCCGTCCAGCGCGACGGCCTCGACCCTGGTGTCCCAGGTGTCCCGGTCGCGCCCGAACAGCTCGTAGAAGGCCAGGTCGTCGAAGCCGCCCCGGGCGGCGTCGTAGCGGTCGGCGGCGTAGACGACCCGGCCGAGCCGGGCCCACAGCGCCGAGGCCATGCACAGCGGGCAGGGCTCGCACGAGGTGTAGAGCGTGGCGCCGGGCAGCGAGAAGTCGCCGCGCTTCGCGCAGGCGGCCCGGACCGCCACGACCTCGGCGTGCGCGGTGGGGTCGTTGTCGCGGGTGACCCGGTTCTGGCCCTCGGCGATCAGGTCGCCGCCCATCACCACGACCGCGCCGAACGGGCCGCCACCCTCGGCGACGTTGCGCACGGCCAGGTCGACGGCGGCGGCCAGCCAGGTCCGGTCGGCTCGCGGATCGGTGTCGGGCACGGGAACTCCTCGCAACGGCGGAATGGTCCAGGATGCCTCCTCCGCGGCGGTCGCGCGCCGAGGCCGTCTCGGCCCCGCTCCCGGATTAACGCACTCGTGACGTCGTGCGCCCCCCGATCGGGTGGGCCCTGCCTTCAGCTTGATCTTTAACCTCGTGGGTCCCGGCGCTGCGCTCAGGTGACCCCGGGTGATCATGGGAGCAGCCCCTGGTTGATCATGCTTCTGACGAAGGAAGAAGATCAACACAAGGGCTGCGGTGGATA